>JBKJPE010000101.1:0-13124 GCA_046595185.1 Nocardioides sp.
CGAGGTCGAGCACCATCCTGTGGCCTCGGCGCTCGACCCCGCAGCCGAACGGGACGGCTGGCGGATGCGACGCCCGAGCACGTCGTGGGTTCAACGACCGCGCAGCCAGGCGAGCCGTACCGCGCCGAACAGCCCATCCCCCCGGGGGGATGTACGGTGGAGAAAGACGGCCGCTCACCGGAGCAGGCCCCAGCCGAGGAGGACACGCGCAATGGCGGACTACACGATGCGGATCACCGTCAGACGGCCCTACGACGAGACCGTCGAGGCGGTCCGCGCCCAGCTGGTCGAGGCCGGCTTCGGTGTCCTCACCGAGATCGATGTCCGCGCGACATTGAAGGCCAAGCTGGACGTGGACGTCGCGCCACAGATCATCCTCGGCGCCTGTCGTCCGCAGCTCGCGCACCGGGCGCTCCAGGTCGAGCCGTCCATCGCGGCGCTGCTGCCCTGCAACGTCGTCGTCCGCGACCAGGACGGCACGAGCACGGTCGTCGAGGCGTTCGACCCCGACGCCATGATGTCCTTCGCCGGGTCCGGCGACGCCGGGGACGCCCTGCGCGAGATCGCCGGCGACGCGCGCCGACGACTCACCTCGGTCCTGGCCGCCCTGGACACTGCGGAGAAGGGGCAGGGCGCCTGACGGACCCTCGAGCCCACGGACGTCAAGCCGATCATCACCCGCATGAAGCGCGCCAGCGGCCACCTCACCAGCGTCATCGCGATGATGGAGGACGGGTCGGACTGCGAGGCCGTCCTGACCCAGCTCGCCGCCGTCAACAAGGCGCTGTCCCGCGCCGGTCACGCGATCGTGGCGACCGGGCTGCAGCAGTGCCTCACCGGGACCGATCGGGGCCTCGACGGGGTGGACGGCAAGGAGATGGAGAAGCTCTTCCTCGCCCTGGCCTGAGGCTGAGGGGCCGGGCCGAGGCAGCGGCTCGCGTGGCACCTACAGCACCCGCGAGCCCTCGCCCCACGCAGCCAACGACTCCGGCGAGCTGTCGATGCGCCAGTCGGCCTCCTTCAGCAGGGAGAACCAGGTGACGCCCCGGACCTCCGGGTGCGCGTCGAGCCAGGCGTACATGTCGGCGATCCAGGCTGCCTTGTCACCCCCGGCCCCCTCGGGCGCGGCGGTCTCGGTCACGTGGATCGGGCGGGTGCTGAGCGACCCGAGCTCGGCCACCCCCGCGCCGAACACCTCGCCGAAGGACTGCCAGGTCGACCATGTCTGGGTGGTGCCCCAGTTGTAGCCGTCCAGGCCGACGCGGCCGACGTAGCGGTCACCCGGGTAGAGCGAGGCCAGGGGCGTGGAGCCGGGGTAGGGCACGTTGGCCGACCAGCTCCAGGTCACGTTGGTGGCCCTGACCTTGGCGAAGATGCCGACCACGCGGCGCCACGCAGCGGCGTGGTCCCCGGGTCCGTTGCCGTTGACGCCCTCCGCCCAGGGGTACCAGTCACCGTTCATCTCATGGGCGAACCGGATCACGATCGGACGGCCCCACGCCTTGACCTGGCGGGCCCACCGGGTGACGTACGCGTCGTGGGCGCCCGCGACGATCCGGTCCAGGCGGTACGCCGGCTGCTCCAGCCCGGCGGCCGGGTCCCAGGGCTCCCAGGTCAGCTCGGGCGTCGCCCCGATGCCGACGATCCGGGTGGCGTCGGCCGCCGGGAAGTCCCCGCCGTGCGCCCAGGCGGCGTAGAAGGTCACCTGGTCGACGTCGGTCCCGGTCGCCGCCTCCAGGGCGGTGACCTCGGAGAGATCGCTGGGCGCCCCGGCGGTGGCCAGGCCCGCGACGCGGTCGGTGGCGCCGGCGCCGGCGCCGGCGGCGGCGGCCGCCGCAGCGGCGTGCGCGGGGAGCAGTCCCAGGAGGAGGCCGGCGACCGCCAGCACGGCAGCGCCGACAGGGAAGGAGCGGGAGCGGGGCACGGGGACTCCGGTGGGTCGGGCTGGGGCGCAACGGTCGTCGCGGTGATGCCACTGTGATCCTCGGTCGTCCCGGCCCCGGCCTTGAGACCCGGGGCGCCGTGGTCCTGCGTAGGCTGGTCGGACCGTGAGCCCCCCGACCGACGAGCCGCGCGAGCGGCCCCTGCTGCTGGCCGTCGACGCACCCTCGCTGCTGCACCGCCACCACCACGCCAGGGCGTCCACCGACCTGCGCGACCGTGGCGGGCGCCCGGCCTGGGCGCTGCACGGCATGCTGCTGCAGATCCTGGAGGCGGTGGAGGGGTTCTCCCCCGACGCCGTGGTCTTCGGCCTCGACGACCGCAGGGCCTCGGTGCGGCGCGAGGCGTACCCGGACTACAAGGCCGGCCGTGCCGAGAAGGACGCCGCGCTCGTCGACCAGCTCGAGCGGGTGGGGCCGCTGCTCGAGGCGGTCGGCCTGCGCGCGGTGACGCCGGCCGGGCTCGAGGCCGACGACGTGAGCGCGTCGGCCGCCACCTGGGCGGAGGACCGCGGGTGGCGCTGCGTGATCGTGACCTCCGACCGCGACGCCTTCGCCCACATCAGCGAGCACACCCACGTCCTGCGCCTGATCGCCGGCGGCATCGACGGGTCGCCGCTGCTCACCCCCACCCGCCTGCACGCGATGTACGGCGTGCACGCCGAGCGCTACCTCGAGTACGCCGCCCTGCGCGGCGACGCCAGCGACAACCTGCCGGGCGTGCCGGGGATCGGTGAGCGGGCGGCCTCGCTGCTGCTGGCCCAGGTCGGGTCGATGCACGAGGTGTGGGCCGACCTCGAGCACTGCGACGGCGCCACCGTGGCCGCGGCGGTCGACGACCAGTGCCTCGAGGAGGGCCGGCGTCGCGCGGGCGCCGGCCTCGTCCGCAAGCTGGCCGCCGAGGGTGCCCGGCAGCGGTTCGACTTCAACCTGCAGATCATGGCCGGTCGCGCCGACGTCGACCTCGGGCTGACCCCGGAGCAGCCGGGGTCGCCCGGCCTGCTGCCGGTGGCGACCGAGCACGTGGCCCGCGCGGTCGACCACCTCGGCGTCCGGTCCACCACCGACCTCGCGGTCCGGGTGCTGGGCGGGGCTGCTCGGTGGGTCGGCTGATCCGGCGCAATTGTCGGGTTCCGACACGGTTACTGATCGGTAACATGACGCAACCCGACAATTGCGCCGGTTCGACCGGCCCACCCCCCGTGCCTACGCTGGGCAGGTGAGCACCACGGACCTGACCCCGGCCGAGGGCACCCTGCGTCTCGAGCACCGCTTCGCCGACGCCCTGCCCGAGCTGGCCGTGGCCTGGCAGGCCGAGGCCGCCCCCGAGCCCGCCCTGCTGACCCTCAACGAGGACCTCGCCGCCGAGCTCGGCCTCGACGTCACGCACCTGCGCACCCCGGCCGGTCTGCGGCTGCTGACCGGCACCGCGGTGCCGGACGGCGCGACCCCGGTGGCGCAGGCCTACGCCGGTCACCAGTTCGGCGGCTGGTCTCCCCGCCTGGGCGACGGGCGCGCCCTGCTCCTCGGTGAGCTCACCGGACCCGACGGTCGGATGCGCGACCTGCACCTGAAGGGATCCGGGCGCACCCCCTTCGCCCGCGGCGGTGACGGGCTCGCCGCGGTCGGCCCGATGCTGCGCGAGCACGTCGTGAGCGAGGCGCTGCACCACCTCGGCATCCCCACCACCCGCGCCCTGGCCGTGGTCGGCACGGGCCGGCAGGTGCGCCGCGAGACGATGCTGCCCGGGGCGCTGCTGGCCCGGACGGCCGCCAGCCACCTGCGCGTCGGCAGCTTCCAGTACGCCCGCTCCCTCGGCGACCCCGACCTGCTGCGGCGCCTGGCCGACCACGCCATCGCACGCCACCACCCCGGCGCCGCGCGGGCCGAGCGCCCGTACCTGGCCCTGCTCGAGGCCGTCACCGCCGCCCAGGCCTCCCTGGTGGCGCACTGGATGCTCGTGGGCTTCGTGCACGGGGTGCTCAACACCGACAACGTCACGATCTCCGGGGAGACCATCGACTACGGGCCCTGCGCGTTCCTGGACGCCTACGACCCGACGACGTCGTTCAGCTCCATCGACGAGGGCGGTCGCTACGCCTACGGCCAGCAGCCCACGGTCACGCTGTGGAACCTCGCCCGCCTCGCCGAGGCCCTGCTGCCCCTGATCGACGACGACGAGGAGCGGGCGGTCGCGCTGGCCACCGCCTCCCTGGAGGCCTACAGCCCCACCTATGCAGCGCACCTCGACGCCGGGATGCGCCGCAAGCTGGGACTCCCGGTCGGGCCGGCCGACGACGTCGCCGTCGACCTCACCGCCGACCTGCTGGCCTTGATGCGCGAGACCGGGGTCGACCACACCTCCTTCTGGCGCCGGCTCTCGGCCGCGGCCCGGGGAGCTGCGGAGCCGGCCCGCTCGATGGTCCTCGACCTCGCCGCCTTCGACGCGTGGTGCGAGCGCTGGCTCGCGCTGGGCCCGGACGCCGACGCGATGGACCGGCAGAACCCCGTCTACGTCCCGCGCAACCACCTCGTCGAGGAGGCGCTCACCGCGGCCACCGGCGGCGACCTCGGCCCGGTGCACGCCCTGCTCGACGTCCTCGCCGCGCCGTACGACGAGCGGCCGGGTCTGGAGCGGTACGCCGAGCCGGACCCCGACGGCGGCGCCGGGTTCCGCACCTTCTGCGGGACGTGAGGCCCCGTCCGGGCGTCCCGTCGTGGTCCTCGGGTTCGGGCGCTCAGCCCGCGGACGAGGCCGAGGGCCGGGTACGGTCCTCCAGCAGGTGTCGCACGCGGTCCGGCTCGAAGCCGTTCGAGAGACCCCAGATCACGGCCTGCGGCCGGGTGGTGGCCCCGATCTTGCGGTAGGCCGAACGGATGTAGGTCTTCACGGTGTTGATGCCGATGTAGGCACGCTGGGAGATCTCGACGTTGCTCAGGCCCTGGCAGATCAGGGCCAGCACCTCCGACTCGCGGGCACTCAGGCCGTGCACGTCGCCGGGCCAGCGTCCGAACAGGTCGCCGCGATCGGCGTCCGTCCCACCCTCAGGGGTGACACGCTCCCCCCGGTGGACACGCTCCACGGCCTCGACCAGCTGCTCGGCCGTGCTCGCCTTCGACACGTAGCCGTGGGCCCCCCGGTCGAGGGACTCCCGCACCTGCCCGGGCTCGGTGTTCCAGCTGAACACCATGAAGCGCGCCCCGGCACCGACCAGCTGTTCGGGGCGGCACGCCGAGCCCTGGGGCTGGCCGAAGGTGTCGTAGAGCACCACGTCGACGTCGCTGACGACCGGCTTGCGGCTGTCCAGCTCGACCACCCTGACCCGTTCGGTGTACGGCTCCAGGACCCGCGCGGTCCCGGCCACCACGATGGCGTAGTCGTTGACCACGGCAATGCGGACCGGTGAGGAGGACATGGGCCCCACCCTACGAGAGACCCGCCCTCTGCGGGGGTGTGCCCCTCGTGACCCCTCGGGTGAGCGGCCTCAGTCCAGCAGGACCGGGATCAGCATCTCGTCAGGGCTCAGCGACCCGTGCAGGCCGATCAGCCGGGACTCGTGCGACCAGCCGACGGTGGAGACGACCGACGCCCGGTCGCGGCAGGCCACCAGCACGTCCCCCAGGCGTGGGGCGACCGTCGGGGCGACCGGCCCGAACCAGCCACGGGACACCGCGTCCTCCCGGGTCAGCACCTCGGCCGCCTCCCCGAGGGTCCCCCGCCAGGCGGCCATCACGTCGTCGACGGCCCCCCGCTGGCAGTAGAGCTGACGGAACCGGGCCTCTCCCCCGAAGAGGCTGACGCCGGCGGCCAGCTCCGGGAGCGCGTCGACGTCGAAGCGCTGCGCCGGGTCGGCGTCGACCATGCCGTGGTCGGCCACGACGAGCAGGCGCACCGAGGCCGGCAGCGCCTCGCGCAGCTGCTCGGCCTCGTTGTCGATCATGGCCAGCTGCTGGAGCCACGCCGTCGAGGCGACGCCGTGCCGGTGCCCGGTCCAGTCCAGGTCGCCGTCGTAGAGGTAGGTCAGCGACGGGGAGCCGGCGGAGACCCGCTGGGTGGCCGCGATCCGCTCCCCGACCTTGTCGGCGCCGACGAAGTCCGCCCCGCGGTGGGCGGCCTCGGTCAGGCCGCTGCCCTCGAACTCCCGCTTGTTGACCACCGTGGTGGTGACGCCCGCGGCCTGCAGCCGGGTGAAGGTCGTCGGATGGGGCTGCCACTCGCGCGGGTCGACCGCGGCGTCCCAGCCGAGGGCGAACAGCAGCCGGTCCGTGCCGGGGATCCGCGAGCTGTAGCCCACGACCCCGTGGGCGCCCGGGGTCAGCCCGGTCCCCAGGGAGGTCAGGCTGGTGGCGGTGGTCGAGGGCACCCCGGCGGTCGCGGCGGCGTCGACGACCGCGAGCGAGGCGAGGTACGGCGCGGCGTGCTCGTAGCGGGCCAGCTGACGCGCACCGAGGCCGTCGACCAGGAACAGGACGTACGCCTCGGCCTCGGGCAGGACCAGCCCGGACGCGTCCGGTGCCGGGTCCAGAGGGCGGCCCAGCGCCCGCGCGACCGCCGGGACGACGTCACCGAGCGAGCGTCGGCCGTACTCCGGCTCGAGCAGCGTCACCGCAGGTGGGTGCGAGCCGAGAGCGACTCGGCGAAGGACAGCAGCCCGGCGACGGCGTCGACGCCGTCGGCCGTGGCCGAGACCCGCAGGGTGAAGTCGTCCGCGGTCAGCGACCCGGTGTAGCCGTGGTCGGCCTCGCACTCGGGATCGCTGCACCCGGCCGGCTCCAGGTCGAGGCGGCCCACGCCGCCCCACCCGATGGTCATCACGGCCTCCGCGGGCGGGGTGGGGCCCTGCGTCGGGTTGGCGATCATCCGGGTCACCACGACCGAGCGCACGGCGTCCAGCCGCACGGACTCCGTGGAGGTCGACGTGTAGGGCTCCGGCAGCAGGTCGTCGCCGGTGTGCTCGTCGGTGTGGGCCAGCACCAGCCGGCTCGGCGTCAGCACGACCACGCTCTGGTGGCGGCGCACCTCGTCGTGCTCGAAGGTCGGCTCGTGGTGGACGTAGAAGGACACGACCTGCTCGCCGGCCACCGCGGCGGAGACGCCGTCGGCGACCACCTCGGGGTAGTACCCGGTCTGCTCGATGGCCCCGAGCAGCTCCCGGGTGTGGTCGCGGTCGTCGGTGCGGGTGCTGCGCATGCCGCGAAGTCTCGCACGGGACCCGACCAGGGAGGTGGGTGCCTGGGAGGGTGCCTAGAACTCGTAGCCGAACGCCTCGACGTCACGCGCGAAGACCTCGCCCACCCGGTCGCGCATCGCGGGGGTGTACGCCGCGCGGTAGTCGACCCGCTCCTCGTCGGCGTTCCACCGCGCACCGGAGCGGGCAGGCAGCCCGCAGCGTGCGGCGACCGCTCGAAGGTCGGCGTCGAGGCTCTCCTGGCGGCCCACCACGTCGGCCCGGCGCCCGGGGGCCTCCAGGTAGGCCAGCTGGGGACGCCGCAACCGGGGCACCTCGGCAGTCCCGCGGATCACGAAGTCCTCGAAGTCGGGCAGCTCGCGGGCCACCCGCAGGGCGAAGGCGTTGCCGCGGAAGTTGGCGAGCGTCTCCAGCGGCTCGCCCTCGGGCACCCAGGAGACCCAGCGGCGCACCATCCGGTGCCAGGAGAGCAGCCGCGACCACGGGTTCCGCACGACCCCGAGCACGAGGTGGCCGCGGAGCGCGGGCTCGGCGTCCAGGATGACGCGCAGGCCCGCGTGCCGGTCGCAGCCCGGCACCCGCCGCGCGTCCGGGGTGACCTCCTGCAGCCAGCGCTCGACGGTGACCCCCCCGGTCTTCTGCACGTGGACGAACAGCAGGCCCGCCGTGTCGGAGACGATCACCACGCCGCTCTCAGGCCCGGTTGAGGTCGCCGGGCAGGTCGGGCATCCGCCGCGCGTAGAGGTCGGAGCGGGGGGCGGCCACGCGCTGGACCCGCGCGGTGGCGGTCAGCACGGAGAGGTGGGCGGGACCGACGACCACCAGGCCCAGCTCGAGGGAGGCGACCTCGGGGAAGTCCAGCTGCAGCTGCGACACCTGGCCGATCAGCCGCTCGATCAGGGCCACGTCGACGGCCTCCGCGCCGCGGTAGCCGAACAGCAACGGCGAGCTCTTCACCTCCCGCACCATGGCCCGGGCGTCGTGCTCACCCAGCGGCGGGATCCGGTAGGACAGGTCGGCGAGCAGCTCGATCACGGGCCCGGCGATCCCGAAGGAGACCACGGGGCCGAAGAGCGGGTCCTCGATGCTGCGGATCGACACCGGCACGCCGGGCCGAGCGGTGCGCTGGACCACGAAGTCGGGCTCGGTCACCGAGGTCACCGTCTGCGCGAGCGACGCCCACGCGGTCGCCATCTCCTCGGGGTCGCCGATGTTGCGCCACACGTGGGCCAGGTCGGGCCGCTCGCGCAGCGGCTCCGCGGTCGCCTTGAGCACCACGTCGTGACCCGCGGCCCAGCCCAGCTCGCGCCCGGCGGCGCGTGCCTGGTCGAGGGTGGTGACCCGGCGTACGGGCCACAGGTCGATGCCGTAGGCGGTGAGCAGCCCCCGCAGCGCGTCCTCCCCCAGGTTGACCCCGTCCGGGTCGGCCTGCAGGGCGCGCCGGACGACGGCCCGGGCTGCCGGCTCGTCGGTCTGCGCCGGGTCCGGCGGCGGCCCGTCGGGGTCGCGCAGCCACGCGGCGTAGTCGACGACCCGGGCCAGCGCCCGCACCGCGGACTCGACCGCCGGGTAGGAGGGGACCGACCCGCGCCCCGCGGTCGAGCCGGCGACGTCGGGGACACGGAGCAGCTCGGGCACCCCCTCGGCGCCGAGGAAGGTGGAGACCAGGGGCTTGTCGGACTGCTCCCCCACGGCGGCGAGCACGTTGGCGACGTCCTCGCCGGAGACGTTCAGCGGCGGGATGTAGACCGCCATCACCGCGTCCACCTCCGGGTCGTCGATGGCGGCGTCGAGGGCGTCCTCGAAGTCCTCTGCCCCGGCCTCGGCACCCAGCGCGACGGCACGGGTGACCTCGAGGCCGATCGGTGCGGCCGCGTCGGCCGCGAGCAGTCCCAGGGCGTCGGAGTTGCCGACGATCGCCACCCGCCGGCCCCGCGGGAGCGGCTGGTGGGCCAGCACCTGGGCGACGTCGAACATCTCCTCGAGCGTGTCGACCTGGATCACCCCGGCCTGGCGGAACATCGCGTCCACGGCCTGCGGCGGGGCGCCGATGCGGCGCACGGTGTGGCCCATCGGGACGCCCTGGGTGCTCCGGCCCGAGCGGACGGCCACGATCGGCTTGCGCAGGGAGACCCGGCGCGCGATCCGGGAGAACTTGCGCGGGTTGCCGATGGACTCCAGGTAGAGCAGCACGACCTCGGTGGAGTCGTCCTCCTCCCAGTACTGCAGGAGGTCGTTGCCCGACACGTCGGCGCGGTTGCCGGCGCTGACGAAGGTGGACAGGCCGAGCCCGCGGTTCCGGACCTTCTCCAAGATGGCCGAGCCGAGCGCGCCGGACTGGCAGAAGAAGCCGGCCCGCCCGCGGGTCGGCATCACCGAGGACAGCGAGGCGTTGACCGACACGGCCGGGTCGGTGTTGATCAGGCCGAGGGCGTTGGGCCCGATCAGCCGCAGGCCGTACGAGCGGGACAGCCCGACCAGGTGGCGCTGGCGCTGCCGGCCCTCCTCACCGGTCTCGGCGAACCCGGACGAGATCACGACCAGCCCGTGCACGCCCTTGGCCGCGCAGTCGAGGACCACGTCGGTCACCGCGTCGGCCGGGACCGCCACGACGGCCACGTCGACCTCGTCGGGGATGTCGCCGACGCTCTGGTAGGCCGGCAGCCCCGAGACCGCGCCGGCGCTGGGGTTGACCACGTAGACCCGCCCGGTGAAGTCGCCGGTGACCAGGTTGCGCACCAGCTGCTGCCCGATCGTGTCCTGGCGACGTGAGGCCCCGATCACGGCCACGGAGCGCGGGTTGAAGAACCGCTCGATGGAGGCCGCCTCGGCGCGGTGCTCGCGCCCGCGCATCACCCCGATCGCGGTGTCCGTGGCGTCGATGGGGAACTCCAGGGTCAGCACGCCGTCCTGGTAGCCGCTGGCCACCCGGTAGCCCGCGTCGCGGAAGGTCTGGATCATCCGGTGGTTGTCCGGCAGCACCTCGGCGGTGAACCGCTCCAGACCGCGCTCGCGGGCGGCGGCGGCGAGGTGCTCCAGGAGCAGCTGGGCGATCCCGCGACCCTGGTGGCGGTCCTCGACCAGGAAGGCCACCTCGGCCTCGCCCTCACCGTCGGCCTCGTAGCGGCCCACGGCGATCATCTGGCCCTGCAGCAGCATGACCAGGGCCACCCGGCCCACGTGGTCGACCTCGGTGAAGTGGCGCACGTCGCGCGCGCTGAGCGTCGGCATCGGGCTGAAGAACCGGTAGTACTTCGACCGGTCCGAGACACGGGCGTAGAACGAGACGAGCAGCTCGGCGTCCCCGGGGCGGATCGGGCGCACGTGGGCGGTCCGGCCGTCGCGCAGCAGCACGTCGGCCTCCCAATGCAGGGGCGCTAGAGCCGGCTCCGGCGCCGGCTGGTCCGCCGGAGCGGCGGGGAGGGTCGGGTCCGTCGCGGACTGCTCGGGCCCGGGAGCAGTCGTCACACAGCCAATCTAGAGCACGCAACGGCTGCCCCGAGCGGGGTGCGGCACCACGCGGGGGCCGGTGACGGCGCGCCCGCTCCGGGACGCGGCCGGGTGGCACGCGATGATGCGCCCATGGCCCGGCGCACCCCCACCCCTCCCCCGCCCGACGAGGTCGAGGAGCACGTCCTCGACATCGACGTGGGCGAGGAGATGCGTACCTCGTTCCTGGAGTACGCCTACTCAGTCATCTACTCCCGGGCGCTGCCGGACGCCCGCGACGGCCTCAAGCCGGTCCAGCGCCGGATCCTCTACACGATGCAGCAGATGAACCTGACCCCCGACCGGGGTCACGTGAAGTGCGCCCGGGTGGTGGGCGAGGTGATGGGGCGGCTGCACCCGCACGGCGACGGGGCGATCTACGACGCCCTCGTGCGCACCGCCCAGCCCTGGTCGATGCGGTTGCCCATGGTCGACGGCCACGGCAACTTCGGCTCGCCGGACGACTCCCCGGCGGCGATGCGCTACACCGAGTGCCGGATGGACGCGCCCGCGGTGGCGATGACGGCCTCGATCGACGAGGACACCGTCGACTTCCGCCCCAACTACGACAGTCGCGAGACGGAGCCGTCGGTGCTCCCCGCGGCGATCCCGAACCTGGTGGTCAACGGCACCACCGGCATCGCGGTCGGGATGGCCACCAACATGGCCCCCCACAACCTGGTCGAGGTCGTCCAGGCGCTGCGCCACCTCGTGGTGCACCCGGGAGCGAGCACCGAGGACCTGATGCGGTTCGTGCCGGGGCCCGACCTGCCCACCGGCGGCAAGATCGTCGGTCTGGCCGGGATCCGCGACGCCTACGAGACCGGCCGGGGGTCGTTCAAGATGCGGGCCACGGCCCGCGTGGAGCCGGTCGGGCGGCGCCAGGGCATCGTGGTGACCGAGTTGCCGTACGGCGTGGGGACCGAGAAGGTCGTCGAGCGGATCAAGACCCTGGTGCAGGGCAAGAAGCTGCAGGGCATCGCCGACATCAAGGACCTCACCGACCGCGAGCACGGGCTGCGCCTGGTGATCGAGGTCAAGAACGGCTTCGTGCCGGAGGCGCTGCTCGAGCAGCTCTACAAGGCCACGCCGATGGAGGACTCCTTCGGCGTCAACGCCGTGGCGCTGGTCGACGGCCAGCCGCGCACCCTGGGCCTGAAGCAGATGCTCGAGGTCTTCCTCGCCCACCGCCTCGAGGTCGTGCGCCGGCGCTCGCAGTTCCGCCGCGACCGGAAGGCCGACCGGCTGCACCTCGTCGACGGCCTGCTCGTCGCGCTGCTGGACATCGACGAGGTGATCGCGGTGATCCGCAGCAGCGACGACGCCGGCGCCGCCCGCGAGCGGCTGAGCACCGTCTTCGACCTCTCCCGGGCGCAGGCCGACTACATCCTGGAGATGCAGCTGCGCCGGCTGACCCGCTTCAGCCGCCTGGAGCTGGAGAAGGAGCAGGAGCAGCTGCGCCGCGAGATCGAGGAGCTCGACGCGATCCTGGCCGACGACGTCCTGCTGCGGGGGGTGGTCTCCACCGAGCTGGCCGAGGTCGCCACGACCTACGGCACACCGCGCCGCACGGTCCTGCTCGAGTCGGCCGGCACGGCCGTCACCGCGGCGACGACGCCCCTCGAGGTGGCCGACGACCCGTGCTGCGCGCTGATGTCGGCCAGCGGGCTCCTGGCCCGCACGAGCAGTCTCGAGGTCGGCCGCGGCGGTGGCCGGGCCAACCACGACGTCATCACCTCCGTGGTCACCACGAGCGCACGCGGCGAGATCGGGGTGCTGACCTCGGCGGGGCGGCTGCTGCGCCTGGCGATGCTCGACCTGCCGACCCTGCCTCCCTCGGCCAACGACCCCAACCTCTCGGGCGGCCTGCCGATGAGCGAGATCCTGGCCCTCCAGCCCGGGGAGCGACCGCTGGCCCTGTGCACGTTGGCCGGCGAAGGGCCGGGCCTGGCTCTCGGCACCCGGGACGGCACCGTCAAGCGGGTCAACCCCGAGGTCCTCGCGCGCGAGGAGTGGGAGGTCATCGGCCTCAAGGACGGCGACGAGGTCGTGGGCGCCGTCGAGCTGAGCACCGGCGAGGAGACCCTGTGCTTCGTCTCCACCGACGCCCAGCTGCTGCACTTCGGCGCCGGACTGGTTCGACCCCAGGGTCGCGCCGGTGGCGGGATGGCGGGCATCAAGCTCGCCGCCGGAGCACAGGTCGCCTGGTTCGGCACGGTCGACCCGGCCGCACCCGAGGGGTCGGTCGTGGTGACCGCGTCCGGTTCGTCGACGGCTCTGCCCGGCACCGAGCCCGGCCTCGTGAAGGTGACGCCCTTCTCGGACTACCCCACCAAGGGTCGGGCCACCGGTGGCGTGCGCTGCCACCGCTTCCTCAAGGGCGAGGACTCCCTGGTCTTCGCCTGGGTCGGTGCTGCGCCGGCACGGGCATCGGCCTCCAGCGGCGCGCCGGTCGCGCTGCCCGCGGCCGACGGTCGACGCGACGGCTCGGGGCTGCCGGGACGCC
>JBKJPE010000196.1:0-2618 GCA_046595185.1 Nocardioides sp.
CCGAACGGGTCGTCGTCGAAGTCGACCGTGACCTGCTCGTCCCCGCGAAGCAGCTCGCCGAGCCACCGCAGCGACCCGACGTCGGCCCACAGCTCCGCCCCCAGCGCGGGGTCGAGAACAGTCAGGGCGGCGGGGTCGGGCCGGGTCAGCGCCCGGCCGAGGTCGGCGTCGAAGGCCGCCGCGCGCGGGTCGAGGTGGCCGGGTGCCTTCTCGGTACGCCGGGCGGAGCCGTTGCCGATCACCAGCGTCGGCGCCGGCCGGACGTCGATCGGGTGCAGCGTCCCGCCGGCCTCGCCGACGAGGTGCCGGGCCAGGCGCAGGCTCTGGTGCTCGCAGTGGACGGCGATCGTCTCGCCCGGCTCGCAGAGCCAGGCCACGGCCGTGCGGCAGGCGGCCCGCAGCCCGGCCACGGGATCCTGCTGACCGGCGTACTCCGGCAGCAGCGCGAGCGTCCCCGGGACCAGGACGGTGCGCCGGGGGTCTCGAGACGCTCGCTGCGCTCGCTCCTCGACCACCGGGTTCACCGCAGCCCCCGGATCGCCGCACGGGAGTCTCGAGACGCTCGCTGCGCTCGCTCCTCGACCACCGGGTTCACCGCAGCCCCCGGCTCCCTGCGCTCGCTCCTCGACCACCGGGTTCACTGCAGCCCCCGGATCGCCCGCGCCGGCAGTCGCCGCCCGGCGATCGTCCAGGCCATGTCGACGACCTGACGGGTCTCGACCACCTCGTGCACGCGGTAGACCCGCGCCCCGGCGGTGGCGCAGACCGCGGTCGCCGCCAGCGTGCCGAGCAGCCGCTCCCCGACCGGCTTGTCGAGCGTCTCGCCCACGAAGTCCTTGTTGCTCAACGACACCAGAACCGGCCACCCCGTGGCGACCATCTCACCCAGACGCCGCGTGACCTCGAGGGAGTGGAAGGTGTTCTTCCCGAAGTCGTGGGCCGGGTCGATGACGACCGACTCGCGCGCCACCCCGGCGGCCACGGCCCGCGCCGCGTAGGCGGTCGTGTCGGCGATCGCCGAGGCCACCACGTCGTCGTACTCGACGCGGTAGGGCCGTGTGCGCGGCGTCGCGCTCCCGGTGTGGGTGCACACGATCGCCACGTCGTGGGCGGCTGCGACGTCGACCAGCTCGGGGTCGGCCCCGCCCCAGGCGTCGTTGAGCACGTCGGCGCCGGCCCGGCAGACGGCGTCGCCGACCTCCGCGCGCCAGGTGTCGACGGAGATCACGAGCGCGGGGTACGCCTCCCGCACCCGCGCCACGAGGTCGACGACCCGCGCCTTCTCCTCGGCCGCGTCGACCTCGACGCCGGGGGCGGCCTTGATGCCGCCGATGTCGACGACCTCGGCCCCCTGCTCGACCACCAGCGCGACCCGCTCGAAGGCCCGGTCCTCCGCCCACGTCGCGCCCTGGTCGTAGAACGAGTCGGGCGTGCGGTTCACGATCGCCATCACCAGCGTGGTCTCGTCGGCGAAGACGTGTCGACCGAGACGGAGCACGCTGCGAACCTAGCGGGCGCGACCTACCCGGCGTCGAGGTCCCAGACGCGGTGGCCCGGCAGCAGCGCCTGCGGCGACTCGCTGACCAGGACCACCACGCCGGGCTGCCCGCGCAGGCAGGCGCCCAGCTGCTCGCGTCCGGCGAGGTCGACCTGTGCGGACCGAGGTGAGGTCGTTGGTCGTGCGGACCACGGTGATGCCGAGGTTCGGCCCGGACCCGGTCCGGCCGGAGGCGAGCAGGGCGGTACGGATCTCCTGCCCGTCGTGCTGGCCCAGCTGCTCGGCCAGGACGCGCTCCCGCGCCCTGACCCGCCAGCCCGTCGACCCGAGGTCACCGGGACGTGAGCGGCGGCACGGACCGCGGGCCCGTCCGCGGGCCCGTCCGCGGGCCCGGGTCCCGCCCGGCGACCTCGCGGATCGGCGGCCGCTCCACGGTCGCCACCTCGCGTTCCTCACTGGTCGGTGAGCCGTCCGGGCCCGGGCCGTGCTGGCGCAGCACGGCCGGCCCGTCGGGCGGCCGCACCCCCAGCCGGGCCAGGGCGGCGGCCACGATCTGCGTCGACATGCCGCCCAGGTCGCGCAGGGCCTGGTGTCGGTGGGCCCGCCGGCCGAGGTCGACCTGGGCCAGCGCCTCGACACCGAGCAGGCGCACGGTGTCGACGAGGGCGGCCAGCTCGACGGCGTACCCGGTCGGCATCCACAGCTGCTCGAGCAGCGACCGGCGCGCGGCCCACTCGCCGGCCAGGGGCTGGACGAGCCCGCCCAGCTCGGGGAAGGAGGTCGCGATCAGCGGCCGGGCCACCAGCTCGGTGACCCGACCACCCTCCCAGGGCCCGTCCGCGCCCGGCCTCTCGTAGAAGCCCTTCACCAGCGCCGTCCGGTGGTCGGTCAGCAGCGGCCCGAGCAATCCGGGGACGAAGTGGGTGTCCCAGTCGAGCAGGTCGGCGTCCATGAACACCACGAGGTCGCCGGTCGTGACGAGCAGGGACTTCCACATCGCCTCGCCCTTGCCGGGGTGCGTGCCCAGGTCGGGGCGGATCTCGGCGCTGCGGTGGACGGTGGCCCCGGCGTCGACGGCTACGTCGTAGGTCGCGTCGGTCGAGTCGGAGTCGATCACGAC
>JBKJPE010000073.1:0-8320 GCA_046595185.1 Nocardioides sp.
TCACCAACTTCCAGACCGTGCACCAGAGGATCAACCGCCTCAAGGAGCTCGACGACATCGACTTCGACGACGTCGCCGGCTCCAGCCGCACGAAGAAGGAACTGCTCTACATGCGGCGCGAGCACATCAAGCTCGACAAGACACTCGGTGGCATCCGCGAGATGGGCCGAACCCCGTCGGCCGTGTGGATCGTGGACACGAACAAGGAGCACCTCGCTGTCGAAGAGGCGCGCAAGCTGAAGATCCCGATCATCGCGATCCTGGACTCCAACTGTGACCCCGACCTCGTCGACTACCCCATCCCGGGCAACGACGACGCCATCCGCGCGGTCGGTCTGCTGACCCGCGTGATCGCCGACGCCGTCGCCGACGGCCTGATCGCCCGCTCGGGTGCCAAGACCGACGGTGACGCCAAGGGCATCGGCACCGACGAGCCGTTGGCCGACTGGGAGCGCGACCTGCTCCAGGGCGAGGCCGACAAGGCTGCTGTGGCCGCCACCGGTGGCGACACCAAGACCGAGGAGACCCCGGCCGCCGAGGCGACCGGCGCCTCCGCTGAGGGCGCCGACGCGAAGGACGCTGCTGAGGCTCCCAAGGCCGAGGTCGGCGCCGAGGCGCCCGCCGCGGAGACCACCGAGGCACCCGCCGCGGAGACCACCGAGGCACCTGCGGCGGAGACCACCGAGGCACCTGCGGCGGAGACCACCGAGGCTCCGGCTGCCGAGGCCCCCGCCGACACCACCGCTGAGGCGCCCGCCGAGGGCACCGCCGAGACCAAGGAGGACTGAGCGTGGCGATTTCCGCCGCCGACGTCAAGAAGCTCCGCGACCACACGGGCGCGGGGATGATGGACTGCAAGAAGGCCCTCGAGGAAGCCGACGGCGACTTCGACAAGGCCACCGAGCTGCTCCGCATCAAGCTGGGCAAGAAGGCTGCCGAGCGGGGCGCCGAGCGCACCGCGTCCGCGGGCCTTGTTGCCACCTCGGGCACCGCACTCGTCGAGCTGAACTGCGAGACGGACTTCGTGGCCAAGGGTGACGACTTCATCAGCACCGCGCAGCGGATCGCGGACGCCGCAGCGGAGTCCCTGGATTCCTCCGGGCCGGCCGATGCCGAGGCGCTCAAGGCCGTCAGGATCGGTGACCAGACGGTCGACGAGATCGTGAAGGCCCTCGCGATCCGCATCGGCGAGAAGATCGAGCTCGGCCGCGTGGCCGTGTTCGAGGGTCCCGTCGTTGCCTACATGCACAGCCGCGCCTCGGACCTCCCGCCGGCCGTCGGCGTACTCATCGAGTACGACGGCTCCGACGAGGCCGCCGCGCGTGGCGCCGCCATGCAGGTCGCTGCGATGCGTCCGAAGTACCTCACCCGTGACGAGGTCCCCAGCGACATCGTGGCCAAGGAGCGCGAGATCGCCGAGGCCACCTCCCGCGAGGAGGGCAAGCCCGAGCAGGCGATCGCCAAGATCACCGAGGGTCGTCTCAACGGTTTCTTCAAGGACGTCGTGCTGCTCGAGCAGCCGTCGGTGACCGAGAACAAGTTGAGCGTCCAGGCCGTCCTGGACGCCGCAGGCACCACCGTGAAGCGGTTCGCCCGTTTCGAGGTCGGCGCCTGATCGGCTAGGTTGCCCCAGACGCGCAGGGGGCCGGTTCGATGAGGAGGAGACGACTCATCGGGCCGGCCTCTTCCTGTGCCCCTGCCCGTTCCACCCCCAGGAGGACCCGGCCGTGACCGGATACAACCGTGTGCTGCTCAAGCTGTCCGGCGAGGTCTTCGGAGGGGGCAAGGTCGGCATCGACCCGGACGTCGTCCAGCGGATCGCCCAGGAGATCGCCGACGTGGTCGCCACCGGCACCCAGGTCGCCGTGGTCACCGGGGGCGGGAACTTCTTCCGCGGCGCCGAGCTGCAGCAGCGCGGCATGGACCGGGTCCGCGCCGACTACATGGGCATGCTCGGGATCGTGATGAACTGCCTGGCCCTCCAGGACTTCCTCGAGAAGCTGGGCGTCGACACCCGCGTCCAGACCGCCATCACGATGGGCCAGGTCGCGGAGCCGTACGTCCCGCGCCGCGCGATCCGCCACATGGAGAAGGGCCGCGTGGTGATCTTCGGGGCCGGGATGGGCATGCCGTTCTTCTCCACCGACACCGTCGCGGTCCAGCGCGCGCTGGAGAGCCGCTGCGACATCGTGCTCTACGACAAGTCGGGCGTCGACGGCATCTACTCCGCGGACCCGAAGAAGGACCCGAGCGCCACGAAGTTCGACGAGCTGACCTACGACGAGGCCATCAGCCGGGGGCTGCAGATCATGGACCAGACCGCGTTCACGCTGTGCAGCGAGAACAAGCTGCCGATGATCGTGTTCGGCATGGCCGACGAGGGTGCGATCCTCAAGGCGGTGCGGGGTGAGAAGATCGGCACGCTGGTGCACCCCGGCTGACCCGGGCCCGGGCCGGCCGCCGGCATCCAGCACGTCCCCGCACACCGATCCCCCAGGAGCTCCCCGTGATCAACGACATCCTCAAGGAGGCCGACGCCAAGATGGCCAAGTCGGTCGAGGCCACGCGTGAGGACTTCGCCGCGATCCGTGCAGGTCGGGCGCACCCCAGCATGTTCAACAAGATCCTGGTCGACTACTACGGCTCGCCGACGCCGCTGCAGCAGCTGGCCTCCTTCACCGCCCCCGAGGCCCGGGTCATCCTGATCCAGCCCTACGACCAGGGCGCCATGAAGGGCATCGAGCGCGCCATCCGCGACTCCGACCTCGGCGTGAACCCCGCCGACGACGGCCGGATGATCCGCTGCGTGTTCCCCGAGCTGACCGAGGAGCGCCGCAAGGAGTACATCAAGGTCGCCCGCGGCAAGGCCGAGGACGGACGCGTGGCCGTGCGCAACCTGCGCCGCACCGCCAAGCAGAACCTCGAGAAGCTCGAGAAGGACGGCGAGGTCGGCAAGGACGACGTGACCGGGGCCGAGAAGCGCCTCGACGGCGTCACCAAGAAGCACACCGACGCCATCGACGAGATGCTCAAGGCCAAGGAGTCGGAGCTGATCGAGGTCTGAGGGCCTCGACTCGCCGCGTCCGGGATGAGCACCCCACCCCCCACCCCGTCCCCGACGAGCCCCGGCCGGCCGTCGGAGGAGCCGGTGCCCGGTCGCCCCCACCCGACCCCTGCGCAGCGCAAGGACCACGGCCGCGCCGGTCGGGACCTGCGGGCGGCCGTCACCTCGGCGGTGCTGCTGCTCGGGCTGGTCGGCGGCACGCTCTACTTCGTCAAGCCCGTCTTCATGCTCGTGGTGGTGGCCGCCGTGGTCGTCGCGGTGTGGGAGCTGCACCGCGGCCTGCTGACCAAGGGCATCGACATCCCCGAGCAGCCGATCATGGTCGGCGGCGGCGCGATGGTCGTCGTCGCCTTCCTCTGGGGTCCTGCCGCCCTGGTGACCGCGACAGCGGTGACCGCGCTCGTGGTGATGCTGTGGCTGCTGCGCCGGGGGATCGACGGCTACGTGCAGAACGCCACCGCGGCGGTGTTCACGGTCGTCTACGTGCCGTTCCTCGGCTCGTTCGTGGCGCTGCTGCTGCGCGAGGGCGGGCTGACCGGCAACGGCCTCGGTGATGAGGGCGTGGCGGGGGTCATCGTCTTCGTGCTGGTCACCATCGCCTCCGACATCGGTGGCTACGTCGCCGGCGTGCTGTTCGGCAAGCACCCGATGGCCCCGGTCATCTCGCCGAAGAAGTCGTGGGAGGGCTTCGCCGGGTCGTTCGTCTTCACCACCGCGGCCGGCGTCGCACTGGTGGTGCTGCTGCTGGAGGGCGACTGGTGGGTCGGGATCGCCCTGGGCCTGATCGCGGTGGTCATGGCCACCCTCGGGGACCTGTGCGAGTCGGTGATGAAGCGCGACCTCGGGATCAAGGACATGAGCCGGGTCATCCCCGGCCACGGCGGCCTGATGGACCGGCTCGACTCGATCCTGGCCACCGTGGCGCCGATCTGGCTGCTGCTGCACTACGCGGTCTTCTGAGCGGGCCCCGGCCGTGACCGTCCTGCACCTGGTCCGCCACGGTCGTCCGGCGATCGACCTGACCACCCCGGCCTCGTCCTGGCCGCTGGCCGTGGAGGCGTACGACGAGGTCCTCGTGTGGCAGCACCGGCTGCCGGCGGCAGCGCGGTGGGCGACCTCGCCGGAGGCCAGGGCGAGGACCACGGCCGGCCTGCTGCACGCCGGCCCTGTCGCCGTCGTCGAGGACCTGGCCGAGCACCGCCGCCACGCCGGTGCGGTCCCGGACTTCGCGGCCACGGTGGCGCGGGCCTTCCTCGACCCGCACCGGTCGGTCGCTCCCGGCTGGGAGCCGCTCGACGCCTGCCGGCACCGGGTCGTCGCCGCGGTGCGCACGCTGCTGGCGGCCCGGCCGCAGGGCGACCTGGTGCTGGTGGGTCACGGGACGGCGTGGACGGTGCTCGTCGCGGCCCTCACCGACCGGCCCCCCGACCTCGATCGGTGGCGTGCCCTCGGCATGCCGGACCTGGTGGCGAGCCTGGAGGTGCCTACCATCGTCGGATGAGTGAGGCACCGTCCGCCGCGGAGACCACGTCGACCCCGGCCGAGGCAGGCTCCGGGCGCGGGACGACCGCCGAGCCGCGGTGGTGGCACCGCGACCACCCGACGTTCACCGCCCTGTCCGGCTTCTTCGCCGGGCTGGTCGCCATCATCGTCGTGCCGGGGCTGTACGCCGGTCTGCTCAGCACGCTGACCGACACCGGGACCGCAGAACGCCTCTTCCCGTTCGTGCTGCTCGTGCTCGTCGTGCCGATCGGGTTGAGCATCGCCCCACGCACCCGCCGGTTCGGGCTCTACCTGCTGCTCGGCATGGTCTCGACGGCCGTCGTGGTGGCCGCCGTCGCCGCGCTGGTGCTGCTCGTGCTGGTCCGCAGCGGCTGAGGGCCGTGGGTTCGGCCCGGCACCCGCCGCGGTGCGACACTGGGCCGGTCATGTCTGAGAACCCCACCCCCACCGCTCCCGCCGGCCGCGCCGCCCTGCCGCTGGTCTTCGACGAGCCCCGCGGGCGGGCGAAGCCCCCGCGCCACCTCGCCGACCTGACGCTCGACGAGCGGGTCGCGCTGGCGACCGAGAAGGGTCTGCCGGGCTTCCGCGCCAAGCAGCTGTCGAACCACTACTTCGCGCGCCTGGTCGACGACCCCGAGCTGATGACCGACCTGCCCGCCGCGCAGCGCGAGCCGCTGGTGGCGGGGCTGCTGCCCACCCTGATGACGCCCCTGCGCACCCTCGAGGCCGACAAGGGCACCACCCGCAAGACGCTGTGGAAGCTCTTCGACGGTGCCCTGGTCGAGTCGGTGCTGATGCGCTACCCCGGCCGCGTGACGATGTGCGTGTCCAGCCAGGCAGGCTGCGGGATGGCCTGCCCGTTCTGCGCCACCGGCCAGGGTGGCCTGCAACGCAACATGTCCACGGCGGAGATCGTGGAGCAGGTCCTCGCCGGCGCACGGTCGCTGCAGCGCGGCGAGGTCCCCGGCGGCCCGGGCCGCGTCTCCAACGTCGTCTTCATGGGCATGGGCGAGCCGCTGGCCAACTACAAGGCCGTCGTCGGCGCCGTCCGCCGGCTGACGTCGCCCGCGCCCGAGGGCCTCGGCATGTCGGCGCGCGGGGTCACCGTGTCCACGGTCGGCCTGGTGCCGCGGATCCGCCAGCTCACCGAGGAGGGCATCGCCTGCACCCTCGCCCTCAGCCTCCACGCCCCGGACGACGAGCTGCGCAACGAGCTGGTCCCGATCAACACCCGCTCCTCGGTCGCCGAGACCGTCGAGGCCGCCTGGGACTACGCGCGGGTCACCAGGCGCCGGGTCTCGATCGAGTACGCCATGATGCGCGGCATCAACGACCAGGCCTGGCGCGCCGACCTGCTCGGCGACGTGCTCAACGGCTTCGGCGACTGGGGCTGGGTCCACGTCAACCTGATCCCGCTGAACCCGACCCCGGGCAGCAGGTGGACCGCCTCCGACCCCGCCGACGAGCGCGAGTTCGTTCGCCGGCTCGAGGCCAAGGGGATCTCGACGACGGTCCGAGACACGCGCGGGTCGGAGATCGACGGCGCCTGCGGCCAGCTCGCCGCCACGGAGTAGCCGAGGTGACGCCCACAGCGCGTCGAGGTGACGCTCGCGGACAGTAGGTCGGGCCGCATGAGCCGTACGCCCCCTCCGGACGCGGCGCGCGTGGCCGCCGCCAGCGCAGCCTGGATCTGGGTGCCGGACCAGGCGCAGACGATCGAGACCGACGACGTCGTGCTGGTGCGCTACCCGGACTGGTTCTTCCACCAGCTGGAGCTGGCCCGGTTCGGCCCGTCCGGCGACGTCGCGGCGGCCCTCGACGCGGCGCTGGCGCCCGCACGCACCTTCGAGGTGCCCGAGCTCGTCGCGTGGGTGCGCCTCGACGCACCGGAGGGCCTGGCCGAGGCGTACGCCGCCCGCGGCGGTGTCGTCGACGAGACCCTCGACGTCCTCGCGCTGGAGCTCGCCGCCCGACCTCGGCGACCCCGCCCTCGGGGTCGACGTGCGCTGGGTCGACGACCTCCAGGGCCTGCGGGACTTGGCACGGGTCGGGGTCGAGGTGTTCGGGGGCGGGCCGACGCCTGAGGACGAGCTCGAGGGAGCCCTCGTGCGGGAACGGGAGACCCGGTCCGCGGGGCGCGGGGGACGCGTCGTGGCCTACGACGCTGGTCGCCCGGTCGGCTCCGGAGGGGTCAGCATCGAGGCCGGTGACGTGCGACTGTTGGGCGGTGGCGTCCTCGAGGACGCCCGCGGCCGCGGGGTCTACCGGGCCCTGCTGGCCGAGCGCCTGGCCGAGGGAGCACGTCGGGGCGCTGGCCTGGCCCTCGTCAAGGGCCGGGTCGAGACCTCCGGACCGATCCTGCGCCGCGCCGGCTTCCAGGCGTTCGGCCGTGAGACCTCCTGCACGATCACGCTGTGAGGGCGCCGCGGAGTCGTCCGCACCTGTTCACGTGACGTCCACGGTGCGCGCCGCGGGGCGTACGCCGGCGCCCCTAGCGTCAGCGCCATGGCCCCGACCCGCGGTCCCGCCCCGCCGTTGCGCGTCCTCGTCGTCACCGAGTCCTTCCTCCCGCAGGTCAACGGGGTGACCAACTCGGTGCGCCGGGTGCTCGAGCACCTCGCCGCCGAGGGCCACGTCGCCGAGCTGGTCGCGCCGACCGGGCCGACGACCTACGCCGGCTTCCCGGTGACGCACGCCCGCGGGGCCGCGCTGCCCTTCTACCGCGACTTCCGGATCGGCCTGGAGACGCGACGCCGGCTGGTCGCCGCCATGCAACGGTTCCGGCCCGAGGTCGTCCACGTCGCCTCGCCGGCCGTGCTCGGGCTGACCGCCGTGCGCGCGGCCGAGGAGCTCGGGATCCCGGTCGTCGCGGTCTACCAGACCGACCTGGTCGGCTTCGCCCGGCGCTACGACCTGGCCGGGGGGGTGCGCGCGATGACCTACCTGACCCGCCGCATCCACGGCGGGGTCGCGCTGACCCTGGCCCCCTCGACGGCCAGTCGCGACCAGCTGCGCGACCTGGGCGTCGACCGGGTGGCGCTGTGGCGCCGGGGCGTCGACCCCTGCGCGTTCCACCCGGTGCGCCGCGACGCCGGGCTGCGCGCCACGCTGTCCCCGGAGCGCAGGCCGCTGGTGGGGTACGTCGGCCGGCTCGCCCCCGAGAAGGAGCTCGAGCTGCTCGCCGTGCTCGACCGCGACCCGCGCCTGCAGTTGGTCGTCGTCGGTGGCGGGCCGGAGGAGGACCGGCTGCGTGCCGTGCTGCCCGACACCCGGTTCCTCGGCGTGCTGCACGGCGACGACCTCGGCAGGGCGTACGCCTCGCTCGACGTGTTCGTGCACACCGGCCGGTACGAGACCTACTGCCAGTCCGCGCAGGAGGCGCTCGCCTCGGGGGTGCCGGTGGTGGCGCCCGCGCAGGGCGGCCCGCTCGACGTCGTCGAGCACGGGGTCGACGGCCTGCTCTACCCGCCCGGGAGCGCCGCAGCCATGGCGGACCACGTCGGGGCACTGCTCGACGACCCCCTGCGGCGCAGGCTGTTCGGCCTCGCCGCCCGGCGGGCGGTCCGCGACCGCTCGTGGTCCGAGGTCAACGGGGCCCTGGTCGGGCACTACCGGGGCGTGGTCGGCGCGACGCGCGAGCTGCGGACCGCGGCCTAAGGTGTCCGCGAGCGGCATCTCGGCTGCCCGCGAGCGTCATCTCGGCTCTCTGTGAGCGTCATCTCGGCGGGCGACGACCTCCGCCGCCTCCTCGAC
>JBKJPE010000151.1:0-3599 GCA_046595185.1 Nocardioides sp.
CTGGGAGCGTCATGTCGGCGGGCCGCGACCGGCATCTCGGCGGGCTGCGAGCGTCAACCCGGCGCGGGGACGGGGGTGCGGGGGTCGTACGGGATGCGGGTCCACACGAAGGTCGCGCAGCCCAGGTGGCTGACCGACCCGTCGGGGTGCCGCTCGGCGCGCAGGGTCTCCCCGGTCAGGTAGCCGCTGGCGCCGACGAACGTCTCTGGGTCCTGGGTCGGGGCGAAGGCCATCGCGCGGCCGGGCCCGGAGGCCGGGGCCAGCTGCAGCCGGCGGCCGTCCCACCGGAGCACCGAGGGTGCATGACCCCAGTGCCAGGTGCCGACGACCTCGCGCACCACGTCGGGCACGGCACCGGTCGTCGGGCGCCACTCGTCCGGCAGGGCCGGCTCCGTGTCGAGGACCGTGTCGAGCAGCTCGCGGGTGGCGTCGCCCAGCCCGTACGCCCCGTTGGTCAGCACGACCGCGCCCGTGCGGGAGTCGACGTCGACCAGGACGCCGCAGGTGAAGCCGGGCATCGAGCCGCCGTGGCCGACGAGCATCCGCCCGCCCGCGACGGTGACGGAGACCCCGAGCCCGTACGTCGAGCCCGACCGGTCCTCGGGCGTGCCGGCCTGCGGGGTGCGCATGGCCACCAGCGAACCCTCCCGCAGCACCGAGCGTTCCGGGTCGACCAGCGCGGTCAGCCAGGTGGCCAGGTCGGTGATCGTGCTCCACAGCTGCCCCGCCGGCGCCATCGCCCCGGTGTCGGGCAGCGGCTCCGCGACCAGCTCTCCGGTGAGGCCGTCGACGGACCACCCGGCGGCGTACGGCTCCTGGTGCTGGTAGGTGGTCCGGGTCATCCCCAGCGGCGCCAGCACCTGCTCGGTGAGCGCCTCGATCCAGGACGCGCCGGCGACCTCGGCCGCGACCTCGCCGAGCACGCCGTAGCCCAGGTTGGAGTAGTGGTGCTGCGACCCGTTCTCCAGCACCCGCCCCGCGCCGGCGTGCGCCGCGACCAGCGCGGCCCGGTCGCCGCCGGTCGAGCGCTCCCACCAGGTGCCGTGCGGCTCCGCGGTGATCCCGGCGGAGTGGGAGAGCAGCGCGCGCAGGGTGACGTCGGCGAACGGCCCGTCGGGCAGGAAGCGCCCGACGGTGTCGTCGAGCACGAGGTCCCCGCGCTCGCGCGCCAGCATCACCAGGGCGGCGGTCATCGTCTTGGTGACCGAGCCGATCTTGTACTGCGTGCCGGCGTCGGGCCGGAGCCCGTCCGACGACGGCCCGGTCACCGACGAGCCACGACCCTCGCTCCACACCAGCGCACCGTCGCGGACGACCCCGCCCACCAACGACGGGATCCGCCCGGCGGCCTGGGAGCGCGCCAGGACGCCCAGGGCTGCCCGGGCCGTGGCCTCGAGCAGGTCGCTCACCCCTGGGACCCGGCCGGCTCCGCGAAGGCCTCGAGCGGCGGGCACGAGCAGGTCAGGTTGCGGTCGCCGTAGGCCTGGTCGATGCGCCCCACCGGCGGCCAGTACTTGTCAGGGTCGATCCCGTTCGGGAAGACCGCGAGCTGGCGGTCGTACGCCCGGTGCCACTCGCCCACGAGCGCGCGGGAGGTGTGCGGGGCCCCGCGCAGCGGGGACTCCTCCGCGCTCCACTCCCCGGCCTCGACCCGCCGGACCTCGTCGCGGATCGCGATCATGGCCTCGCAGAAGCGGTCGATCTCGGCCAGGTCCTCGGACTCGGTCGGCTCCACCATCAGCGTCCCGGCGACCGGGAACGACATGGTCGGTGCATGGAAGCCGTAGTCGACCAGGCGCTTGGCGACGTCGTCGACGCTGACGCCGGTGTCCTTGGTCAGCCCACGCAGGTCGAGGATGCACTCGTGAGCGACCAGGCCGTTGTGGCCGCGGTAGAGCACCGGGAAGTGCTCCCCCAGACGCGCCGCGACGTAGTTGGCGGCCAGGACGGCGACCGACGTGGCGCGGGTCAGGCCCTCGCCGCCCATCATCCGCACGTAGGCCCACGAGATCGGCAGGATCCCCGCCGAGCCGTAGGGCGCCGCGCTGATCGGGCCGATGCCGTACCGCTTGGCCTCCTCCGGGTGCGCCGCGTGCGAGGGCAGGTACGGCGCGAGGTGCTCGCGCACCGCGACCGGGCCGACGCCCGGGCCGCCGCCGCCGTGGGGGATGCAGAAGGTCTTGTGGAGGTTGAGGTGGGACACGTCGCCGCCGAACTCGCCCGGCTTGGCGTGGCCGAGCAGCGCGTTCAGGTTGGCGCCGTCGACGTAGACCTGGCCGCCGTGCTCGTGCACGACGTCGCACAGCTCGCCGATGCTGTCCTCGTACGCCCCGTGGGTCGAGGGGTAGGTGACCATGATCGCGGCCAGCGTGTCCGCGTGCTGCTCACACTTCGCCCGCAGGTCGGCCAGGTCGACCCCGCCGGCCTCGTCGGCGGCCACGACCACCACGCGCATCCCGGCCATCACCGCGGAGGCGGCGTTCGTGCCGTGGGCCGAGGACGGGATCAGACACACGTCGCGCGCCTCGTCGTCTCGCCCCAGGTGGTAGCCGCGGATGGCCAGCAGCCCGGCCAGCTCGCCCTGCGAGCCGGCGTTGGGCTGGATCGACACCCGGTCGTAGCCGGTGACCTCGGCCAGCCAGCCCTCGAGCTGGTCGACCAGCCGGCGGTAGCCCTGGGCGTCCTCGGCGGGGGCGAAGGGGTGCAGGTCGGCGAAGCCAGGCAGCGAGACCGGCTCCATCTCGGTGGGGGCGTTCAGCTTCATGGTGCAGGAGCCCAGCGGGATCATCCCGCGGTCCAGGGCGTAGTCGCGGTTCGACAGCCGGCGCAGGTAGCGCAGCATCTGGGTCTCGCTGCGGTGGGTGCGGAAGACCTCGTGGGTCAGGTAGTCCGTGCGCCGGGCCAGCTCCTCGGGCAGCGCGTCGGGCGTGGCCTGGTCGAGGGAGTCCAGGGCCTCGGCGTCGGGCACGTCCACCCCGAAGGCCTCGAGCACGCGACCCAGGGTCGCGGCGGTGGTCACCTCGGAGGTGGAGACCCCGACGGTGTCGGCGTCGACCCGACGCAGCTGGACGCCGAGCGCCCGGGCCGCGGCGACCACGTCGTCGGCGCGACCGGGCACCGGGACCGAGAGCGTGTCGAAGAACTGCTGGTGGGTGACCGCCAGACCGCCCCGGCCGAGCGCCGTGGCGAGCACGGCGGCGTACCGGTGGGTGCGGTGCGCGATCGTGCGGAGGCCCTCGGCGCCGTGGTAGACGGCGTACATCGAGGCCACCACGGCCAGCAGCACCTGGGCGGTGCAGATGTTGGAGGTGGCCTTGTCGCGGCGGATGTGCTGCTCGCGGGTCTGGAGGGCCAAACGGTACGCCGGGCGCCCCGTCACGTCGACGGAGACGCCGACCAGGCGGCCCGGGAGGTGCCGCTCGAGCCCGGAGCGGACCGCCATGAAGCCGGCGTGCGGCCCGCCGTAGAACAGCGGGACGCCAAAGCGCTGGGAGGACCCGACCGCGACGTCGGCGCCGAGCTCACCCGGGCTCTCGAGCAGGGCCAGCGCGAGGAGGTCGGCGGCGACGACCGCGAGACCGCCGCGCTGGTGGGTCTGC
>JBKJPE010000179.1:0-5197 GCA_046595185.1 Nocardioides sp.
AAAAGCGGGTTCGTGTCATTCGTTGGCCGCCCCAATGCAGGAAAGTCGACCCTGACCAATGCGTTGGTGGGCAGCAAGGTCGTGATCACCAGCTCCAAGCCCCAGACCACTCGCACGGTGGTGCGCGGGATCGTGCACCGTCCGGACGCGCAGCTGATCCTGGTCGACACCCCTGGCCTGCACCGCCCGCGGACCCTGCTCGGGGAGCGTCTCAACGACCTGGTGAAGACCACCCTCGCGGAGGTCGACATCGTGGCCGTGTGCCTGCCGGCCAACGAGAAGATCGGGCCCGGCGACCGGTTCATCGTCACCGAGCTGGCCAAGGTCCGTCGCACGGTCAAGGTCGCCGTCGCCACCAAGACCGACCTGGCCACGCCCGAGCAGATCGGGCAGCACCTGATGGACATCGAGCGGCTGGGGCGGGAGACCGAGACCGACTGGGCCGAGATCGTGCCCGTGTCGGCGGTCGCCGGCGACCAGGTCGCGCTCCTCGAGGACCTGCTGGTGGCCCGGATGCCGGAGGGCCCGCCGCTCTACCCGGGCGGTGAGCTCACCGACACCCCCGACGAGACGCTGGTGGGCGAGCTCGTCCGCGAGGCCGCGCTCGACGGCGTCCGCGACGAGCTGCCCCACTCGATCGCGGTGGTGGTCGAGGAGATGGTGCCGCGCGAGGGGCGCCCCGCCGACCGGCCGCTGCTCGACGTCCACGCGAACCTGTTCGTGGAGCGGGACTCGCAGAAGGGCATCGTGATCGGCCGCAAGGGTGCCCGCCTGCAGGAGGTGGGCACCAACGCGCGGAAACAGATCGAGGCCCTGCTCGGGACCCCGGTGCACCTGGACCTCCGGGTCAAGGTGGCCAAGGACTGGCAGCGCGACCCGCGCCAGCTGCGCCGCCTGGGGTTCTAGGCACGGGTCAGTCGGGCGCCCAGCAGCGGCCGTACGTCTGCCCGGCGGCCCACTGCTCGGAGTCGGGCCACTCGTAGCCCCACTCGAACTCGGCGGGGTCCGCGGCGACGGTCCGGCCGGCGTCCTCGCACGGGACCTGACCGGCCTCGCGGGCCGCGGTCTCCCCGGGGTAGTCGCCGGCGGGCAGGCCCACGACCGAGATCGCGCGCCAGCTGTGCTCACGGGCGCAGACGACCCGCTCGAAGGCGTCGTCGTCGGGTGCGGTGGTGCCGCACATGCCGTAGCGGGCGGCGTCGGCCTCGGTGGCGAGCACCCCGCGCAGGTCGGGGCCCAGCTCGGCCAGCTCCCCCTCGGCACCCACCGCGATCGCGTCGCAGCGGAACCACTCGGCACCCCGGTCGCTCTGGGCCACGGTGGGGGTGAACCACACGGTGCGCAGCATGCTGAGGCTGCGGTCCTCCTGCGTGCCGCCGAGGAAGCCGACGAGGAGCTGCTGGCACTCCTGCTCCGGCTGTGCGCGCACCCGTGCGGCGTCGACGGCGAGCAGGTGGCCGTCGACGACGGTCGCGAGCCGGCCCGTGGCGAAGGTCTGCGCGGTGTGGGCCCGGTCGCAGCCCGTCGGCGGGACGCCTGACGTCGGCGCCAGCGCGGCCGCGTAGGACAGGCCGTAGCAGGCGTCCTCCGCCGGGCCCGGGACCTCCTGTGCGCGAGGCAGCGGCCTGCTCGAGGCGGACAGGCCCGACGTGGACGGGGCCACCGGCGACGGGTCCTCCGGCGACGGGTCCTCCGACGAGCCGGACCCGCCCGAGCACGCCGTCACCGCCAGCAGGACGGCCGGGGCCAGCACCGCGACGGGGCGCGCGCGCCGCATCAGCCGGGGGTCCTGGCCCAGCAGACCGAACGACGGTTGCCGGCCAGCCACTCCGCCTCGTGGAAGAAGGTGTAGGCGTACTCGAAGTCGACCGGGTAGTTCAGCCAGGCCCCGACCGAGTCGGAGCAGAAGTCGCGGGTGGTGACCTCGACGACGCGGTCGCCGGGGTAGGCCTCCTCGTCCTCGCCCACCTTGATCGTCGTCACCGCGCGCCACTGGTGCGGCTCGGTGCAGGGGACCTTGGGGGAGCCGGCCACCGTCTCCCCGTCGGCGCAGACCATCCAGCGGTCATCGGGACGGCCGAGCAGCAGGCCCTTCGCGGACTTCGGGAGCGCGACGTAGGCGGTGCTCTCTGCTCCACCACCGACGACGTCGCAGCGGTACCAGCGGGCGCCGTCGGCCCACGCCTCATCGCTGGGTCGGAACCACGCCCAGCTGACGACGGTGCGCATGGCCAGCGACTCGTCGGCGCCGAGGAAGGCCTCGAACTTCGTCGCGCAGGTCTGGTAGGCGAAGTCGCTGACCTCGGGGGCGTCGTACGCCGCGGTGTCCAGCGCTGCGGGCATCTCGCCGATCGCGTAGGTCTCCGCCGTGTGCTGCCGGGTGCACGGGACGGTCTCGGTGGCGTTGCTGGCCGCCGCGACGTCCTCCGGGGTCAGCACCCGGCAGGCGCCGAGCTCGGGGGTCTCGACGGCGTCGACCTGGGCCGGGTCGGCGTTCTCGCCCTGCGGCTCGCTCGCGCCGCACCCGGAGAGCACGAGCACGACCGGTGCGACCGCCCCGGCAAGCACGCGCAGGGCGGCAGACCTCAGCACAACGGACCCCCACACGGTGTCGACCGACCCTACGGACGACGCACAGACTAGGCGATGCGGGGGACTCAGTCGGAGAGCAGGGCGGCCACGGTGGCCCCGAGCTCGTACGCCGCCTCGTCGTCGGCCTCGTCGACGTCACCGAGCACCTCCAGCACGGGGGCGGCCTGGGTCCAGGGCAGTGCGGAGACGATGCCGGTGACCGCGCGGACCGCCCCCGCGGTGTCGTACCGACCGTGCACCCACAAGCCCCAGGGCTTCCGCCCGGCCCCTGGCGCGCCGGCCGCGGACCCGTCGTCGGACAGGGCGCCGCCGACCTCCAGGAAGACGGTGTCGAAGAAGTGCTTGAGGGCCCCGCTCATGTAGCCAAAGTTGGCCGGGGTCCCGAGCAGCACCCCGTCGCAGCCGAGCACGTCGGCCGAGGTCGCCTCCAACGCCGGCCGCTCGAGCACCTCGACGCCCTCGATCGACTCGTCGCGTGTCCCGGCCAGCGCGGCGGCGGCGAGCGCGGCCGTACCGCGGGTGGGGGAGTGGTGCACGACCAGGAGACGGGACATGGTTCGACGGTAGGCCAGGACGCTCGATCCCCACCGAGCGCGGCCACGAGGGGAGCCGGGACCAGCAGGTCGACCCTGCGCCGACAGAAGAACGGACAGCTGCCCGTTCCTGACCGCGGCGGTGTCTCGGACAGGTCGCTGACCTGGTCAGACGGGTGGCGCACCCGCGCGCAGTCCGGGAACTGCACGTTCTGCCGTCGCTCGGAGGGCGGACACGCCCGTGGGGATCGGCCCCGGTCGGTTAGAGTCGTCGCCATGTCGTGCGCGCTGCTCCTCCTTGGCCGCCGCAGCGAGGTCTGAGAGCCGGACCCCCTCGCTGCGGAGGTTCGTGCTGTGCCCGGTGACCCCCACCCGCCACACCTCGCGAGGACCCCGATGAATCAGCAGATGAGCACCCGTTCCCACGTCGCCCACGAGGCCACGGCGCAGCAGGCCAGCGGGATGCCGCACCAGCGTTACGAGCCGTTCGTGCCGGTGGTCCTCGACGACCGCACCTGGCCGACGAGGACGATCACCCGGGCGCCGCGCTGGTGCGCGGTCGACCTGCGCGACGGCAACCAGGCCCTGATCGACCCGATGTCGCCGACCCGCAAGCGGGCGATGTTCGACCTGCTCGTCGCCATGGGTTACAAGGAGATCGAGGTCGGCTTCCCCAGCGCCAGCCAGACCGACTTCGACTTCGTGCGCCAGCTCATCGACGAGGGTGCGATCCCCGACGACGTCGTCATCCAGGTGCTGACCCAGGCCCGCGAGGAGCTGATCGAGCGCACCTTCGAGTCGCTGCGCGGGGCCAGGCAGGCCATCGTGCACCTCTACAACTCCACCTCGACCCTGCAGCGGCGGGTGGTCTTCGGGCTGGACCAGGACGGCATCCGCGACATCGCGGTCCAAGGCGCGCGGCTGTGCAAGAAGTTCGAGGAGCGGATCCCGGAGACCACCGTCCTCTACGAGTACTCCCCGGAGTCCTACACCGGCACCGAGCTGGAGTTCGCCGTCCGCGTCTGCAACGACGTGCTGGAGGTGTTCGGGCCCACCGCGGAGAAGCCGGTCATCATCAACCTGCCGGCGACGGTCGAGATGACCACGCCCAACCTGTACGCCGACTCCATCGAGTGGATGGACCGCCACCTGGCCCACCGCGAGCACGTCGTGCTCTCGCTGCACCCCCACAACGACCGTGGTACGGCCGTGGCCGCTGCCGAGCTCGGCTACCTGGCCGGTGCGGACCGCATCGAGGGTTGCCTGTTCGGCAACGGCGAGCGCACGGGCAACGTGGATCTCGTGACGTTGGCGATGAACTTGTTCAGCCAGGGCATCGACCCCGAGCTCGATGTCACTGATATCGACGGGCTGCGCCGGACCGCCGAGTATTGCAACCGCTTGCCGGTGCACGAGCGGCATCCGTACGTGGGAGACCTTGTGTACACCGCGTTCTCCGGTTCGCATCAGGACGCAATCAAGAAGGGGTTCGCGCAGCTGTACTCGGAGTCCGAAGCCGCGGGTCGGGGTCGTGACTACGAGATCTGGGGCGTGCCGTACCTCCCGATCGATCCGGCCCACGTCGGCCGATCGTACGAAGCGGTCATCCGGGTCAACAGTCAGTCGGGGAAGGGCGGCATCGCCTACATCATGGAGATGGAGCACGGATTCACACTCCCCCGCCGGTTGCAGATCGAGTTCTCCAAGACGATCCAATCGGTGGCAGAAGACACGGGGACCGAGATCACACCCGTCGCGCTGTGGGACGAGTTTCAGGCCATGTACTTACCCGCCGAACCGCGCCTCGCGCTGCGGAGCCATGAGTTGGTCACCGGAAGCGACGATCGCGCCACGATCACCGCGCAACTCACCCTTGATGGTGAACCGGTGACGGTGCACGGCGAAGGCAACGGACCGATCGCAGCGTTCGTCACGGCGCTTCGTGAGGGCATCGGCATCGACCTCGACGTGGTCGATTATCACGAGCACTCACTCGGTCGGGGTGCTGATGCCACCGCGGTTGCCTACGTGGAGACCGTCGATACCGACGCCACCACCCGTTGGGGCATCGG
>JBKJPE010000019.1:0-7119 GCA_046595185.1 Nocardioides sp.
GGCGCGCAGGTTGGCGAGCTGCTGCCACCGGTCGCCCGGCATCTTGCGCAGGAGCGATCCCTTGCCGTGGACGACCTCGTCGTGGCTGATCGGCAGGACGTAGTTCTCGGTGAAGGAGTAGACGAGCGAGAAGGTCATCTGGCCGTGGTGGTGGCTGCGGTAGAGCGGGTCCTTGGCGGCATAGTCGAGGGAGTCGTGCATCCAGCCCATGTTCCACTTGAAGCCGAAGCCCAGACCGCCCTCGCTCGTCGGTCCGGTGACCATCGGCCACGCGGTCGACTCCTCGGCGATGGTGACGATGCCGGGCACCCGCTTGTAGACGGTGGCATTCATCTCCTGGAGGAACTGCACCGCCTCGAGGTTCTCGCGGCCGCCGTGCTTGTTGGGGCTCCACTCGCCGTGCTCGCGGGCGTAGTCCAGGTAGAGCATCGACGCGACGCCGTCGACGCGGAGACCATCGGCGTGGAACTCCTCGAGCCAGTAGATCGCGTTGGCGTACAGGAAGTTGCGGACCTCGCGGCGCCCGAAGTTGAAGATGTGGGAGCCCCACTCCTGGTGCCACCCGCGCTGGGGGTTCGGGTCCTCGTAGAGCGGCGTGCCGTCGAAGCGGGCCAGGGCCCACTCGTCGGTCGCGAAGTGCCCCGGCACCCAGTCCAGGATCACGCCGATCCCGGCCTGGTGCAGCCGGTCCGTCAGCCGCCGGAAGCCGTCGGGGTCGCCGTAGCGCGAGTCCGGGGCGAAGTAGGAGGTGACGTGGTAGCCCCAGGACCCGCCGAACGGGTGCTGCATCACCGGCATCAGCTCGACGTGGGTGAAGCCGAGGTCCGAGAGGTAGGGGACCAGGTCGTCGGCCAGCTCGTCGTAGGACCAGTACGAGGAGTCCGGGTGCCGCTTCCACGAGCCGAGGTGCATCTCGTAGGTTGACATGGGCTCGACCACGGGCCGCCGGTCGGCCCTGGCCGCCATCCACTCCTGGTCGCCCCAGGTGTGGGTGGACTCGAAGACGACCGAGGAGGTGCGCGGGGCGGTCTCGGCGGCCGAGGCCATCGGGTCGGCCTTCTCCCGCCACTCGTCGTCCGGCCCGAGGAGGAGGAACTTGTACGCCGTCCCCGAGCCGAGGCCGGGCACGAACAGCTCCCAGACGCCCGAGGTGCCCAGGTGGCGCATGGGGTGCTCCCGTCCGTCCCACGCGTTGAAGTCACCACGCAGCCGGACGGCCTTGGCCGAGGGCGCCCATACCGCGAACGACGTGCCGCTGACGCTCTCCTCGCCGGGACCCTCGTGGCGCACGTGGGCACCCAGGACGGTCCACAGCAGCTCGTGGCGGCCCTCGTTGACCAGGTGCAGGTCCATCTCGCCCAGGGTCGGCAGGAAGCGGTACGGGTCGTCGACCACGACGGTGTCGTCGCCGTACGAGACCGCCACGCGGTAGTCCGGCACCTCGGCGACCGGCAGCACGCCGACCCACACGCCCTCGTGCTCGTGCGCCAGCGGTGTCTCGGACCCGTCGTGGCGCACCACGACCGACGTGGCGAGCGGGCGCAGGACGCGGACCGTGACGGCCCCGTCGTGCGGGTGGGCGCCGAGGATGGCGTGCGGGTCACCGTGCCGGCCCAGGACGAGCTGGTCCAGCAGAGCGGTCGGCACGGGGACGGCGGCGGGGGAGGGGGTGGTGCTCATCGTGCTCCGATCCGAGCCACGGCGGCGAGCGGGATGGGGACCCAGGTGGGGCGGTTGCGGGTCTCGTAGACGCACTCGTACACGGCCTTGTCGGCGGTGTACGCCGTCAGCAGCACGCGCTGGCTCTCGGTGAGGTCCCCGCCGGCGTAGGCCGTCAGGAAGTGGTGGCGGTTGCGGTGGGCCCACTCGTCGGCGCGGACGGCCAGCTGGGCTGCGACCTCCGCGTCGGTCTCGGCCCGGGTGCGCTCGACGACGTGCGGGGCGTAGTCGAAGGAGCGCAGCATGCCGGCGACGTCGCGCCACCGGGAGTCGGGCAGGACCCGTTCGGCCAACGACTTGGCCGGCTCGCCCTCGAAGTCGACGATCTTCCAGCCCTCGGTCGTCCGCAGGGTCTGACCGAGGTGGAGGTCGCCGTGGACCCGCTGCACGCCCAGGTCGCCGAGGTCGGCGACCTCGGCGAAGACCTCGCGCAGCGCGGCCTCGTGGGCGGCCAGCCCGGGCACGACCGGCAGTGCGTCGTCGAGGCGCGCGGCCATGGTGGCGGCCAGCGTGCGGGCGTCGGTGGTGCCGGTCGGGAAGCCCGCGCGCAACGCCTCGTGCACCGTGGCCAGGGCCTGCCCGAGCCGCGTGGCCTCCCCGGCGAAGTCGCCGCCGACCTCGTGGGCGTGCAGGTCGCCCTCGGCGAAGAGGTTGCGCACGCTGGCGAGCGCCAGGTCGAAGCCGTCCGTGGCGGTGCGCAGGAACTCCTGCAGCATCGCCAGGTGCAGCGGCGCCGCGGCGCCCTCGGGGTCGTCGAGCTGCACCCAGCCGTAGAGCGCCGCGACCTGCTCGCTGGCGGCCCGGGTGAGGGCCGCGTGGATCTCGATGTCGGGGTTGGCGCCGGGGGTCACCTTGCGGAAGACCTTGAGCACGGCGTCCTCGCCGAAGCGCACCGAGCTGTTGGACTGCTCACCGGTGAACAGCGAGGCGGCCGCGTCCGGGTCCAGCTCGTGGCCCGGCAGGCGGTGGAAGCCCAGCCCGGTGGCCGGGTCGCCGACGGCGTCCTCGGTACGGCTGGCCACGAAGCTGCGCAGCCAGCACGCCATCGCCTCCCGGTCGTGCAGCGCGTCGTAGGCGTGCACCCAGCCGAGGTCGGGGTCCTCCCACCAGCCGACGAAGGCGTGGTCCAGGCGGCGTTCGGGGTCGGTGTAGCAGCTCAGCGGCACCTGGTAGGTCTCGAGCTCCGCACCAGCGGGCCCGTCGGTGTAGGCCACGTCGACGAGGTGGAGCACGACCCGCGGGCCGCCGTCGAGCGCCCCCGGCACGGAGCCGACGCGGCGTACGCCCACGACCCGCAGTGCGCGACCCTTCCCCCCGAACCACCGGGTCCGGCCGAGGTAGGTCTCGAACACGGCGGCGTCGAGGTGGGTGGGGATGGCAGGCACGTTCACAGCAGCTGTCCCTCGTGGGTCTCGGGCCTGGTGAGCCTGAACCAGTAGAACCCGTAACCGCCCAGCGTGAGCAGGTACGGCAGCTCACCGATGGCGGGGAACGGGACGCCGCCGAGCATCTCGACCGGCACCAGGCCCTCGAAGCGCCGCAGGTCGAGCTCGACCGGCTGCGGGAAGCGCGAGAGGTTGTTGACGCACAGGACGATGTCGTCGCCGCCCTCGTCGGGGTGGTGCTCGCGCACGTAGGACAGCACCGTGGAGTTGGACCCGCCGAGGTCGGCGAAGCTGCCCAGCCCGAACGCGTGGTGGCCGCGGCGGGCGTGGATCAGCCGGCGGGTCCAGTGCAGCAGCGAGGAGGTGTTCTCCAGCTGCGCCTCGACGTTGACGCTCTGGTAGCCGTAGACCGGGTCCTGGACCGCCGGCAGCGCCAGCTTGCCCGGGGTGGCCTGCGAGAAGCCGGCGTTGCGGTCGGGGGTCCACTGCATCGGCGTGCGCACCCCGTCGCGGTCGCCGAGCCAGATGTTGTCGCCCATCCCGATCTCGTCGCCGTAGTAGAGCACCGGCGAGCCCGGCAGCGAGAGCAGCAGCGCGGTGAAGAGCTCGATCTGGTCGACGTCGTTGTCGAGCAGCGGGGCGAGGCGACGACGGATGCCGATGTTGGCCTTCATCCGCGGGTCCTTGGCGTACTCGTTCCACATGTAGTCGCGGTCGTCGTCGGTCACCATCTCGAGGGTCAGCTCGTCGTGGTTGCGCAGGAAGATGCCCCACTGGCAGCCGTGCGGGATCGGCGGCGTCTGGGCGAGTATCTCCGAGATCGGGAAGCGCGACTCGCGGCGCACCGCCATGAAGATGCGCGGCATCACCGGGAAGTGGAAGCACATGTGGCACTCGTCGCCACCGGACTCCACGTCGCCGAAGTAGTCCACGACGTCGGCCGGCCACTGGTTGGCCTCGGCCAGCAGCACGCGGCCGGGGTACTGCTCGTCGACGTAGCGGCGCACCTTGCGCAGGAACTCGTGGGTCTCGGGGAGGTTCTCCCCGTTGGTGCCCGGACGCTCGTAGAGGTAGGGCACGGCGTCGAGCCTGAAGCCGTCGAGGCCCATGTCGAACCAGAACGAGAGCGCCTCGATGATCGCGTCGTGGACCGCCGGGTTGTCGAAGTTCAGGTCGGGCTGGTGGCTGAAGAAGCGGTGCCAGTAGTACTGCTGGCGCACCGGGTCCCAGGTCCAGTTCGACGGCTCGGTGTCGACGAAGATGACGCGGGCGTCCTGGTAGAGGTCGTCGGTGTCGGACCACACGTAGAAGTCGCCGAAGGGCCCGTCGGGATCGGAGCGGCTGGCCTGGAACCACGCGTGCTGGTCGCTGGTGTGGTTCATGACGAAGTCGATGATCACGCGGATGCCGCGGGCGTGGGCCTCGTCGAGCAGGTGGTGGAAGTCGTCCACGGTGCCGCACTCGGGGAGGATGTCCTGGTAGTCGGCGACGTCGTAACCGCCGTCGCGCAGCGGCGAGGTCATGAAGGGCGGCAGCCAGATGCAGTCGACCCCGAGCCACTCCAGGTAGTCGAGCTTCTCGATCACGCCCTTGAAGTCGCCGACCCCGTCACCGTTGGAGTCCCGGAACGAGCGGACCAGGACCTCGTAGAACACCGCCGTCTTGAACCACTCGGGACCGGTGTCGCCGCTGGTGCCCTCCGGGATGGTGCTCTCCTCGTGCTCCGGGTCGACGCGGTCGGGGTCGTGCGGTGCGGGTGCCAGGTCGGCACTGGTCACGGGTGGCTCCTCAGCGTCAGGACGTGGGCGGGCTCGTGGTGCGGGTCGAGGCGGACGTAGTTGTGCTGGCCCCAGTGGTAGTCCTCGCCGGTGATCTCGTCGTGCACGGTCAGGCTGTCGTTCCAGTCCAGGCCGAGCGAGGGCAGGTCGAGGTGGACCATGGTCTCCCGGGTCGAGTGCGGGTCGAGGTTGACCACGGCGATCACCGTGTCGGTCGTGCCGTCGGCCAGCAGCGCCTGCTTGGAGAAGGCCAGCACCTGCTCGTCGTCGCTGCCGTGCACGACGACGTTGCGCAACTGCTGCAGGGCGGGGTGGTCGCGGCGGACCTGGTTGAGCCGGGTCAGGTACGGCGCCAGGCTACGGCCCTCGGCCTCGGCCGCCTCCCAGTCGCGGACCCGGACCTGGAACTTCTCGGTGTCGAGGTACTCCTCGCTGCCCGGGCGCACGGCCACGTGCTCGAACAGCTCGTACCCGGCGTACACGCCCCAGCTCGGAGAGCCCAGCGCGGCGATGGCGGCGCGGACCTTGAACGCCGGCGGGCCGCCGTACTGCAGGTAGGAGTGCAGGATGTCGGGGGTGTTGACGAAGAAGTTCGGCCGCATCAGGTGGTCGGACTCTGTGGCGAGCTCGCGCAGGTACGCCTCGATCTCCCACCGCGCGGTGCGCCAGGTGAAGTAGGTGTAGCTCTGGTGGAAGCCGACCGAGCCGAGGCCGTGCATCATCGCCGGACGGGTGAACGCCTCGGAGAGGAACAGCACGTCGGGGTCGGTACGGCGGATCTCGGTGAGCAGCCACTCCCAGAACGCCAACGGCTTGGTGTGGGGGTTGTCCACCCGGAAGACGCGCACCCCGTGGCTCATCCAGTGCTGCACGACCCGCAGCACCTCGCGGCAGATGCCGGCGGGGTCGTTGTCGAAGTTGACCGGGTAGATGTCCTGGTACTTCTTCGGCGGGTTCTCGGCGTACGCGATCGTGCCGTCGGCCCGGGTGGTGAAGAACTCCGGGTGCTCGGTGACCCAGGGGTGGTCGGGCGCCGCCTGCAGGGCGAGGTCGAGGGCGACCTCGATGTCCAGCTCCCGGGCGCGGGCCACGAAGGCGTCGAAGTCCTCGAGGGTGCCCAGGTCGGGGTGGACGGCGTCGTGCCCCCCGTCCTTCGACCCGATCGCCCACGGGGAGCCGGGGTCGTCGGGGCCGGGGGTCAGCGTGTTGTTGGGGCCCTTGCGGTTGACCTCCCCGATCGGGTGGATCGGGGGCAGGTAGAGCACGTCGAAGCCCATCGCCGCCACCGCGGGGAGCCGCTCGGCGGCGGTGCGGAAGGTGCCGCTGACGATCGCGCCGGTGGCCTCGTCGACGCGGGCGCCCTCGGAGCGGGGGAAGAACTCGTACCAGCTGCCGAACAGCGCCCGGGAGCGGTCGGCGAAGGCGCGGAACGGGCCCTCGACGGTGACGAGCTCGCGCAGCGGGTGGGCGCGGAGGACGGCCCACAGGTCGTCGGCCTGCAGCTGCGCCAGCCGCGCCCCGTCGGGGCGCGCGGTGTCGGTGGTGGCGTCGAGAGCGGCGCCGAGCAGGGCGCGCTCGGCCGGCGCGGCGGCGGTCGGCAGGTCGGCGATCTGACGCTCGACCAGCAGCCTGGCCTCGGCGAACATCAGCTCGACGTCGAGGCCGGCCGGGACCTTGATCCCGGCGGCGTGGTCCCAGGTGTCCCACGGGTCTGCCCAGGCGTGGACCTCGAAGGTCCAGGCGCCCTCCTGGTCGGGGGTCACCCAGGCCTCGTAGCGGTCCGGCGGGTCGGGCAGCCGCGTCATCCGTACGGGCGCCCGGCGCACGCCGTCGGGGCCGGTCAGCACCACCTCGGCGGCCAGGCTGTCGTGTCCCTCACGGAAGACGGTGGCGCGCACCGGGAAGGGTTCACCGATCGTCGCCTTCGCGGGCTGACGCCCCAGGTCGACGACGGGCATCACGTCCATGACTGGGATACGACCGACCATTGCTCAACCCTTGCTGCTCCACCCGGGCACCGCAAGCCGAGCCCCTCGCCCCCCGCCGCGGGCACCGGTGGTCGAGGAGCGCCCAGGGCCGGTGGTCGAGGAGCGAGCGCGGGCCCCGGTGGTCGAGGAGCGAGCAGGGCCGGTGGTCGAGGAGCGCGCAGGGCCGGTGGTCGAGGAGCGAGCGCAGCGAGCGTCTCGAGGCCACGACCCCTGCGGTGGGCGAGGAGCGAGCACAGCGAGCGCCGCGAG
>JBKJPE010000128.1:0-16817 GCA_046595185.1 Nocardioides sp.
AACATCGTGGAGTCGATGAAGTACCACGGCCTCGAGGTGGTCGTGTACGACAAGGTCGAGTCCAACCCCAAGGACTACAACGTCATGGACTCGGTGAAGCTCTACCAGGAGAACGCGTGCGACTCGTTCGTCTCCATCGGCGGCGGCTCCTCCCACGACGCCTGCAAGGGCGCCCGGGTCTCGGTGGCGCACGACGGTCGCAACGTGAACGAGTTCGAGGGCTTCAACATGTCCGAGAACCCGAAGAACCCGCCGCACATCGCGGTCTCCACCACGGCCGGCACCGGCTCGGAGACCTCGTGGGCCTACGTCATCACCGACACCACGACCGACCCCGACAACCCGCACAAGTACGTCGCCTTCGACGACGCCTCGGTGACCTCGCTGGCCATCGACGACCCGGTGCTCTACTTCGACTGCCCGGTGGACTACACCGCCCAGTGCGGCTTCGACGTGCTCGCCCACGCCTCCGAGCCGTACGTCTCGCGGCTGAACTTCCAGCCCTCGCTCGGCAACGCGCTGCACGCGATCAAGCTGACCAACGAGCACCTGCGCCAGGCCGTGTGGAACGGCCAGGACCTCGCCGGTCGCGAGGGCATGATGTACGCCCAGTACATCGCCGCCCAGGCGTTCAACTCCGGCGGGCTCGGCATCATCCACTCGATCTCGCACGCGGTGAGCGCGTTCTACGACACCCACCACGGGCTGAACAACGCGATCGCGCTGCCCCGGGTCTGGGCCTTCAACATGCCGACGCAGTACAAGCGGTTCGCCGACATCGCCCGCGCGATGGACATCGACACCCATGGGATGACCGACGTCCAGGCAGCCGACGCCGCGCTCGCGGCGTCGATCCGGCTGCTGCGCGACGTGGGGATCACCGAGAAGTTCACCGACGTGCACGCCGACAGCTACTCCAAGAACCGGCTGGGCCAGGGCCCGACCGCGTACTACGAGAACGCCAAGGTCATCACCGGGGACGAGGCCGACGTCGCCCGGATCACCCACCACGTCCTCGGCGACGCCTGCACGCCGGGCAACGCCAAGGAGTGCACCTTCGAGACGGTGCAGCCGGTGATCGACCACTGCATGAACGGTGACCTGGACGACCTGCTCGGCTGAGCGGTCCTCGGCCCGGGCGTGCCTCGCGGGTCGGTCGATCCGGCGCAATTGTCGGCGCCCGACCGGTCCGCGGGGCCCGACCCTGTCGCAACCCCACCATTGCGCCGGATCGACCATCCGCCACCCCACCCACTCCCGGAGCCGACGTTGACCCTCGCCACCCCCGAACCCGACTTCGCCGATGTCGCGGACACCAAGGCCCGCTTCGCCGAGGTCGGTTACCTCGCCGACGACCGGCTGGCCACCACGGTCTTCCTCCAGACCCGGCTCGACAAGCCGGTGCTGCTGGAGGGCCCGGCCGGGGTCGGCAAGACCCAGCTCGCGCTGAGCCTGGCCGAGGCCACGGGACGCCGGCTGCTGCGCCTGCAGTGCTACGAGGGCCAGGACGAGACCAAGGCGCTCTACGAGTGGGACTACGGCAAGCAGCTGCTCTACACCCAGATCCTGCGGGAGAAGATCGGCCAGGTCGTCGCCGACACCACCACCCTGGGCGAGGCGGTCGACAAGATCGCCGCCCAGGACTCGGTGTTCTTCTCGGAGCGCTTCCTGGCCCCCCGCCCGCTGCTCGAGGCCATCGACTCCGACCAGCCCTGCGTGCTGCTCATCGACGAGGTCGACCGGGCCGACGAGGCGCTGGAGGCGGTGCTGCTCGAGCTGCTGGCCGAGTTCCAGATCTCGATCCCGGAGATCGGCACGGTCGTGGCCAAGCACAAGCCGTACGTCGTGCTGACCTCGAACAACAGCCGCGACCTCTCCGCGGCGCTCAAGCGGCGCTGCCTGCACCTGTTCCTGGACTACCCGGCCGCCCAGCGCGAGCTGGAGATCATCCGCTCCAAGGACACCGGCCTCTCGGAGTCGCTGGCCGTACGCCTGGTGGGCATCGTCCGCTCCCTGCGCGAGCTGGAGCTGCGCAAGGCGCCGAGCATCTCCGAGACCATCGACTGGGCCCGCACCCTGGCCGTGCTCGGCGTGGAGGAGCTCACCTCGGAGGTCCTCTCCTCGACCCTCAACGTGGTCGTCAAGTACGAGCGCGACCTCTCCAAGGCCCTCGACGCGATCCCCCGGATGGTCGACCCCAACGCGACCGTCCCGGACTCGCTGACCGGCCACGGGCACGGTCACGGCCACGGGCGCGACGACGAGCCCGCCCGGGGCGCGCCCCCGCGGACGCCGGTGACCGACGACGGCGACGTCGACGGGAAGGCCAAGCGGGCCGCGAAGGACCAGCCCGGCCGGCACGAGGGCGGCTACAACGGGCGTCCCAGCAAGCCCGCGGGCGGTGGCGGTCCGGCCAGGAAGGTCTCCAGCAGCCAGGGCACCCGCTCCTTCCCGACCCGCCGCCGGCCGGTCTGAGGGCGTCGGGTCGTGGAGGGCGCGCTGCACCGCTTCGTACGCCTGCTGCGGCTGCACGGCGTGCGGATCAGCACCGCGGAGGTGATCGACGCCATGCACGCCGTCGCCCAGCCCAGCGTGCTCGAGGACCGCGTCGTGCTCCACGCCGCGCTCGCGGTGAGCCTGGTCAAGGACCGCCGCGACCAGGAGGTCTTCGACGAGGTCTTCGACAAGTTCTTCGGCCTGCGCGCGGTCGTGGAGGACACCGCCGACCACGGTCACGGCCACGGCCACGACGACCTCACCGACGACGGCGACCTGCACGACTTCACGCTCTCGGAGGAGCCCGGCGACCTGCCCGAGGACGGCCACTCCCACGGCAAGCCCGACGACATCAAGGAGTTCTTCAAGCCCGAGGACATGGCCCAGCAGTTCAACCTGCACCAGGAGGCCAACAAGATCGACGTCGCGGCGCTGACCGACGAGATCGTGCTGTCCAACGACACCACCGACCAGGCCGGGGAGATGGCCCGCGTCCAGCTCTCGACGAGTCGGATGCACAACCCGGGCAACCCCGGCGAGCTCGCCTCGAGCCCCGGGATGCGCCTGGACGTCGAGCTGTCGGTGGCCGAGGAGATCGCGCTGCTGTCGTGGATCGACGAGCGCGTGGACGAGATCTCCCAGGAGGACACCACCGACGACGAGAAGGGCGCCAGCCTGGCCGCCCTCCGCGAGGCGCTCGCGCCCTGGCTGGAGCGGCTGCCCGAGACGCTGCGCGACCACCTCGAGCGGCTGATGTCGCTGGACCGCGACCTCGAGGCCCCCGAGATCGGTGCCGCGCAGGCCGAGACCGTCGACGAGCGCGAGCGCGCCGACCTCGAGGAGGCGCTGCGCCGGCTGCTGCGCAGCCTCCACGGGGCGCCCCGCCCCCGGCGCCGGGCCGCGGCGCGCGGCGTGGTCGACGGGCGTCGCACGATGCGCTCCAACATGAAGTACGACGGCGTCCCCTTCCGCCCCGTGACCGTGGCCAAGGTCGAGGACCGACCCCGTCTGCTGGTGCTGGCCGACGTGTCGCTGTCGGTGCGCTCGACCGCCCGCTTCACCCTGCACCTGGTCCACAGCCTGCAGTCGGTGGCCGCGTCGGTGCGCAGCTTCGCCTTCGTCCAGGACCTGGTCGAGATCAGCGACCTCTTCGCCGAGCACCGCATCGAGGAGGCCCTGTCGCTGGTGATGGCGGGCCTGCCGGCGGGCGGGGTGCTCGACGTCGACGCCGACTCCGACTACGGCTCGGCCTTCGAGACGTTCCTCGAGCAGTACGGCTCCGTGGTCACCCGCCGCACCACCCTGCTGGTCCTGGGCGACGGGCGCGGCAACGGCCGCGACCCGGGCCTGCGCGCCTTCGAGGAGCTGACCCGCCGGGCCCGCTCGACCATCTGGCTGACCCCCGAGCCGCGGTACAGCTGGGGCCTGGGCGGGTGCGACCTGCCGGCCTACGCCGAGCACTGCGACCGGGTCCAGGTGGTCCGCAACCTCTCCGGGCTGGAGAGGGCCTCGACCTCGCTGCGGGTGGCGGGACCGACGTGACCCTCGCCCCCGGGCCGGTGCCGCCGATCGACCCCTTCGCGCCCGGGCGACCGGGCGAGGCCGGGGTCTACCGCGACGGGGTCGTGGAGGTGCGTGCCGTCGGCCCGCGACGGCCGCGCCGGGCGCTGCGCACGGTGCGTACCCCGCACTTCGACCTGGGGGTGCGGGGCGACCGGGTCCTCCTCGAGCACGTCCTGCTCCCGGCCGAGGTCGACGACGACCTGGCCGGGCTGCTCGCCGTCGAGCTCTTCGGACCGGGCTGGCTGCGCGGCGCGGACCTCTTCGAGCGGCTCTTCACCGGGGTGGTGCTCTCCGGCGCAGCCGACCCGCTGACGGCGTGGGAGGGGTTCTACCGCGCCACGATGGCGCGGGTCGAGGAGCAGGTGGCACGCGGGCCGGGCGGGGGGACCGGACCGGGCGCCGGCGGGTCGGGGCACGGGACCATCGAGGAGTACGCCCCGGTCTACGAGCGCGCCACCACCCTGGTCGTCGGCTCCGACGTGCTCGAGGTCGGCTGCTGCTTCGGGTTCCTCTCGCTGCGCCTGGCCGCGGCGGGGCGCCGGGTGACCGCCTCCGACGTCTCCGCCGGGACCGTCGAGCTCCTGGCCCGGGTGGCCGCACGCCTCGCGGTGCCGCTGACGACCGTCGCCGCCGACGCCGCCCACCACCCCGGACCCGACGGCAGCGTCGACACCGTCCTGGCCCTCCACCTGCTCGAGCACCTCGAGCCCGACCACGGCGACCGGGTGCTGGCCGAGGCCCTGCGCCTGGCCCGGCACCGCGTCGTCGTCGCGGTCCCCCTCGAGGACGAGGCCGACGAGACCTGGGGGCACGTACGGACCGTCGGCGTCGCCGACCTGGTGGCCTCGGGCGAGGCCGCCGTCCGCGGCGGCCGCGCCCGGGCGTACGCCGTCGACGAGCACCACGGCGGGTGGCTGGTCCTCGACCGCTGACGGTGGCGCCCGTCGGCGCACGGCTTCGTCGGGCTCCTGCTCGGGGTCGCCGACCTGCGCGACGGCGGTCTCGAGGTCAGGGCGGCGGGCCGGCGTCAGATGAAGCCGAGCTTGCTGGCCTCGTAGACGGCCTCGGCGCGGCGCGAGACGCCGAGCTTGCGCAGGATGTTGCCGACGTGGAACTTCGCGGTCGTCTCGGAGATGTAGAGGGACCTGCCGATCTCACCGTTGGACTGCCCGCGCGCGAGGAGGGCGAGCACCTCGGTCTCACGGGGGGTGAGGGAGGTGGCGGTGTCCTTCGGCGACGGGGCGTTGAGCCCGCGCACCATGGCCGCGGCCGAGCGGGGGTCGAAGGCGCTCTCGCCGCGGGCGACGTCGCGGATGGCGCGGACCAGCCCGGTGGTGTCGACGTCCTTGACCACGTAACCGGTGGCCCCGAGCCGGATCGCGGTCAGCACCAGCTGTTCGTCGAGGAACGTGGTCAGCACCAGCACCCGGACGTCGGGGTGCTCGGCGACCAGCTGCGCGCAGAGCTCGAGCCCCTCGGCGTCGGAGGAGGTCGAGAGCTTGAGGTCGAGCAGCACGATCTGCGGCCGGGCGTGGCGCACGACCACCAGGGCCTCGGGTGCGGTGGAGGCCTCCGCGACCACCTCGAGGTCCGGCTCGCGGCCCAGGATCGAGCGCAGCCCCTGCCGGATGATCGCGTGGTCGTCGACGAGCATGATCCGCACCGGGGCCACCGCGGCGCCCTCCCCCGCGGCGTCGGGCGTACGGGGTCGGGTCGAGGTGGGGCTCATGCGGTGCTCCCTGTCGGTTCGGGCACGGACGGTACGGGTGGGCGCGACGTGGCGGGCACGGTGTCGAGCAGACCGGAGATGGTGCCGGCCGAGGCCGGCACGTCGATCGGCAGCGGTACGCGCAGCTCGACCCGGACGCCCCCGAGGCGCGCCCGGCGGAAGGCGACCCGGCCGCCGAGCTCGACCACCCGGCTCTCGATGTTGGCCAGGCCGCGGTGCCGGCCGCTGGTGTCGTTGCGCTGCACGCGCAGCACCCGGCTCAGGGTCGTGGGGTCGCCGCTGCCGTCGTCGGCGACGTGCACCCGCAGCTCGTCGGGGGCGTAGCGCAGCCGCACCACGGCGCGGGTCGCGCGGGCGTGGGTGGCGGTGTTGAACAGCGCCTCGGCGACCGCACGCGCGATCTCGTGGTCGGCGTCGGAGGGCAGCACCGCGACGTCGCCCTCGACCCGGACCTCGACCTTGAGGTGCCCGCGGTGGTGCTCGGCGACGTCGGCGAGCAGCTCGGGCAGGGTGGAGACGGTGTCGCGCGAGGGCTGGCTGAGCGCGTAGATGGCCCGGCGCAGCTGCTCGACGGCCTGCGCGGCCAGCTGCTTGGCGGTGGCGACCGAGACCGTCGCCGCGCTCGCGCCCGACCCGAGCTCGGCGAGCTCGCCGCGGGCGACCTCGAGCTGCATCCCGGCCGACAGGACGTACTGCGTGACGCTGTCGTGGAGCTCGCGGGCGATCCGGTGCCGCTCGGCGTCCACGATCTCGCGCTGGTGGGCCAGCAGCAGCCGCTGCTCGACCCGGCGCAGCTCGAGGGTGCGCAGCTCGAGGTCGCGGGCCTGCGCCTGCGCCTCGTCGTAGACCCGCTGGGCACGGCGGTGCAGGGCGACACCGGCCTGGTACTGCTCGGAGGTGTGCAACGAGACGGCCGCCTGGTTGGCCAGGATCCGCAGCACCGACAGGTCGCTGGGCTCGGGATCGACGGCCAGGCCGTGGCGGGCGGCGAGGCTCCCGATCGGCCTGCCCTCGAGCGACATCGGGACCCGCACCCACCCGGTGTCGTCGGTGTGCCGCGCGTGCCCGGCGCGCACCGCGGCCAGCTCGCGGCGCACCGGCGGGGGCAGCAGCCGCTCGTCGTCGACGGGCACCCCGTCGCGCTGCAGCACCAGGAAGCGGGGGCGGGCGCCGGGCAGCTGCCCGTCGGCCAGGGCGAGGACGACCCACTCGGCGGCCAGGTGCGAGCCGACGGCGCGCACGACCTCCTCCAGCAGGCCCCGGGGGCCCTGGACGGTGCGCACCAGCGCCCGGGAGATCGAGTCCATCGCGCGCACGGCCTGCTGCAGCCGCTCGTCCGAGCGGACGTAGGCGCGGTAGTAGGAGCCCTTCCCGGAGCGGACCCCGGTCAAGGTGGCCAGGTCCGGTCGGGGCGGGTCGGACCGGGGCGGGTCCGGCTGCCCGCTCACAGCGCCGCGCGGAACAGTGCCTCGACGTCGGCGGCGGTCGCCGCCCGCGGGTTGGTGGTCAGGCAGGCGTCGCCCAGCGTGGTCACGGCCAGACCGGGGACGTCCTCCTCGCGGACCCCGAGCGAGCGCAGGCCGCGGGGCACGCCCACGTCGTCGGCCAGCCGGCGCACGTGCGCGGCCAGCAGCTCGGCGGCCTCCTCGCCGGGCATCCCGACGACCGCGAGGCCGGCCTGGGCGGCCAGCGCGACGAACCGGTCCGGGGTGGCGCGGGCGTTGTAGCGGATCACGTGGGGCAGCAGCACCCCGTTGACCACGCCGTGCGGGGCGTCGAGCAGCCCGCCGACCTGGTGGCTCATCGCGTGCGTGGCCCCCAGGATGGCGTTGGTGAAGGCCAGCCCCGCCTCCAGGCTGGCCTGGGCCATCTTGGCGCGGGCCGGCTCCGAGCGCGGGTGGGTCATCGTCGTGCGCAGGTGGCGGCAGACCAGCCCGACCGCGTTCAGGGCGTGCACGTCGGCCAGCGGGTGGTGGGCCAGCGAGACGTACGCCTCGACGCCGTGGGTGAGGGCGTCCAGCCCGGTGGCGGCGTTGAGGTCCTCGGGCATCGTGACCAGCAGCCGCGGGTCGGTGATCGAGATGTCCGGCACCAGCGCCCGGCCCATGATGGTGATCTTCACCGACCGCGCGGTGTCGGTGACGATGCAGAACTGGGAGACGTCGGCGCCGGTGCCGGAGGTGGTGGGGATCATCACCAGCGGCGGGATCGGGCCCGAGGCCCGGTCGACACCGGCGTAGTCGAGGATGTCGCCGCCGTTGCCCTGGAGCACCGCGACGCCCTTGGCGGCGTCGATGACCGAGCCGCCGCCGATGCCGACCACCACGTCGGCGCCGGACTCGACGTAGCGGGCGAAGGCCGCCCGCACCTCGTGGTCCTTGGGGTTGGGCGTGACCGCGTGCCACAGCACCGGGTCCAGGCCGGCGTCGCGCAGGTGGCCCAGCAGCTCGTCGGCCCACCCGGCCTCGATGATCCCGGGGTCGGTGACCACGAAGGGACGCCGGGCGCCCAGCCGGGCCGCGCTCCACCCGGCCTCGGCCAGCGACCCGTGACCCACGACCAGCTCGGGGGCGTGGAACTTGACCACGCCGGGCCGGCCGCCGGGGTGCGCGTCGTCGGCGGGACCCGCGTACGTGCCGAGCGGTGGGTGCGGCGCGTGCCCGGCGGCGACCGGGGGGCCGGCGGCGGTGACGGTCATCGGTGACTCCCCGTGGCAGGTGTCGTCACGCTACGCCCGTCGACAGGGGCCGTCGAGGTCCGGACCCGCCCGTCGCCGCGCGCGCCGCGCTCAGCGGCCCGTCGTGGCGAGGTCGTGCGGTGCACCAGGGAGACCCGGTCCCAGGGGAAGGCGCCCGCGCGGGCGTGCTCCTCGATCTCCGCGGGGTCGTCGGCGTCGTGGACCCAGGAGAGGGTGTCGTGGGTGAGGTGCGACGCGACCCGCTCGATGCCCTCCATGCCGGCCGGCACCTCGTCGGACCGGGCGCTGAGGTCGTGCAGCTCCCCCTCGCCCGGGTCGCCGGCTCCCGGCACGGTGCGCGCGATGACGTAGCGGCCGATGGCTCCTCCTCCCCCGGTCGCGTCCGGGCGACCGAGACGGTGGTGCTCGGTCCTCCCGACGCGAGGTCGCGCGGGGCCACCGCCGCGCCCCCGCGCCGGGCGGCGGCACCTGCCCGGACGCAGAGGTGCGCACGAGCGGGGCGGTCGGTGCGGGCGTCGGGGTCCACGGGGGCCTAGTGGTGGATCCGGCCGGCGCGGTCCGCCAGGCGGTCACCCGAGCCGCCCCACTGGGCGGCGACGATCTCGGCGGCGATGCTGATCGCGGTCTCCTCCGGGGTGCGGGCGCCGAGGTCGAGGCCGATCGGGCTGGACAGCCGCGCGAGCTCGTCGCCGGTGAGGCCGGCCTCGCGGAGGCGGTCGGTCCGGTCGTCGTGGGTGCGGCGCGAGCCCATCGCGCCGACGTAGGCCACCTCAGGCAGCCGGAGCGCGACCTCGAGCAGCGGGACGTCGAACTTCGGGTCGTGGGTGAGCACGGCGACCACGGTGCGCTGGTCGACCCGACCGGCCGCCTGCTCGGCGGCGAGGTAGCGGTGGGGCCAGTCCACGACGACCTCGTCGGCGTGGGCGAAGCGGCTGCGGGTGGCGAAGACGGGCCGCGCGTCGCAGACGGTCACGTGGTAGCCGAGGAACGCCCCGACCCGGGCCACCGCGGCGGCGAAGTCGATGGCGCCGAAGACCAGCATCCGCGGCTTGGGGGCGAAGCCCCAGACGAAGACGCGCATGCCCTCCCCGCGCCGCTCCCCGTCGGGGCCGTAGGTGAGCGTGGCGTTGGTGCCGGCGGCCAGCAGTCCGAGGGCGTCGTCCCGCACCGCGTCGTCGGCGCGGGCGGAGCCCATGCCGAACCCGGTGCCGTCCTCCCCGGGGCGGACCACGAGCCGTCGGCCGACCCAGGCGGGGTCCGGGTGGTCGATCACGGTGGCCAGGGCGACGGGCCGCCCGGCTTCCAGGTCGGCGGCGATCGCGCCGAGCTCGGGGAAGGTCTGGCGCGAGACCTTCTCGACGAAGACGTCCAGGATGCCGCCGCAGGTCAGCCCGACGGCGAAGGCGTCGTCGTCGGAGACGCCGTAGCGCTCCAGCACGGACTCGCCGGTCTCGACCACGCTGCCGGCCAGGTCGTAGACGGCGCCCTCGACGCAGCCCCCGGAGACCGAGCCGACCGCGCTCTTGTCGGGGCCGACCAGCATCGAGGCGCCGGGCGGGCGGGGGGCGGAGCGGAACGTCGCGACGACCGTGCCGACGCCGACGGTCTCGCCGGCCTCCCACCAGGCCATCAGCTCCGTGAGGACCTCACGCACGGGCCACCACCTCCGCCAGCTCGGAGAACGTCGCCAGGGAGTGCCCGGCGAGGAAGTCGTCGACGTGCGGCAGCACGGCCAGGACGCCGGCCTGCACCGGCTCGTAGCCGTCCTTGCCGCGGTGCGGGTTGACCCACACCACGCGGTGCGACACCCGTCGGAGCCGGCGCACCTGCTCGCCCAGCAGCCGGCAGTCGCCGCGCTCCCAGCCGTCGCTGAAGATCACCACGACCGACCCGCGGGCCAGGCCGCGTCGGCCCCAGCGGTCGACGAACACCTTGAGCGTCTCGCCCAGCCGGGTCCCGCCGGACCAGTCCGAGACCGCGTCGCCCGCCGCGACCAGCGCCCGCTCGGGGTCGCGCAGGCGCATGGCCCGGGTCAGGTGGGTCAGCCGGGTGCCGACGGTGAAGGTCTCGACCCGACCGCCCCGAGCGGCCAGCACCGTGGTGGTGCGGTGGGCCAGACGCAGGAGCGCGTCGGCGTACCCGCTCATGGAGCCGGAGACGTCGATCAGCAGCACCACCCGGCGCGGCTTGGTGGTGCGGCGGCGCCACACGATCTCGGCGGGCTCGCCGAGACGGCGCAGGCTGGCCCGCAGGGTCCGCGAGGCGTCGACCTCGCCGCGGTGCCAGCGCTGGTGGCGCGCGGTGCGCCGGCGCGGTGGCCGCGGCTGGAGGGTGGCGAACATCGCCGCCAGCCGGCTCTTCTCCCCCGCGTCGAGGGTGGCCAGGTCGCGGTGACGGAGCACCTCGGCCCCGCTGGCCCTGGCACGCACCACGTCGTCGTCGTCCTCGCCGGACCCGTCCCCGGCGGGGTCGTCGAGGGGCAGGGTCGTCGCCACGGGCTGCGAGGACGGCGGTGCCGTCCTGGCCCGCGGCAACCCGGCCCGGTGGTCGAAGAACGCCTCGAAGACCTGGTCGAAGCGGTCGAGGTCGTCGGGCGACCCGCACAGCGTCGCGCGCCCGGCGGCGTACGTCGCCGCGACGTCACCGAGCCCCACCTCGGCCGTGGCGGCCAGGAACGTCTGCGAGCGGTCGGACGTCACCGGGACCCCGGCTGCGCGGAGCGCGACGCCGAAGGCCAGCAGCACCTCGTCAGGACCGTGGCCCAGGAGCCCGGCGCTGACCGAGACCGTCACGTGCGCATGACCTGGTCGAGGGCGTGGCGCACCTTGTCGGCGTCCTCGCGGTACTTCACCAGGGCGCCGAGGGTCGCCGCGGAGGTCTCGAGGTCGAGCTCGGTGGCGCCGAGGTGGGCCAGGGCGCGGGCCCAGTCGAGCGTCTCGGCGACCCCGGGCGGCTTCTCGAGGTCGTCGCGGGCGCGCAGGTCCTGGACCAGGGAGACGACCTGGCGGGCCAGCACGTGGCCGATCTCGGGCGCGCGGGAACGCATGATCTCGACCTCGCGCTCGAGGCCGGGGTGGTCGATCCAGTGGTAGAGGCAGCGCCGCTTGAGCGCGTCGTGCAGCTCGCGGGTGCGGTTGGAGGTCAGCACCACCAGGGGCGGCTCGGTGGCGGCGACGGTGCCGAGCTCGGGGATGGAGACCCGGTAGGTCGAGAGCACCTCGAGCAGGAACGCCTCGAACTCGTCGTCGGCGCGGTCCACCTCGTCCACCAGCAGCACCGCCGGGCTCTGTTGGAGCGCGGCCAGGATCGGACGGGCCAGTAGGAACCTCTCGTCGTAGAGGCTCTTCTCGGCCTCCTCCACCCCGGTGCCGGGGGCCCCGGCGGCCTCGAGGGCACGCAGGTGCAGCACCTGGCGCGGGAAGTCCCAGTCGTAGAGCGCCTGGCTGGCGTCGATCCCCTCGTAGCACTGCAGACGCACCAGCGGCAGGTCGAACGACTCGGCCAGGGCCTCGGCGAGCGCGGTCTTGCCGGTGCCGGGCTCGCCCTCGAGCAGCAGCGGGCGCTGCATCCGCACGGCCAGGAACGCCACCGTCGCCAGCTCGTCGTCGGCGAGGTAGCCGGTCTCGCCCAGCCGGGCGGCCATGGACGCCGGGGACAGGTCCGGGGAGGACGCCAGTGTCACCATGGTCACAACCTAGGACGGACCTGTTGGCGGCTGGTTGGTCACCCCGGCCCCCAGCTGGCGGCCGCAGCCGGCCCAGGTGCCGCTCGCAGACAACCCAGGTGCCGCTCGCAGACAGCCGAGGTGCCGCTCGCGGACAGTCCTGGGCCGGCCCACGCGGCCGGCCCACCCGGCCGGGCCGTCCGCCGGGGGCAGACTGGGAGCGGTGAGCACCCCGGAGCCGAAGACCTGCGCGTCGTGCGGGCGCACCATCGAGTGGCGCAAGAAGTGGGAGCGCGACTGGGACCAGGTCCGCTACTGCTCCACCGCCTGCCGCAAGCGGGGCGCCAGCAGGACCGACCAGGCCCTCGAGCAGAGCATCCGCGACCTGCTCGCCGGGCGGGGGCGTGGCAAGACCATCTGCCCCTCCGACGCCGCCCGGGCGGTCGGCCCGGCCGACGAGGAGTGCTGGCGCGAGCTGATGGAGCCGGCCCGTCGCGCCGCGCGCCGGCTCGTCGCCTCCGGGGAGGTCGTGATCACCCAGGGCGGGAAGGTCGTCGACCCCTCCACCGCCAAGGGCGCGATCAGGATCCGCAGGGCCTGACGACCCGGTCGTCCGCGTCGAGCCCCGCGAGCACCGCGGCGGCCGAGGTCAGCATCGGGCGGCCGACGGCGCGTGAGCCGATCGCGGTGACGTGGAGCCCGGTCGAGACCCGCTCCAGGCAGGCCCAGTCCCACACGGCGTCCGGGTCGGTCCCCGTGGCGGTGGCGGCCTGCGCGCACCAGTCGCCCAGGCGTACGGCGGCGGTCGCGGGGTCCTGCAGGTGGGAGGAGAAGTCGCGCAGCGCGACCCCGACGTCGTAGGCCCGCTCCACCACCGGACCCTCCGCGTCGACCAGCAGCCACCCGGTGGGCTCCCCGGGCGCGCGCAGGAGGTTGGCCGGGTGGGCGTCACCGTGGGTGACCACGCAGCGAGCCCGGTCGTGGGCGGCGGAGCGACGGGACGCGCACCGGCGGGCATGGGCGAGCACGGCGGGTGCGGCGTCGTGGTCGGCGCGAACGGCCAGGTCGTGGAGGCCCCGGGCCAGGTCGGCTGCCCGGTCACCCACCCGCAGCGGCAACGGGGGCGCCGGCGCGGACCAGGCCTCGACCAGGGTCACCGACAGCGCGGTGACAGCGTCCGTGACCGGCATCGGGCTCTGGGCCAGGGAGCGGCCGAGTCCGTCGAGCAGCAGCGCCTGACGGCCGGGGTCGTGGGCGTGAAGCCGGACGTGGCCCCGTCCCGCGGCGGCGGCCAGCACCTGGGCCTGGCGGGTCAGGTCCACCCCCGGGGCGGCGACCTTGACCACGCGCGGCTCACCCTCGGCCGTCGTGGCCGGGGCGACGAGGCCGTTGCTGCCGCCGGGCAGCGAGCGCCGCTCGACCCGGACGTCCCACCGCTCCTCCAGCGCATCGAGCAGGGCGGGCAGCCCGAGGAGCCAGGCCTCACCGGCGGCGCCGAGGCCGGCCAGCCGGCGCCTGGTGAGCGGCTGGAGCCGCACCGTCAGGAGGACCAGTAGACGAGCACGCCGACCAGCAGGACGACGCCGAGCACCAGCAGGGCCACGATCCGCGGGAGCAGGTTGTGGGCCACGACCGGGGTCGAGCGCCCGGACGGGTCGACGTGGAGGCTGACGGGAGTGCCGGACGGGTGCGGGCGGCGTACGGCCGGCGGGACGGCGGTCTCGGTCTCGGCGCCGTCCTGGTCGCGGTGACGCACCACCCGGTAGCGCGCGCCCTCGATGACGCGCTGCTCGCCGACGAACGCACGCGGACGGCCGGTCGTGCCCACCACGACGCCCTGGACCGTCGGCCACTCCCGGTGCACCGGACCGCCGGCGGTCCAGGCACGCAGCCGGCGTCCGCCCACGACGAGGGCGACGACCCCGACGACGGTGGCGACCACGCTGAGGACGACCCCCCGCACGTCGCCCGGCTCGAGCGCGGCGGGAAGCACGGTCAGCGCGGTCAGCAGAGCGGTCACGCGACGATCCTAGGAGGGGTCCGGTCGCCGCGCGCGGGGTGCCGGGCGGTCCTGGTCGGCGCCGGTGGCGAGGTCGCCGCACTCGACCAGACGTACCGCGGCGCGGTGGGTTTGCAGGTACGCCTTCGCGCCCTCGTCGCCCCCGGCCGATGCCGCCACCCCTGCCCAGTGGTCGCGGCCGAGGACGACCGGGTGGCCCGGCACCCCGTCGTACGCCGCGCGCGCCAGCGTCGCCGGGGCCGCGTCCGGCAGCAGGCGGGCGACGACCTCGGGGACCAGGTCGGGCAGGTCGACCAGGAGCACCAGTGCGGCGTCCGGGGCCGGTGGGAGCGTCTCGTCGAGGTGCGTGAGGCCGGCGACCAGGGAGGCGGAGAGTCCACGGGCCCACTCGTGGGCGACCACCACCTCGACCCCGACGGGCACCAGCGGCCGCGCCTCCTCGGCGCGGGCGCCCAGGACCACGACGACCCGGTCGCAGCCGCCGTCGCGCAGCACGCCGACGGCCGTCTCGAGCCACGGTCGGCCCCCGGGGTCGCGCACCAGCGCCTTCGGCATCCCCATCCGTGTCCCGGCACCGGCGGCGAGGAGCAGCCCGACGGTCCTCACGGGCCCGTCCTCACGCCGCGGGACTCATGGGGCGGGCCTCACGAGAACGCCCGCTCGTAGAGCGCGCGCAGCGGCGGGTCGGCCTTGCCGCTGAAGCCGCAGAGCGTGACGGTGCCGCGCGAGCCGGAGACCAGGTAGGCGGTGCCCTCGGTGAAGTCGGGCGCCAGGAGCAGCTGCCGGAGGCGGTCGTCGACGGGGTCCACCTCGACGGTCGGGGCACCGCCGCCACGGAACCAGGTGCCGACCTCGAAGGTCAGGCCCTCGTCGGTGGCCTCGGCCAGGACGCCCTCGAAGGCCACGTCCTGGTTCTGCAGCACCTGGGCGTCCGGCACCATGCAGCGCGCCGCGACGGCGCCGCTGTCGGGGACGCCGAGGCGGACGACGTCGCCGGTCGGGGCCGACCCGTCCGTGGTCTGGTCGGGACCCGCGGTCGGCGCGGTGCTGGTCGGGGCGGTGGCGGTGGGCCCGACGACGTCCCCGGGCCCACCGACCACCTGTGCGCCGGCCCAGGCCACCGCGGCGAGGACCACCACGGCCGCCGCCGCGGCGACCACCCAGGTCAGGGGGTGCCGGCGGCGGGTCCCGGCCTCACGAGTGGCGTAGCCGTGGCGGGTGCGGTGCGGGTCGTGCCCGGTCATGGCGGCCTCCAGGGCTCGGTCGCGCTCGGTGTCGGTCCGGGGCGCCAGGGCGCGTGCGGGGTCGGCGGAGCGCAGCAGTGCGCGCAGGTCGTCGGCGTCGTCGGTCATCGGTCCTCCCTCGTCGTCCCTGTGTGTCCGGCACCGGCCTCGTCGTGTCGGACGAGCTCGGCGGCGAGCCGGGCCCGGGCACGGACCAACCGGGAGGAGACGGCGTTGGGCGTCGCACCCAGCACCACCGCGATCTCGCGAGGCGCGAGCTGCTCCCACGCCCACAGGCGCAGCACCTCCGCGTCGGTGTCCGGCAGGGCGGCGAGGGCCGGCCCGACCCGGTCGGCACGCGGGTCGGTGGGCCCCGGGGCAGGGCCTGCGACCGGGGGCGGGTCGACGGTCGCGACCCGGGCGGCGAGCCGGCGGCGGCGGCGCGCGGACCGGTCGGCGTTGGCCAGGCAGCGGCGCGCGACGGCGTACGCCCACGGCAGCGGCTCCCCCCGCGGCAGGTCCTCGCGGCGGCGCCACAGGACCAGCAGCGTCTCGGCCAGCACGTCCTCGGCGGTGTCGCGGTCGGTGCGGCGCACCAGGAACCGTCGCAGCGGCTCGAGCAGGGGCCTCACCCGAGCCTCGAACTCCCGCTCGACCCCGTCCCCGCGCACCACACCGTCACCCTGGCACAGCCCCGCCGAGATGACGCCCGCGGACAGCCCAGATGACGGTTGCGGCGCCCCGAGGTGACGAACGCGGCGCACCTCGAGGCGCCGTGAGCGTCGTGAGCGGCCCCTCGGCCGGTCGCGAGCGGCACCTCGGCCGGTCGCGAGCGGCACCTCGGCCGGTCGCGAGCGGCACCTCGGCCGGTCGTGAGCGGCACCTCGGCGTGACGACGGCCCGCCCGGGCAGTGCTCGGACGGGCCGTCGGCGGTGCGGAGTGCAGACGGGCCTGGCGGCCCGCCTCAGGACAGGCTCAGAAGTCCATGCCGCCCATGCCGCCGGACGGGTCGGCCATGGCCCCGGCCTTCTCGGGCTTGTCAGCCACGACGGCCTCGGTGGTGAGGAAGAGCGCCGCGATGGAGGCGGCGTTCTGCAGCGCGGAGCGGGTGACCTTGGCGGGGTCGATGATGCCCTGGGCGAGCATGTCGACGTACTCGCCGGTCGCGGCGTCCAAGCCGTGACCCGGGGTCAGGTTGCGCACCTTCTCCGCCACGACGCCGCCTTCGGGACCGGCGTTGATCGCGATCTGCTTGATCGGGGCCTCGAGCGCCAGGCGCACGATGTTCGCGCCGGTGGCCTCGTCACCCGTCAGGTCCAGCTTGTCGAACGCGGAGACCGAGGCCTGCAGCAGCGCGACGCCACCACCGGCGACGATGCCCTCCTCGACAGCGGCCTTGGCGTTGCGCACGGCGTCCTCGATG
>JBKJPE010000118.1:0-3076 GCA_046595185.1 Nocardioides sp.
ACCGGGCATGAACCTGCGGACACAGCTCGAAGGCAACTCCTTCGCCGAGCTGATGATGCGCAACACCGACGGGACCAACACCTTGAAGGCCGATGCGTTTGCGACGGCCGACTGCAAGTTCCAGCTGGCCAACCTGGCCGGCACCCCGGCAGGCTTCGCGCAGTTCGGCAACACGGTGGCTGATGACCCGGCCACGGACTGTGACGAGACTGCTCTGCTGCTCCGGACACCTGACGGCACGATCCAGTACCGAGCGGTGAACAGCGTCGATCCTTCCGGGATCAACGGTCAAGCCGTCTACAACGGCACTGACGGCGTCGACCGGATCCGCGGTGGCAACGACAACGACACCTTCTGGGGCAAGGACGGCAACGACCGGATCGAAGGTGGCTCCGGAGCCGACGTGGCCCTCGGTGGTCTGGGCAACGACATCATCACCGACCTCGGCGGCGACGACGTTCCCAAGGGCGGTCCCGGCAACGACGCGATCGATGCCGGCCCGGGCCTGGACATCCTGATGGGTGGCACCGGCAAGGACTTCACCAACGGTGGAGCCAACGCCAACGAGACCTTCGGTGGCGCCGGCGACGACTTCATCTTCCTCGGCCAGAGCCTGGATGCAGCCTTCGGTGACAGTGGCGACGACTGGGAAGAGGGCGGCGACCAGCCCGACCTCATGCAGGGGGACAGCGGCAACCTGTTCTTCCTCGATGACTCCCAGACACCGGGTCACGACATCCTTATCGGCCAGGGCGGCGATGACGACTACGACATGGAAGGTGGCGACGACATCGGCGTCGGCGGCTCCGGCATCGAGAAGGTCGCCGGAGGGTCGGGCTTCGACTGGGAGATCGGTCAGGGCGAACCACAGCTCCAGGACATGGACCTGGCTCTGCCGATCCCCCCGCTGGGAATCCTGCAGGTGGGTGTCCGCGACAAGTTCAACGAGGCGGAGGCCCTGTCCGGCTGGAAGTTCGACGACGTGCTCCGAGGCGACGACGTCGCCCCGGCCGCCGTCGGAGGTGCCGGGTTCATCGGGTGCGACGTGCTCGACCAGGCCGGTCTCGACCGCATCGCCGGGCTCGACCCGCTGGTGCCGACCCTGAACACGCCGTTGAGCGACGTCGTCGCCCAGTCGGCGTCCAAGGACTGCCCTATCCTCACCGGTCCGAACGTGTGGGGAGCCGGCAACGTCCTGCTCGGTGGCGCCGGTAGCGACCTGATCGAGGGACGGGGCGCCGACGACATCATCGACGGCGACGCCTATGTCAGCCTCCGGCTGAGTGTGCGCACGAACGCCGCCGACCCGGCCACGGAGATCGGTAGCGCCGGCATCGAGGGTCCGGGCCAGAGCGCCATGACCAGCCAGTACCTGCGGGACGCCAGCGGAGCCCTGACCGGCCCGACCCTGCAGGAGTCGGTGTTCGCGGGGAGGGTGGACCCGGGCAACATCGTGGCCGTCCGGGAGATCCTGACGGGTTCGGGTGGCACCGACACCGCAGTGTTCTCCGGTCCCCGCGCGGACTACGACATCACGGCGACTGCCGACGGCCTCACCATCGCCCACCTCCGGGGCACCGCCGTTGACGGGACCGACACGGTGCGCAACGTGGAGAGTCTGCAGTTCTCCGACCGGACCGTCAGCGTTGCAGCCACAGCGCCCGATGCCCCGACCATCGGCACGGCGACCGCCGGCAACGCCTCCGCCACCGTGACCTTCGCCCCGCCGGCCTTCGACGGCGGGTCGCCCATCACCGAGCTCCAGGTGCAGGTGCTCACCGGCACCACGGTGGTCCGGACGGTGCCGGGGCTCGCCCCGGCGGCGACCTCCGCGACGATCACGGGGCTGACCAACGGGACGGCTTACAACTTCCGGGTGGTCGCGGTGAACGCCGTCGGCGCCAGCGCGCCCTCGGCGGCGTCGAACGTGGTGACGCCGGTGGCCCCGGTGACGGCGACCAGGCCGACGGCACCGACCATCGGCACGGCCACCGCCGGAGACCGGTCGGCGACCGTCCGGTGGACCCCGGGGGCCGACGGTGGCTCGCCGATCACGAGCTACCAGGTGCAGGTCCGTACCGGCGCCACGGTGGTGCGCACGGTGACCGGGGTCGCTCCGAACGCGATCGAGACGGTGGTGACCGGGCTGACCAACGGGACGCTGTACAACTTCCGGGTCCGGGCGGTGAATGCGGTCGGGGTCGGCACCCTGTCGGCGCCGTCGAACGCCGTGACGCCGGCGGGCACGGTGGCCGCGACGGCACCGGGTAGGCCGGTGATCGGCACCGCCGTCGCCGGTACGGCTGGTGGCGCGATCACCGCCACCGCGAACTGGTCGGCACCGGCCACCGACGGCGGCTCGCCCGTCACCGGGTACCGGGTGTTCGCGCTGCGGATGACCGCGACCGGCGCCGTGGCGCAGACGATCACCTCGACCGTCCAGCCGGCGACGGCGCGGTCCCTGCAGATGACCCTGCCGGTGGTTGACAACTACCGGTTCCAGGTCCTGGCCATCAACGCGGTCGGGCCGAGCGTGCGCTCGGCCCGGTCGAACCTGGTGGCAGGTCGGTAGGGCCGCCGGCAGCAGCCGGCAGAGGGGCGGAGGGGCGGGCCTACGGGTCCGCCCCTCCTGCCGCGCGCTCCGGGGCGCCGACCCGGGGACCCGGGCTCCCTCTCATCGACGCTCACCGGGGTCTCACGTGACTCTCATCGCCAGGCACGAACCTCGGACCATCGGCGTCGCCCACTGCGGCGCCGGCACCCGAGACCAAGGAGACACCTCATGCGCCGCACCCTCGCCCGCCCCGCCGCCGTCACCGCCCTCGTCCTGGCTCTCGGCCTGGGGACGAGCGCCTGCGGCGACGACGCCACCACGCCCCAGGGCACCGTGTCGGGCAGCACGAGCGCGGAGTCGCCGAGCGCGTCCCCCACGCCCACCACCGGCGACGACCAGGACGACCGCGACGACCAGGGCGACCGGGATGGCCAGGACGACCGCGACGACCAGGGCGACCGCGATGACCGCGATGACCGCGATGACCGCGATGACCGCGATGACCGCGACGACCGCGACGAC
>JBKJPE010000038.1:0-12780 GCA_046595185.1 Nocardioides sp.
GAGCTCACCGGCGGCGAGGACATCGACATCGTCTTCGAGCACCCGGGCCGCGACACCTTTGGCGCCAGCGTCTACGTGACCCGCAAGGGCGGCACCATCACCACCTGCGCCTCGACCTCGGGCTACATGCACGAGTACGACAACCGCTACCTGTGGATGAATCTCAAGCGCATCATCTCCAGCCACTTCGCCAACTACCGGGAGTCCTTCGAGGCCAACCGGCTGATCGCCAAGGCGATGATCCACCCCACCCTCTCGCGCACCTATGCGCTCAAGGACGTCGGCCAGGCCGCGCTCGACGTGCACCACAACCTCCACCAGGGCAAGGTCGGCGTGCTCTGCCTGGCACCCGAGGAGGGGCTCGGCGTGCGCGACCACGAGCTCCGCGAGCAGCACCTCGTCGCGATCAACCGCTTCCGGGGGGTCTGAGGCACCACCCGGTCCGCACCCGGTCCGCCAGGCAAGACGGCGTGGGTCGCGTCCTCGACCGACCAGGTGGGCGGGAACCGGCGGTGTCCTCGCAGGTCGGGAGGATCCCGGCCGCGCCGCGGCGCCCGGTGTGACGTTCCCGCGGGCGTGTCGCGCCCCGCACAGGCTGCGCGGCGAGGCCCGATCCAGCATCATGGGCGTTGCGGGCGGGCCGGCCCGCACCACGACGCTACGCAAGAGGTGCTGCACATGAGCGACCAGGGACTGTCCATCTTCGACCAGGAGCCCGACCTCGACCAGGGCGCCACGGAAGGCCCCCGACGCCCCGGCAGCTCGCCGGACGCCGAGTCGACGCAGCGGATCCCCGCAGTCCGGGCCACCCGGCCCACCGCGGACGAGACGCCGACGGGCGCCCAGTCCGCACCGACCGCGCGACCGACCGCGCCCGCAGGACGCACCGTGCCGCCGGCCCGCCCGACCTTCCCGGTCGTGCGCCGCGGCGGCTACGACAAGAACGCCGTCGACCTGCAGGTCGGTCGGCTGGTGTCCGAGCACACCACCGCGACCTCGGGCCTGGCCCGGGCCGAGCAGCAGCTCGGCGCGCTGCAGGCCGACCTCGCCGCGGCCCGTGAGGAGCTCTCGGAGCAGCGGACCCCCTCGTACTCCGGGCTCGGTGGCCGCGCCAGCGCGCTGCTGCGCCTGGCCGAGGAGGAGGCCGACGACATCCGCGAGCAGGCGCTCAAGGACGCGCACGACATCCGCGAGCAGGCCGCCCGCAACGGCGAGGCCATCCGCGCCGAGGCCGCCCACGAGGCCGAGGACATGCGCAGCGTCCAGCTCGGCGAGCTCGACGAGACCCGGTCCCGGATGACCGCCGACGCCGAGCAGGAGCGCACCCTGGCCCGTGCGGAGGCCTCCGACCTGGTCGCAGCGGCCACGCGCGAGGCCGACCAGGTGCGCCTGGCCGCCCAGCAGGAGGCCGGCGAGCTGCGCACGGCCGCGACCCGCGAGGCCGAGCAGGCCCGCGCCGCTGCGGACCGCGAGGTCCAGGAGGCCCGTCGCACGCTCGCGGTGGAGAAGGAACGCCTGGCCCGCGAGGCCACCGACCACCACAGCAGCGCCACGTCCGAGACCCGCCGGCTGGTCGAGGAGGCCGAGCAGCGCGCCAACGCCGCCGAGGAGCGCGCCACCCAGGCCACCCGCCAGACCACCGAGCACCGTGCCTCCTCCCAGAAGGAGGCCGAGGCCCTGCTCCACCGGGCCCGACGCGAGGCCGAGCAGGTCGTGGCCGCCGCCCGCAGCCAGGCCGACACCGTGCGGGCCGCCGGGGACGCGGACCTCGAGCGCCAGGTCGAGACCCTGAAGATGGAGGTCGGTCGCCTGAGCAAGCGGCGCGACGCCATCACCGCCCAGCTGGCCTCGCTGCGCGACGTCATCTCCAGCTTCGCCGACGACGAGGAGGCGGCGGACCCCGCCGCGGAGCAGGCCAGCCCGGCCGGTCCGGGGTCGGGCAGCAAGAAGGCCCAGTGACGCAGGACCCGTCGGCCGCGCCCCGCCCGGACGCCGCGGACGGGTCCCCCGGCCCGGCCCCGACCTCCCCGGCCGGCCGGTCCGGCGCGGCAGGCGGGGCCTCGTCGCTGGACGCCGGGGCCGGCGACGACCCCGTCGAGGCGCCGCTCCACCTCGGCAAGCCCGGGCGGCCCTTCGAGCGACACTCCCCGTACTACGTCGGCCTGGTCGGTGGGCTCGGGCTGCTCTCCGCCTACCTGGTGGGCCTGGCGCTCCTCACCGTCCACTCCGTGCTGGTGCTGATCGTGGCCTCCCTGTTCCTCGCGGCCGGGCTCAACCCGCTGGTGGAGTGGCTCGAACGGCACGGCGTCCGTCGTGGTCCGTCGGTCCTGGTGGTCACCGTCGGCGTGGTCGGCGTGCTGTCGCTCTTCGTGCTCGCGATCGTCCCGGTCATCGCCGACCAGGTCGCCGCCATCACCAGCAACGCCCCGGGCTGGCTCGACGAGCTGCAGGGCAACCCGCGCATCCAGGCCTTCGACGACGAGTACGACCTCATCGGCAACCTCGAGGAGTACGTCGCCGAGGGCAACTTCATCGGCCCGCTGTTCGGCGGCGTCCTCGGCTTCGGGCTGCGGCTGCTCAGCTCGCTGTTCAACGTCTTCATCGTGCTCGTGCTGACGCTCTACTTCCTGGCGTCGCTGCACCGCACCAAGCGCTCACTGTACGCCCTGGTGCCGGCCTCGCGGCGCGACCGCTTCAGCCGGCTCGCCGACCAGGTCGTGGCCAACATCGGCGGCTACGTCGCCGGCGCCTTCGTGGTCGCGGTCACCGCCGGCGCGGTCTCGCTGGTCTTCCTGCTCGTCGTCGGCCTCGCCGAGTACGCCGTGGCCCTGGCCTTCGTGGTCGCGCTGCTCGACGTCATCCCGATGATCGGGGCCACCCTGGGCGCGGTGGTGGTCAGCGCCATCGGCTTCGCCACGGACGTGCGTACCGGCCTGGCCTGCGTCATCTTCTTCCTGATCTACCAGCAGCTCGAGAACTACGTCGTGTACCCGCGGGTGATGTCGCGCTCGGTCGACATCCCGGGTGCGGTCGCGGTGATCGCGGCCCTGATCGGTGCGGCGCTGCTGGGGGTGGTGGGGGCGCTGCTGGCGATCCCCACGGCAGCGGCGGTGATGCTGATCCTGCGCGAGGTCGTCCAGCGCCGCCAGGACGTCCGCTAACCCGACCACCCGCCGAGATGACGCTCGCGGACGGCCGAGAGCGCCGTCCCAGACAGCCGAGAGCTCCCTTGCGGACACGCGAGGACTCAGCTGCGGACGCTCGGACCGTCGCCGACTCGCCGCCCGTACGGCCGCAGGGCGCACCTCGGCCGGTCGCGAGCGGCACCTCGGCCGGTCGCGAGCGGCACCTCGGCTAGGCGGGAGTGGGCTCGGGGCGGTCCACCGTCGCGGCGACGTCCTGCTCGCCCGCCTTGACCACGACCACCCCGACCAGGACGAGCACGCCGCCGGCCAGCTGCAGCGGACCGGGGAGCTCGTCGAGGAGGATCCAGGCGATCACGACCGCGGCCAGCACCTCGGTCAGCCCCACGAACGAGGCCAGGCGGGAGCCGAGTCGGCGGCTGGCCTCGATGCCGCTCACGTAGGCGACCGCGGCGCTGAAGACGCCGAGCACCAGCAGCGGGACCCACCAGGTCACGGCGCGCCCGTCGTAGACGGCGTCGGTGGTGGTGCCGGTCATCGGCAGCAGCCCGACCACGCCGAGCGCGCCGAGCAGGACACCACCCACCACCAGGCCGCCTGCGGCCAGGCTCAGCGGCGGCAGCCCGTTGTCGTGCGAGCCGGAGATGACGAAGTAGGCCGCGAGGCCGACCATCGCGCCCAGTGCCCACAGCACGCCGACCAGGCTCACGTCGGCGCCCGAGACCACGTCCAGGACGAGCACGAGGCCGACCCCGGCGACGGCGGCACCGGCGACGGTCAGCGGGGACGGGCGCTGCCCGTGGCGCACCCACATCCAGACCACGACGGCCGCCGGACCGGTGTACTCGATCATCAGGGCCGGGCCGACCTGCATGTACTGGATGGCCGAGAAGTAGCAGAACTGGGCACCGGCGACGCCGAGCACGCCGTAGGCCACGACCGTGCCGGCGCTGCGGCGCAGCAGGTGCCAGCGACCACGCAGCGCGCGCACCCCGAGCGGCAGCACGAGGGCCGCGCCGAGGCCGACCCGCACCAGCGTCACCGCGCCGGAGCTCCACCCGGCGTCGAGCAGCCCGCGACCCACGGCGCCGGAGAGCCCGAAGCTCACCGCCGAGACCAGGGCGATCATCAGTCCGCTCGACGTGCGGGAACCACGCACCCCCCGGGACGCGTCATGAGTCATCGTCGTCATGGGACATGACGCTACGACCGGGTGCGGTAACCTGTCAACATGGCCTTCGCCCATGACACTGACGTGGCCCTGCACGCCGCCGTGCTGCTGGCCAACACCGCACTCGAGCCGGACACCCTGCAGAGCGTGACGGACCTGGCCGCGCTCTTCGACGAGCTGGGCTACAGCGGTCGCCACGACGCCGACGAGGCCGAGCTGGCGGAGGTACGGGCGCTGCGACCCCGGCTCCGCGCCCTGCTCGTCGCCGAGCGCGACGAGGCCGTGGGCCTGGTCAACGCCATGCTGGCCGAGACCCGGGCGCTGCCCCAGCTGGTGCGCCACGAGGGGTACGACTGGCACCTGCACTGCGTGGACCCCGACACCCACCTGGTCACCCGGATCCTGGCCGAGACGGCGATGGCGATGGTCGACGTGATCCGCGCCGAGGAGATGGGCCGGCTCGGCGTGTGCGCCGACGACGCCTGCGAGGGCGTCGTGCTCGACCTGTCCCGCAACCGGTCGCGCCGGTTCTGCTCCACGTCCTGCGGCAACCGCAACGCCGTCGCGGCCTACCGGGCCCGCCGCTCCGCCGAGGACTGAGCCGAGGACCGGGCCGGGTCAGCAGAAGCGGCGTACGCCTCCCGGCGTGACGTCGCGGTCGCGCAGCACCACCGGCACCTGCTCGCCCACGCTGCGGCAGGTCCGACGGAAGTCCGACCGGCGGTACTCCACCGCGAGGACCGCGTCGCCGAAGTCCTCGGTGTAGGCCCCGCACTCGGCGTAGCGCCCGCACTCCTCGGCGACGACCAGGTCGAAACCGAGCCCGGTCCCGTCGTAGCCGGCGAGGTTCTTCTGGGCCACCGCCAGGCCGGCCTGGTGACCGCGTGCCACGAGGAGCCGGGCGTACGCCAGCGCGTCGCGACGGTCCAGCAGCCCGCGGCTGCGGGTGAAGGAGTCCAGGTTGTCCAGCTCGACGGCGTCGAAGCCGTCTGTGGCGCACCCCTCGACCCAGCCGCCGACCACCCGGGCCAGCCGCTCCCGCTTCGCGGGGGTCCGGAGGTCCAGCAGCCACTCGCCCCAGGCGCCGTCGACGACGGGGTCCCCGCCGTGCTTGAGCACCAGGCCCCAGTGCTCGCGCCAGAAGCGCTTCGCGTCGGGCTGGGTCTGGAAGGCGTTGACGTAGCAGACGTCGTAGAGGCCGCTCGGCTCGGCGGTGCGGTCGCGCACGACCGTGCCGACCGAGGCCGGGACGTCCCGGTCCCCGCCGAGCTGGTAGTCGAGGTCGGCCGCCGGGTCCGGCAGGGTCACCCCCGCGGCACCGGCAGGGCCCGCCACGACCGCGACCAGGACGACCGCCGCCAGGACCGCCCGGACGGCGGCACCGGCGCGCCTAGAAGCCGAAACCACCGAAGTCGAACCCGCCGCCGTCGCCGCCGCCGAACCCGCCGCCGAAGTCGCCCCCGCCGCCGTCACCACCCCCGACGTCGCCCCCGGTGTCTCCGCCGTCGCCGCCGCCGTAGTCACCGCCGTAGTCGCCGCCCCCGAACCCTCCGAAGGCCCCGCCGAGCAGCATCCCGGCGAACATGAAGTTCATCGCGCCCATCCCGAAGTAGCCGGCCGCGTAGGGCTGGAACGCGCCGCCGGCCTCGTAGTACGGACGGCGCTCGGTGCCGACGAGCACCTTGCGCGAGTCGGGCTCCGCCCCGGCCTCGACGCGCTCGGCGTCCAGGGTGCAGGCCGGGACGTCACGCGGCGCACCGCCGCCGGGCGCCCACAGCACGTCGCGGTCCGAGGGGCCGTGGCGTGGGTCGAAGAAGCACGGCTGGCGGCGGGTGGGCAGCGCCCGTCCCTCCACCCGCGCCCGGACGCAGGCCATGGCGTAGCGACCGTCCTCGAGGATCTCGGTCACGTTCTTGACCTGCTCGGGCTCGGTGATCCGCGAGGCGGCGCTCTTGGCGGCCTCGTAGGCGTCCAGCGCACGCTGGTAGTCGGCGGTGGCCCCGCGGTCGAGCTCCTGCCCGGCCATGTCGAGGTCGAGGTCCTGCAGCTCGGTGCCGAGCGCGGTGACGTCCTCGTCGACCAGCTTGCGGACGGGCTCCAGCGCGGTCTGCTGGCGCTCGAGCTCGCGGGCCTTGCCCTTGTTCGAGGAGCGCACCACGAGGGCGACGGCAGCGGCCAGCATCAGCAGGATCAGCACAAGCGCCATACCAGCATCGTACGGACCGGTGCCAGCACGGCGCCAGGCTCAGCGCCCGGCCGCGCGCAGCATCCGCTCCCCCAGCCGGGCCACCGCTTCGACGAGCTCCGGCGGGTCGAGCACCTCCAGGTCGAGGCCCAGGAGCGCGAGGTGCTGGGCGAGCGCGTCGGCGTCGTCGGAGCCGGCGTGCAGCAGGCAGGAGCCGGCGTCGACCTCCTCGACCCGCACCGAGGCTGCGGTGGTCCGGGCCCGGACGACCGCGGCCGGAGCGGCGACCCGGACCCGGCCCTGGACCCGGTAGGCCGACACGGTGATCGCCTGCTGGACGTGCTCGGCCGGGTCCCGGTGCTCGCGCGGTCGGAAGCGCCAGGTGGTGGCCTCGGGGTCGCGCATCCTGTCCAGGCGCAGCGTGCGCCAGTCGTCACGGTCGAGGTCCCAGGCCATCAGGTACCACCGCCGCCCGGTCGCCACCAGGCCGTACGGCTCGACCCGGCGCCGGGTCGGTGCCCCGGCCCGGTCGACGTAGCCGACCCGCACCCGGACGTGGTCGCGCGTGGCGCGGGCCAGCAGCAGCAGGAGGTCGGCCTCGACCTCCTCGACACCGCCGTCCAGCGTGGAGATCGCCGACTGCAGCGCCCGGACCTCCTCCCGCAGCCGGGTCGGCAGCACCTGGTCGAGCTTGGCCAGCGCCCGCAGCGCCGCCTCGCCCCCTCCGGCAACGGTCCCCCGGGCACCGAGCCGCAGCGCGACCGCGGTCGCGACCGCCTCGGCGTCGTCGAGCAGCAGCGGCGGCAGGGCCCGCCCTGCTCCGAGCCGGTAGCCACCGCCGAGGCCCGGGGCGGCGTTGACGGGGTAGCCCAGTGAACGCAGCCGGTCGACGTCGCGACGGACGCTGCGGGTGGTCACGCCGAGCCGGCCCGCCAGCTCGGGCCCGGTCCACACCGCCCGCTGCTGGAGCAGCCCCAGGAGGTGGAGCACCCGTTCCGTCGTGCGGTGCCCGTCCTCGCCCATGACCACATCCTGCCCTCGAACGCGGACCGAAACGGTCCGCATCTGCCGGGAGGGTGTCCTCATGACCACCACCAGCGCGGCCCCGCCCGCACCGCCGCTCCGCCCCGACACGCTGCTCGAGCAGCTGACCTCGCACTGGGACCAGCAGCTGCGCCCCCGCCTCGAGGGCCTCACCGACGAGGAGTACCTGTGGGAGCCCGTGCCGGGTGCCTGGAGCGTGCGTCCTCGGGGCACGTCGCACGCGCCGGTGCAGGCCGGCGTCGGCGCCCACACCGTCGACTTCGCCTTCCCCGAGCCGGTCCCGGCCCCCGTCACGACCATCGCCTGGCGCCTGGCGCACGTGGTCGTGGGCGTCCTCGCCGTGCGCAACGCCGCCCACGCCGGCGGCCCTCCGGCCTCCTACGAGACCTGGGAGTACGCCGGCACCGCCCAGGAGGCGCTGGCGCAGCTCGACCGGGAGATGACCCGCTGGATCGACCACGTCGCCGGTCTGGGGAGCGAGGACCTGGCCCGCCCCTGTGGTCCGGCGGAGGGACCGTGGGCGGAGCAGCCGTTCGCGACCCTGGTCCTGGTCCTCACCCGGGAGGTCGTGCACCACGGTGCAGAGGTCTGCCTGCTGCGCGACCTGCACGCCGCCCGGTCCACCACCGACCGGGCGTGGATCCGCTGATGCCGGCCCAGGCACCCGCGGTCCGCGACGAGCGCGACGGGCTGCGAGCCTTCCTGGTCCAGCAGCAGGACGCCGTCCGGGTGGTCGTCCTCGGGCTCACCGACGAGCAGCTGGGGGTTGCTGCCGGCGGGCGCAGCGCGCTGTGCCTGGGCGCCCTGCTCAAGCACGCCACGAGCACGCAGCGCGGTTGGCTGGAGCAGGTCCGTGCGGCCCCGGAGGCCTGGGTGGACCCACGCCCGCCCGAGGTGCAGTGGGCCGAGCAGGAGGCGGCGTGGACCTGGACCGCCGACGACACGCTCACCGCGGCCCTGGGGGACTTCGACGAGGTGTGCGCGCACGTCCTCGACGCGGTCAGCACCACCGACCCCGACCTCGCGGTGCCGGCGACGCCCGCACCCTGGAACCCGCCCGACGTGGTCTGGTCGGTGCGCTGGGTCTGGCTGCACCTGCTCGAGGAGCTGGCGCGCCACGCCGGGCACGCCGACGTGGTGCGCGAGAACCTCGACGGAGCCACGATGTACGAGCTCGTGGCGGCCCGCGAGGGCTGGCCGGCGTCCGCCTGGCTGACGCCGTGGACCCCGGAGCGGGCGCGGCCGCCGTACCGCTGGGGTCGCTGACGGCGCCCACGGCGCCGGACGCCGCCGCACCGGCTGCGGGTCTTCCCGGCCACTCCGGGGTCCGACGACCTATCGTGGGGCGACCCCTGGAGACCTGTGCCGATGCCCCTCGCACTCCCCCGCCCGTCCCGCCCTACCCTGGTCCTGCTCGTGGCCGCCGCGCTGGCCGCGCTGCTCGTCGCGGTCGGGGCCCCCTCCCCGAACGGCTCGAGCCGTGCCCGCGCCGCCGAGGCCGCGGCGCCCGCACCGGCACCGGCACCGGCACTCCGTGGTCGGCCCAACGTCGTGATGGTGATGACCGACGACATGCGCGTCGACGACCTGCAGTTCGCGCCCGCGGTGCGCCGGCTGGTCGGCGAGCGCGGACTGACCTTCGCCAGCTCGTTCAGTCCCTTCCCGTTGTGCTGCCCCGCGCGCGCGTCGTTGCTCACCGGTCAGTACACCCACAACCACGGGGTCTACAAGGTCACCGACCCCTACGGCTACGCGGCCTTCGACGACTCCCGCACGGTCGCGACCTCGCTGGCGCGCGAGGGGTACGAGACCGGTTTCATCGGCAAGTACCTCAACGGCTACGGCAAGGACCGCTCGCTGGTCTCCGGCCGTCCGTCCTACGACTACGTGCCGCGGGGCTGGAGCGACTGGCGGGCCGCCATCGAGAACCCCGGCCGGGCCCAGTACGAGGGCAGGAAGCTGCGCGGCGGGACCTACCACTACTTCCACACGCCCTTCAACCTCAACGGCACCGTCGACACCTCCACCGACGGCGAGTACCAGACCGACACCGTGGGTGACATGTCGGTGGACATGGCCCGGGGCTTCCACCGGGCCGACCGGCCCTTCTTCATGAACGTCAACTACGTCGCCCCGCACCACGGCCGCCCGTTCGAGCCCGACGACCCCGCCAGCATCACCGAGCAGGACGGCGTCTACGACGGCTTCTCCACCCCGGCGCGTCCGGACTGGGTCGAGGGCATGTTCGACGACGAGATCGTCCGGGCCTCGGGGATGCCGCGCGACGGGGGCCCGGCCGAGGCCGACGTCAGCGACAAGCCGCCCTTCTTCCGTGACCTGCCCGAGCTGACCCCGGCCGAGCGGGAGGCGCTGACGCTGGTCACCCGCCAGCGTGCCGAGTCGGTCTACGTGATGGACCAGCAGGTGGCGCGGCTCGTGGCCACCCTCAAGCGCACCGGGGAGTGGAGACGCACGATCTTCATGTTCTCCTCCGACAACGGCTACTTCCTCGGTGAGCACCGCCAGCGCACCGGGAAGACCAAGTCGCACGAGCCGTCGCTGCGGGTGCCCTTCCTGGTCACCGGGCCGGGGCTGCGTACCGGCGAGACCCGCTACGACCCGGTCTCCACCGTCGACGTCACCGCGACCATCCTCGACGTCGCCGGCGCCCAGCCACCCGTACGGCCGGACGGCCGCTCGTTGTGGACCACGATGCTGGCCGGCGACCAGGGCTGGGACGTCCCGGTCGTCACCGAGGCGGTGGCCCCGCTGGCCGCCGTCCAGCCCACGCTGCCGGAGAACCCCGACGGGGACCCGCGCACGCCCCCGGTGGACACGCGGCGTGACCCCAGCACGGTCCCGACCACCCCGCTGGGCGCGCGTCCGGACGCTGACCAGCGCGCGCAGGCCGAGACGCAGTTCCCGGGGTCCGGCCCGCTCACCTCCACCGGGCTGCGCACCGCGCGGTGGTCGTTCTCGCTCTACCGGGACGGCGAGGGCGAGCTCTACGACCTGCGGGAGGACCCCGCACAGCTCGAGAACGTCTACGGCGACCCCGACCACGCCGAGGTGCAGGCCGCCTTGGAGCGTGACTCCCGACGGTTCGCCGACTGCGCAGGACCCGGCTGCCGCGGGCTCCTGGACCCCGTGCTGCGCGCCGGGGCGACGGAGACCCGCGAGCTCGGCGAGGCCTACTGGTCCGGGCTCGACGCGATCTACGGACCCCATACCGGTCAGCCCACCGCGCCCTGAGCCGGGGCCGTGCGCTCCCTCAGCGGTGGGAGTAGTCCCGGAACCCGCGCTGCGTCTTGCGGCCGAGGTAGCCGGCGGTGACCAGCTGCTCGAGCAGCGGGGCCGGGGCGAAGCCCGGCTCGCGGAACTCCAGGTAGAGCTCGCGCTGGATGGCCAGCGAGACGTCGTTGCCGACCACGTCGAGCAGCTCGAAGGGTCCCATCGGCAGGGCGCAGCCCTGCTTCATGGCCGTGTCGATGTCGTCGGCCGAGGCGTAGTGGGCCTCGAGCATCCGCACCGCGTCGTTGAGGTAGGGGAAGAGCAGCGCGTTGACGACGAACCCGGCACGGTCTCCGCAGGAGACCGCGACCTTGCCGAGCCTGCCGACGAGCGCCTGGGTGGTCTCGGTGACCTCCGGCGAGGTGGCCACCGTCGAGACGACCTCGACCAGCCTCATCACCGCCGCCGGGTTGAAGAAGTGCATCCCGACGACGTCCTGCGGGCGCTCGGTGGCACGGGCGCAGGCGATGACGGGCAGCGAGGAGGTCGTGGTGGCCAGGATGGCTCCGGGCTTGCAGATCTCGTCGAGGTTCTCGAACAGGGTGGTCTTGACCCGGAGGTCCTCGGCGATCGCCTCGACGACGAGGTCGACCTGGCCGAGGTCGTCGAGCGCGGTCGACCCGGTCAGCCGGGCGAGCACCTCGGTCCTGACCGACTCCTCGATCTTGCCGCGCTGCACCGCCTTGTCCAGCGAGCGCTCGACGCCGGCGCGGAGACCGTCGACCTTGTCGGCGGAGCGGCCGACGTAGACCACGTCGTACCCGCCCCTGGCGAAGACCTCGACGATGCCGGTGGCCATCGTGCCGGTGCCGACCACGCCGACGGTGCGGACGTGGTGGCGCAGCTCGGGCTGGTCGTCCGCGCCCGGGGTCTGGTCGTCGCGGACCGTCCGGGGGCTGTCGGGCGCCTCGTAGGTGTAGAAGCCGCGACCGCTCTTGCGGCCGAGCATGCCCGCGGTGACCATCTGCTTGAGGATCGGCGTCGGGGCGTGCAGGCGGTCGCGTCCTTGGCGGTACATCGTCTCGAGGATCTGGTACGTGGTGTCGAGGCCGATCAGGTCGACCAGGGCCAGCGGGCCCATCGGGTAGCCGCAGCCGAACCGCATCGCGGCGTCGATGTCCTCGCGCGTGGCGTAGCGCTGCTCGAACATCGACACGGCGTGGTTGAGGTAGCCGAACAGCAGGGTGTTGGCGATGAAGCCGGCCTTGTCGCCGCACACGACCGGGTTCTTGCCGAGCGAGCGGACCAGGGCGGTGACGTCCTCGAGGACGGCGGGCTCGGTGACCACCGTGCGCACCACCTCGACCAGGCCCTGCACCGGCGCGGGGTTGAAGAAGTGGATGCCGATCACCCGCCCGGGATGAGCGTTGGCGGTCGAGATCTCGGTGACCGACAGCGAGGAGGTGTTGGTGGCCAGGACCGCGCCCGGGGCGACGACCTGCTCCAGCGCCCGGAAGATGCCCTTCTTGACCTCGAGGGACTCCACCACGGCCTCGACGACCAGGTCTGCCTCGGCCAGGTCGCCGATCTCGGTGGCGTAGCGCACCCGGCCGAGCAGCTCGGCCTGCTCGTCCTCGCCGAGCTTGCCGCGGCTGACGGCTCGCCCGGTGGAGTTCTCGAGGTGCTGGCGTCCTCGGTCGACACCGTCGGTGTCCACCTCCAGGCCGATCACGGCAAAGCCGTGCCGGGCGAAGACCTCGACGATCCCGGCACCCATGGTGCCGAGGCCGATCACGCCGACGGTACGGAACGTGCGGCCGGCCTCCGAGGGGTCCTGGGCCGGGTCGGCGGAGGTGGTCGCGGTCAGGGGGGCGCTGGTCATGCCGGGCATCGTGCCACGCGCCGCCGACGCGCGGCCGGGCGTCCCCTGTGACGTGGTCCACCCACGCCGGTGCTCAGGTGGTGGCCCGCTCCTCCTTCGGGACCTCCTCGATGTCGCCCGAGCG
>JBKJPE010000043.1:0-3094 GCA_046595185.1 Nocardioides sp.
TGTTCGCGGTAGAGATCGGCTCGGCCTCGAGCCACCGCGAGGCACCCCTCATCGCCGGCGATCCCCTCGCGGACAACACCGACGTGTACGCGTTCGTCAGCCCCGACGCGCCCGACACGACGACCCTCGTAGCCAACTGGCTGCCGTTCGAGGAGCCGGCCGGCGGGCCGAACTTCTACCAGTTCGCCGAGGACGCGAACTACGACATCAACATCGACAACGACGGCGATGCCAAGGCCGACATCGTGTACCGGTGGACCTTCAAGACCAACGACCTGCGGGGCACCGACACGTTCTTGTACAACAACGGGCCGGTGACGACGCTGAACGATGAGAACCTGCTCGTGCGGCAGACCTACACGTTGGAGCAGATCAACGCCAACAGCGACCCCGTCACTCTGATCGAGAACGCGCCGGTGGCCCCCTCGCACGTCGGCGACGCCTCGATGCCGGACTACCAGGCGTTGCGGCAGGCCGCGATCACCCCGGTCGAGGGCGGAGGCCAGTCGTTCGCCGGTCAGGCCGACGACCCGTTCTTCCTCGATCTTCGCGTCTTCGACCTGCTCTACGGCGGCGACCTGTCCGAGACGGGCGCCGACACCCTGAGCGGCTACAACGTGCAGAGCCTCGCGCTTCAGGTGCCGAACAGCGACCTGACCGCCGGCGACGACCCGGTGGTCGGGGTGTGGAGCACGACGTCGCGACCCAGCATGCAGATCCGAAACGCTGACGGGACCCAGTCGTTCAAGGGCGACGACGTCCAGGTCTCACGCCTGGGCATGCCGTTGGTCAACGAGCTGGTCGTCCCGGCGGGGTTGAAGGACGCCTTCAACGCGTTGCCGCCCGAGAAGGACGCGACCGTCCCCGAGATCGTGGACCGGGTCAACGACCCCGAGCTGCCCAAGTTGATCGAGGCCATCTACGGGATCCCCGCCCCTGCGGCGCCCCGCGATGACATCTTCTCGATCTTCTTGACGGGCATCGAGGGCCTCAACAAGCCGCAGGGCGAGGTCACGCCCGCCGAGATGCTGCGTCTCAACACCTCCATCCCGCCGGCCGCCGAGCCCAGCCCGCTCGGAGTCCTGGGTGGGGACAACGCCGGCTTCCCGAACGGACGCCGGCTGGCCGACGACGTCGTGGACATCGAGATCCAGGCGCTCGAGGGCGCGGTGCGTACCGGCGAGATCGTCGAGGCGCTCGCCACCGGTGACGGCGTCGCCGAGAACGACCTGGCCTTCTCCGAGAGCTTCCCGTACGTGGCGCTGCCGCACTCGGGCTCGGGTGAGGGTGTGCCGTCTGGTGGCGTGGCCGCCGGCGGGGGCGGCATGGCCGCCGAGTCCTCCGCGGAGGCGCGCGGCGAGTCGGGTGCGACCCGTCAGGCATCGGCCGCCACCACGGCAGCGGAGGGCGAGTCGATCTCGGCCCTGCCGATCTCGGCCGGTGTGCTGGGCGCTCTGCTCGGTGTTCTCGGTCTCGTGATGTACCGCCGTGGACGCACCGGGGTCGAGAGCTGACCCGTGCACCTTGATACGTCCCGGCTGGCGGCCCGACCCACCTCTCCCCGCCACCCGGCACCGCACCCCTGGGCGACGGGCGCACTGCTGGTGATGTCTGTCGTCCTATTGACCTGGGCGGGGAGCAGCCTGGTCAATGCCGGACCCGCGGACAGCGCGGTCGGCGGGAGCCAGCAGGCCGACCGGGACAAGGCTCCGCAGGAGCGGCGTGGTGACTTGCTTACCGCCGATGACCGGCGACTGCTGCGCGCGGCGCGCCGGGTGACCACGGTGATCGAGCCACCCCTGGCCTCCTCCGGGCCACTGCAGTCGGGTGGTGCCACGGTGCAGGCGCCCCAGGACGTCGCGGAGCCCACCCGGATCACCATCGCGAGCCTCGGTATCGACCAGGACCTGACGGAGCTCGACGTGGTCGGGAGCACGCTGCAGGTCCCCGACGACTACGGCGACATCGGGTGGTGGGGCGGAGGTCCCGTTCCCGGGCGTCAGGGATCGGCGGTCGTCGTCGGGCACGTCGACTCCCCGACCGGCCCCGCGGTCTTCTACCAGCTCTCCGGCGTGACCCGCGGCAGTCGGGTCCAGGTCCGCCTCGACGATGGCTCTCGGGCGGTCTTCGCGATCACAGACGCGCAGGCCTACGACAAGGACAGCTTCCCGTCGGCGGAGGTCTACCAGGCACGAGGACGACCGGGGCTGTACCTGGTGACGTGCGGCGGGACCTTCGACACCGCGACGCAGCAGTACACGAGCAACGTGGTGGTCTCGGCCCGGCTGGTCGAACGGATCCCGGCAGGGGAGGCCGGTCCCGGGGACCGACCCTCGCCCGGCGCGGGGTCGGAGTCTGGGTCGGAGTCTGGGTCGGAGTCTGGGTCGGGACGAACGTCGTGAGCAGGCTGCAGGACGACCACGGGGACCGCGGGGTCGCCCACGACGAGCACGAAGTGAAGGATGGTGAGCAGTGATGACGCTGCGTCTGGGTCGGCTCGGCACGGTCGCCCTCGTGTTCCTCCTCGGTCTGTCGATGCTCGCCTTCGGGTTGCTGTTCACCCGCGGCGGCCCGGCCCAGACGGCGGCCCCGGCCGCAGCGACGGGGGCGCAGCCGGCGTTCCTCGCGACCGGGGACGGCGATCTCAGCGGGCTGATCACCGGCCTGCAGCAGCGCCTCGGCGACCTCCCCGAGGACCACTCCGCCTGGGCGTCGCTGGGCACGGTCTACGTCCAGCAGGCCGCCGTCACCGGCGACCCGTCGTACTACGCCAAGGCGGAGGGCGCCCTTGCGGAGTCGCTGCAGCTGGAGCCGGAGGACAACGCCGCGGCGCTGACCGGGCAGGCCACGCTGGCGGCGGCCCGACACGACTTCGGCGAGGCGCTGAGCCTCGGGCGCGAGTCGCAGCGCATCAATCCCTACAGCGCCGCGAACCAGGCCATCCTCACCGACGCGCTCCAGCATCGTCTGCAGCTCCGTGCGGGCGGGACCGTAGTCGCCGAGCTGCTGGAGCGCGTCGGTGAGGATGGCCTGGTTCGCGGCGCTGTAGGGATTGATGCGCTGCGACTCGCGTCCGAGGCTCAGGGCCTCGCCG
>JBKJPE010000160.1:0-3231 GCA_046595185.1 Nocardioides sp.
TGCCGTTCTTCCACATCTACGGGATGAACGTGGTCATGAACGTCGGCCTGGTCACCGGCTCGACCATCATCACCATGCCGCGCTTCGACCTGCCCCTCTTCCTGTCGGCGCACGCGCAGTACGGGATCACCCGGTCCTTCGTCGCCCCGCCCATCGTCGTCGCGCTGGCCAAGCACCCGGCCGTCGAGGGGGTCGACTTCTCCTCGCTCACCCAGGTGGTGTCCGGTGCGGCCCCGCTGTCGGCGGAGCTCGCCTCGGCCGCCTCCGCGCGCCTGGGCGTGGAGATCGTCCAGGGCTACGGCATGACCGAGATGTCGCCGGTGAGCCACTTCACCCGCCCCGGGGAGTACCGGCCCGGCTCGGTCGGGGTCGTGGTCGCCAACACCGAGCACCGCATCGTCGACCCCGAGACGGGGGAGGACCAGGGTGTCGACGTGGACGGTGAGCTGTGGGTGCGCGGGCCGCAGGTGATGAAGGGCTACCTGGGCAACGACGAGGCGACCGCGTCGACGCTGACCGAGGACGGCTGGCTGCGCACCGGCGACAAGGGCACTCTCGACGCCGAGGGCTTCCTGACCATCACGGGCCGGATCAAGGACCTCTTCAAGACCTCCGGCGGCAAGTACATCGCCCCCTCGGCCATCGAGTCGAAGTTCAAGGCGCTGTGCCCGTACACCAGCCAGTTCGTGGTCTTCGGCAGCGAGCGCAACTTCGTGGTCGCGCTGATCACCCTCGACCCCGACGCGATGGCGACCTGGGCCGAGGAGAACGCGATGGGCGGCAGCAGCTACAGCGAGATCGTGTCGTCGCCGGCGGCGCAGTCGATGGTCGGCGACTACGTGGACGCGCTCAACGATCGGCTGAACCGCTGGGAGACCATCAAGAGGTGGGAGGTGCTCGACCACGACCTGTCCATCGAGTCCGGCGAGCTGACCCCCTCGATGAAGGTCAAGCGCAACGTCGTCGAGGACAACCACCAGCAGCTGATCTCCTCCTTCTACACCGTCTGAGCAGGCCGGCTCCGAGGACCGGCACCCGGGTGGGAGGATGCCCGGGTGCCGTCCACCCTGCCCGACGGCGAGCCCGCGCCGGCCGACGGGACGCTGCCGGCCGCGGCCCTGGCCGAGCTGGGGCGGCGCCCGTTCGGCTTCTACCTGCACGTGCCGTTCTGCACCGTGCGCTGCGGCTACTGCGACTTCAACACCTACACCGCCGACGAGCTCGGCCCGCAGCAGCACCCCGGAGCCTCCAGGGCGACCTACGCCGAGGCGGCCGTGACCGAGGTCCACCGGGCGCGCGAAGCCCTTGGCGACGCCGACGTGGCGGTCTCCACCGTGTTCGTCGGGGGCGGTACGCCCACCCTCCTCGAGCCCGCCGACCTCGGTCGGGTGGTCGCCGCCGTGCGGGACTGCTTCGGCCTGGCGCCGGGGGCCGAGGTGACCACCGAGTCCAATCCCGACAGCGTCACCCCGGCCCGGCTCGCGGCGCTGCGCGAGGCCGGCTTCGACCGGATCTCCTTCGGCATGCAGTCCTCGGTGCCCCACGTGCTGCGAACCTTGGACCGCACCCACGACCCCGAGCGGGTCCCGCAGGTGGTCGCCTGGGCCCGTGAGGCCGGGATCTCCCAGGTCAGCCTCGACCTGATCTACGGCACGCCGGGGGAGTCCGCAGCCGACTGGTCGACCACCCTGGACGCGGCCCTGGCGTGCGAGCCCGACCACGTCTCGGCGTACTCCCTGATCGTGGAGGACGGCACCGCCCTGGCCCGTCGGGTGCGCCGCGGCGAGCTGCCGATGCCCGACGAGGACGACCTGGCCGAGAAGTACGTCGTGGCCGACGCGCGGCTGCGCGCGGCCGGGCTGGCCTGGTACGAGGTGTCGAACTGGGCCCGCGGCGAGCCGGAGGACCAGGGTAGCCGGTGCCGGCACAACGTCGGCTACTGGACCGGCGGGGACTGGTGGGGGGTCGGGCCTGGCGCCCACTCGCACGTGGGCGGGGTGCGGTGGTGGAACGTCAAGCACCCGGCGGCGTACGCCGCGCGCCTGGCCGGCGACGCCAGCCCCGCCCAGGCCCGGGAGGTGCTCACCGCCGAGGACCGCCGGGTGGAGCGGGTGATGCTCGAGGTGCGGCTGCGCGACGGCCTGCCGCTGGCCGTGCTCGACCGGCACGGCCGGGCGTCGGTGCCCGACCTGGTGGCGCGCGGACTCGTCGTCGAGACCGAGGGGCGGCTCGTGCTCACCGACGGCGGCCGGCTGCTCGCCGACGGCGTGGCGCGGGACCTGCTGCCCTGACGCCGACCCTGCTCGTCAGCTGACCATCCGGATGGTCAGCGGGTAGCGGTAGTCCTCCCCGCTGGAGGCCTTGACGGCGCCGATGATGGTGAACACGAGCCAGAACGCGGCGGCGGCCAGGGCGACCGGGATCACGAGGAGCAGTGCGATGCCGACGGTGAGGAGCACCAGGACGACCGCCAGGACCCCACCGACGAGGGCGTAGACGACCATCGACAGCTGGAAGTTCAGCGACTCCACGGCCTGGCGCCGGACCCAGGGGGAGTCGGAGCGCACCAGCAGCACGACGAGCGGGCCGAGGAAGGCCAGGGCGATGAACGCGGCGACCAGCGCGCTCCAGTGTGCGGCGCCACCCCAGGTGCGGTCCGTCGCGCTGAGCTGGCTCCCGGGCTGCCACCCGTACGGCTGGTCGCCGTAGGGCTGCTGCGGGGGGTACGGGGGCTGCTGGTCCACGGGGTCTCCTGACGGGTCACGCGTCGGCGTCGGTGACGAAGTCGATGAGCTCCTCGACTCTACCGAGCAGTGCCGGCTCGCAGTCGGCGTAGGACGTGACGCGCCCCAGGATGCGCTGCCAGGCCCGGGCGACGTCGGCCTGGTCGGAGTGCGGCCACCCCAGCGCCGCGCAGATGCCGTGCTTCCACTCGAGGGAGCGGGGGATCTCGGGCCAGGCGTCGAGGCCGACGCGCTGCGGCTTCACCGCGGCCCACACGTCGACGAACGGGTGACCGACGACGAGGACGTGCTCGCCGAGCGGCGAGGCGGCGACCTCGGCGGCGACGCGGCTCTCCTTGGACCCGGGCACCAGGTGGTCGACCAGGACGCCGACCCGGCGTCCGGCGCTTGGACCGAAGTCACGCAGCTGGGCGGGCAGGTCGTCGACGCCGTGCAGCATCTCGACGACCACGCCTTCGAGTCGCAGGTCGTCGCCCCACACCTTCTC
>JBKJPE010000164.1:0-25996 GCA_046595185.1 Nocardioides sp.
CGACGTCGTCGGCCATCGACACCGCCCCCTCGTGGTGGGCGATCATGCCGCGCAGGAAGAGGCGGTCGAAGCGGGCGCCCCGCGCCGCCGCGAGCTCCTCCATCTGCTCCGGGCTGAGCATCCCCTCCATCGCCGACATGTCCTCCATGCCGTCCATGCCGTCCATCCCGTCCATGGGGGCGACGCCCTGCTCCTCCATCCAGGCCGTCATCAGCTGGATCTCGGGCAGCTGGGCCGTGTCGATCCGCTCGGCCAGGGCCCGCACCTGCGGGTCCCGGGCGCGGGTCCGGGCCAGGGCCGACGTCTCCAGGGCCTGGGAGTGGTGGGGGACCATCATCTGCACGAACCCCGCGTCGGTGGCGTTCCACGCAGCCGGCGCCGGCGGCCGTAGGGCGTCACCGGTCGCGTCGGGCTCGCCGGGTGCGCCGGGCTGGATGACCAGCACGTCGTCGTCACCGGGCGCCGCAGACCCGGAGGCGGCCCCGGACGGCGTCGTGCTGGTCGCCTCGGTGGAGGTGGCCGAGCAGCCGACGAGGCCGGTCGCCGACAGCGCGAGGGTCACGCCCCACGAGGAAAGAGTGCCGAGAGTCTTTACATACGGCGGCACGGTACGACTTACCCACCCATCGATGCACCACTCTCTCGGAAGGAACGGTGTCGTGACTCGGGACCACACACTCCTGCGCTCGCAGCGCCGTTGGGGCCTCCGTAGCCCGTTCGCCGCGTCCGCCCTCCTGGTCGCCTCGTCGCGTCCACCCTGCCCGCCGCCCTCAGCACCGCCTCGGCCCAGGGCGGTACGTCTCGGGCCGCGACCGCCGCGCCGGAGGACTGCCCACCCGCGGTGGCCCGGCAGCTGCGCCAGGCCGACGACGACTTCGACGAGGCCTGCGACCCGCCCGGTGCGCTCGACGCCCAGGCCGCTGAGCCCGAGCTCCAGTCCGGTGAGGTCGCCACGAGCGACAACGTCGAGCTGATCGCCGACGTGCCCAAGCAGGGCCCCTTCGCGGCCGAGACGTCGTTCAACTCCGACATCGCCTTCCAGGGCGACTACGCCTACGCCGGGAACGACGACGGCTTCATCGTCTAGACATCAGCGAGCTGTCGGACCCGACGATCGTGACGCAGGTCGTCTGCCCCGGAGCACAGAACGACATCTCCGTGCTCGGCGACCTGCTCGTGCTGAGCGTCGACTCCGGCCGCAGCAACAACACCTTCACCTCGGTGAGCCAGACGGCGACGATGCAGAGCAGCTGGGAGGGCATCCGGGTCTTCGACATCAGCGACCCGGCGGTGCCGGTCAACGTGGCCGACGTGGAGACCGACTGCGGCTCCCACGCCCACACCCTGGCCCCGAACGACAAGGGCACCAACGTCTTCGTGTCGTCGTACTTCCCCAGCGACTCGTTCCCGGACTGCCGCAAGCCGCACGACAAGATGAGCGTGGTCAAGATCCCGACCTCGTTCCCCGGTGGGCCGAGCTGGTGTCGACGCCGAAGACCATCAAGAACGGGGGCAACCCGGGCGGCGGCTACTCCTTCACCACCAGCGGCTGCCACGACGTCACCGCCTACCCCAGCCGTGACATCGCGGCCGGTGCCTGCACGGGCGACGGGGTGCTGCTCGACATCTCCAAGCGCCGCGAGCCCACCGGTCGTGGTCTCGAGACGGTCGCTGGCGCTCCCTCCTCGACCACCGCGGTCGCTGGGTCCTCGACCACCAAGGCCGCGTCCTGGACCGGCCGGGCGGGGTCAGGCGCGGGCGGCCATCAGGTCGAGCAGGGCGCCGGGGTCGTCGGCGCGGAGGAGGTGGTCCAGGCGCGGTCGTCCGACGAAGCCCTCGTCGACCGTGTGCTCCACGAGCGCGAGGAGCGGGGTCCAGTAGGCCGCCGTGTCCAGCAGGCCCACCGGCTTGTGCTCGAGCCCGTGCAGGCCGAGCTGGGCCCAGGTGAGGGCCTCGAAGAGCTCGTCGAGGGTGCCCAGGCCCCCGGGCATCGCGACGACGGCGTCGGACAGCTCGGTCATCAGCGCCTTGCGCTCGTGCATGCTGCCGACGATGCGGAGGTCGGCGAGCCCGTCGTGGGCGACCTCGCGCTCGGCCAGGCCCTGCGGGATCACCCCGACCACCTCGCCGCCCCGGGCCAGGGCCCCGTCGGCGACCGCCCCCATCAGGCCGACCCGGGCGCCGCCGTAGACCAGCCGCAGACCCCGGGCCGCGAGCTCGCCGCCGAGTGCCGTGGCCGCGGCGGCGTACTCCGGTCGTCGTCCGGACGCCGAGCCCGAGAACACGCATACGCTCCGCATGCCGTCACCGTACGGGTCGGGGCCCACCGCGGACGTCCTCGCCCCGGGCCCGCCCACCCGTGCGGAGGGTCCCTCCCGCGGGGGGCCCTGGCAGGGTCGGGACGCACACACCGGGACCACGTCCCCGGGCCCCGCGACGCCTCCACAGCACAGCCTCACGACAGGACCTCCATGACCGCCCTCCTCCTCGGCTCCATCAGCACCGTCGCCGACACCTCCGAGATCCAGCGTGACGCCTTCAACCGGGCCTTCGCCCAGCACGGGCTGGACTGGCAGTGGGGTCAGGAGGAGTACGCCGCGCTGCTGCAGGGCAACGGCGGCAAGGACCGCGTCGCCGAGTACGCCCGCAGCCGCGGTGAGGACGTCGATGCCGAGGCCGTCCACGCCACCAAGTCCGAGCTCTTCCAGGCCGCCCTCGCCGAGACCGAGATCGCCCCGCGCGACGGCGTCGTCGAGACGATCCGCCAGGCCCAGGAGGCCGGCACCAAGGTCGCCCTGGTCACCACCACCTCGCGCGCCAACCTCGACGCGCTCGGTCGCGCCCTCGCAGCCCACTTCGACCTCGCCGCGCTGGACCTCGTCGTCGACGCCACGCAGGTGGAGACCTCCAAGCCCGACCCGGCGGCCTACCGCTACGCCCTCGAGCAGCTCGGCGAGGAGCCGGGCGCCTGCGTCGCGATCGAGGACAACGTCGGCGGGGTCCAGGCCGCGAACGCCGCCGGGGTCGCGTCGGTGGCCTTCCCGAACGAGAACACCGCCGGTCACGACTTCTCCGCAGCCTCCGGACGCGTCGAGCAGCTCACCCTGGCCGACCTGCAGGAGTACCTCGCCGCCGCCTGAGCGGCCCGCTCCCACGACCCGGCCCGCGCCCGGGTCGTGGAGGCCCCTCGTACGCTCCGCGAGAGCGACCCCTGATGTACCCCTGCCGCCCCACCGCACCGCTCCACCGCACCCGTCCGGCCCGCGCGGGCCACAGGAGATCATCATGAGCGACCCCCAGGCCAGGCTCGAGGCCACCGAGAACGCCTTCCACGTCGAGGCCTACGAGAAGATCGACTACTCGCTGCTGCTCACGCCCCACGTGTTCGACCCCGCCCGCACCGAGCTCGCAGACACCTTCCGCTCCTTCGGGCGTTGCCTGATGGTGATCGACGAGCAGGTGCAGGCCCTCCACGGCGACCGGGCCCGGGCCTACTTCGACCACCACGGGATCGACCTGACGGTGGTCGAGGTCCGTATCGCGGAGACCGCGAAGTCGCTGCGCACCCTGGAGGACATCGTCGACTCCTTCAGCGACTTCGGTCTGCTCCGCAAGGAGCAGGTCCTCGTCGTCGGCGGTGGCCTGACCACCGACGTGGCCGGCTTCGCCTGCGCCTCCTACAAGCGCACCACCGACTACGTACGCATCCCGACCACCCTGATCGGGCTGATCGACGCGTCGGTGTCGATCAAGGTCGGCGCCAACCACGGCAAGTTCAAGAACCGGCTCGGTGCCTACCACGCCTCGAAGAAGGTCTTCCTGGACTTCTCGCTGCTCCAGACACTGCCGGTCGACCAGGTCCGCAACGGCATCGCCGAGATCATCAAGATCGCCACCGTCTCCCACGCCGGCATCTTCGAGTCGCTGGAGAAGTACGGCGAGGAGCTGCTCCACAGCGCCTTCGGGTACGCCGAGGGCTCCGAGCACCTGCGCGAGGTCTCCGACGCGATCACCTACGACGCGATCCGCACCATGCTCGAGCTCGAGGTGCCCAACCTGCACGAGCTCGACCTCGACCGGGTCATCGCCTACGGCCACACCTGGAGCCCGACGCTCGAGCTCACCCCCGAGCCTCCGCTCTTCCACGGTCACGCGATCGCCGTCGACATGGCCTTCTCGGCCACCATCGCCGAGCAGCGCGGCTACATCAGCACCGCGGACCGCGACCGCGTGCTGGGGCTCTTCAGCCACCTCGGCCTGGCCATCGACAGTCCGCACTTCACCGCCGAGCTCGTGGAGCGGGCCACGGCCTCGATCCTGCAGACGCGTGACGGCAAGCTGCGCGCGGCGGTGCCGCGCCCCATCGGCACGTGCCACTTCGTCAACGACCTCACCGTCGAGGAGCTCGGCACCATCCTCGCCGAGCACAAGCGGGTCGCCGCGGGCTACCCGCGCGGCGGCGAGGGCGTCGACCAGTACACCTCCTCGGAGAAGTCCGGCCCGCAGGTCCCCGAGCTGCCCGAGGCCGCCAGTGCCTGACCCGCGCCCGGTCACGCCGCTGGGCATCGCCGCCGACCTGCTGGAGCGGGTCGAGCGTCGTCTGGCCGGTGTCGACGGGGTCGGTGCCGACGTCCGCGCCGACCTGGCCCGGGCCACCGCCCTGGTCGCCGGCCTGGACCCGTACGTCGCCGCGGTCACCAGCGCGGCCTCGCCCGCGCTGGAGGCCCTGGAGAGCCGGACCCGCCGGGCCGACTGGGACGCCCGTACGGCCCGGGCCGGTCTGACCCTGGAGCAGGAGATGCTCTCCGGCCACGTCGAGGGACGGTTCCTGGCCTTCCTGGTGCACGCCACGCGGGCGCGCCGGGTGCTCGAGGTCGGGATGTTCACCGGGTACTCCGCGCTGGCCATGGCCGAGGCGCTCCCCGACGGTGGTCGGGTCGTAGCCTGCGAGCTCGACCCGGCGACCGCGGCCTTCGCCCGGGAGTGCTTCGACGGCTCCCCGGTGGGTGACCGGATCTCGGTCGAGGTCGGCCCGGCGGCCGACACGCTCGGCCGCCTCGCGGCAGCAGGAGAGCGCTTCGACGTCGTCTTCGTCGACGCCGACAAGCCCGGGTACGCCGGCTACCTCGACGCCGTGCTCGGCACCGGCCCCGGCGACGACGGGCTCCTCGCCGTCGGCGGCGTGGTCTGCGTCGACAACACGCTGCTGCAGGGCGAGCCGTGGGCCGGCGAGCCCGGCTCGGCCAACGGCCGTGCGGTGGCGGCGTTCAACGAGCGCGTGGCTGCCGACCCGCGGGTCGAGCAGGTGCTCGTGCCCCTGCGCGACGGCGTGACCCTGCTGCGACGGGTCTGACCGGCGTGTCGACGGCGTCGGCCGCAGGGGCGCGGGTGTGGACGCTGGGGCGCACCCTGGGCGCGCTGGCGCTGCTCCAGGCCACGCTGCCGGTCGACACCGTCGTCACCGCGGCCGCCCTGCTGCGCCGTGGCCGCACCGGGCGTGCGACGTCGACGGACCGGCGTACGGTCCTGGTCAGCGGCGGGAAGATGTCGAAGTCGCTGGTCCTGGCCCGCGCCTTCCACGCCGCCGGGCACCGCGTCGTCCTCGTCGAGTCCGGTCGCTACCGGTTGACCGCCCACCGCTTCTCCCGGGCGGTCGACGCCTTCCGCGTGGTGCCGCACGAGACCGACCCGGCGTACGCCGCGGCCCTGGTCGAGGTGGCGCGCAGCGAGGGCGCCGACGTGTACGTGCCGGTGTGCAGCCCGGCGTCGAGCACCGCCGACGCCGACGCCTCGGCCGCGCTGCAGGCGCTCGGCTGCGAGGTCGTGCACCTCGGCCCCGCGGACCTGCGGATGGTCGACGACAAGGCCTCCTTCGCCGAGGCCGCCGTGGCCGCCGGGCTCGCCGTGCCGGACTCGTACCGGATCACCGACCCCCAGCAGGTCCTCGACCTCGACCTCGCCGACCGGCCGCGGCCCTACATCCTGAAGTCCATCCCGTACGACCCCGTGCGCCGCCTGGACCTGACCCCGCTGCCCCGGCCGACCCGCGCCGCGACCGAGGCGTTCGTACGCTCCCTGCCCATCTCGCCCGAGCAGCCCTGGATCCTCCAGGAGTTCGTCGAGGGCGCCGAGTACTGCACCCACGGCACCGTGCGCGGCGGCCGGCTGCAGGTGCACGTCTGCTGCCGCTCCTCGGCGTGGCAGCTGACCTACGCCCACGTCGACCACCCCGGGATCCGCGACTGGGTCGAACGGTTCGTCGCCGCCCAGGGCGGGGGGTTCACCGGCCAGGTCTCCCTCGACTTCATCGAGGACGCCGAGGGTGTCGTGCGCGCCATCGAGTGCAACCCGCGCACCCACTCCGCGATCACGCTGCTCGACGGCGAGCCCGGGCTCGCCGCGGCCTACCTCGACGACGCCCCCGCCGACGCCCCGGCGCTGGAGCCGCCGGTGGGCGCGCGCCCGACGTACTGGACCTACCACGAGCTCTACCTCGGCCTGCGCCACCCGCGCACGCTGCCCGCGCGGCTGCGCACCCTGCGGGGCGGGCGCGACGCGGTCTTCGCCGCGGACGACCCGGTGCCGTTCTGGTGGCTGCACCACGTGCACGTGCCCGCCCTGCTGCTGGGAAACCTGGTCCGCCTGCGGCCCTGGCTGAAGATCGACCTCAACATCGGCAAGCTCGTCGAGCCGGCGGGGGACTGACGTGGCCGACCACGCCGTCACGACGGTCCTGCACCTCGCGGGCTCCTCGACCAGCGACTTCTACGCCGACGTCTCGCGCCTCTACGCCGCCGACTGCCTCGCGGCCACCGCGGACGCGCGGTACGCCTTCCACGTCGCCTACGTGACGCCCGACGGCCGGTGGCGCTTCCCGGCCGACCTGTCTGCCGCCGCGATCGAGGCCGCCGGGCCGGTCGACCTGCCCGGCGCCGTCGCCCGGATCGCGGCGATCGCGCCCGACGTGATGGTGCCGCAGATGTTCTGCGTGGCCGGGATGACGCACTACCGCGCACTGTTCGACCTGCTCGGGGTGCCCTACCTCGGCAACACCCCCGACGTGATGGCGGTGGGCGCCGACAAGGCCCGCGCCTCGGCCGTCGTCGGCGCCCGCGGGGTGCCGGTGCCCACGTCGCAGGTCGTCCGGCCCGGCGAGGAGGTCGGGCTCGACCTGCCCGTGGTCGTCAAGCCCGTCGACGCCGACAACTCCCTGGGCGTCACGCTGGTGCGCGACGACGCCGACCTGTCCGCCGCGGTCGACGCCGCCTGCGCGCACGCCGTCGGCGCCCGGCGGGCGCTGGTCGAGACCTACGTCGAGCTCGGCCGCGAGGTCCGCTGCGGCGTCGTCGACGTCGAGGGACGGCTGGTGGCGCTGCCCTTGGAGGAGTACGCCGTGGACGCGACCACCAAGCCGATCCGCGACGAGGCCGACAAGCTGCGCCGCGCCGAGGACGGCGAGCTGGGCCTGGTCGCCAAGGACGCCGAGCACGCCTGGATCGTGGCCGACGACGACCCGGTCGTCGCGCGGGTCCAGGAGGCCGCCCTGCGCTGCTACGACGCGCTGGGCTGCCGGCACTACGGCCTCTTCGACTTCCGGGTCGACCCCGACGGCGAGCCCTACTTCCTCGAGGCCGGCCTGTACTGCTCCTACGCCCGCACCAGCGTCGTGGCGGTGATGGCCGAGGCCGCGGGCATCGGTCTCGACCGGCTCTTCGCCCTCGCCGTCGACGACGCCCTCCACCGCCCTCCCACCAGTCCCCGACCCCAGGAGCGACCATGAAGACCGAGATCCTCGAGCCCGTCGGCGTCCGCCTGACCGACGTCGACCTGACCCACCCCGAGCCGGAGCTGTGGACCCGCCTGCGCGAGCTGCTGGCCGAGCACGGCGTGGCCGTCCTGCCGGGCCAGCAGATCGACGACGACGCGTTCCTGGCCTTCCTGCAGGGCTTCGGCGAGCTGACCTTCACCACCGGCGAGACGCCGCTCGACGGCTACCCGGACCTCAACCTGATCAGCAACGTCGGGCGGGACAAGGCGCCGGTCAGCAACTTCCACGTCGACACCAGCTACGTCGCACAGCCCCCGGCGTACACGGCGCTGCGCGCGGTGAGCATCCCGGAGGCCGGTGGTGCCACGCAGTTCACCAACCAGTACCGCGCCTACGAGACGCTGCCGGCCGACCTCCGGGAGCGGGTCGAGGGCCGCACGATCAGGCACATCGTGACCGGCGTCGACCTCGGCCCCGACGACGAGGCCGCCGCCGACCACCCGGTCTTCCGCCCGCACCCGGTCACCGGGCGACCGGCGCTCTACCTGACCAGCCCGAAGCGGTGCTCGTCGATCAGCGGGATGTCGGCTGCGGAGACCGACGAGACGGTCGCCGCGCTGCTGGCGCACTCCACCCGCCCCGACAACACCCTCGACCACGCGTGGGCGCCCGGCGACGTCGTGATCTGGGACAACTCGGCGGTGCTGCACCGCGCCGACCACGCGGGCGTCGTGGGCGACCGGGTGATGCACCGGGGGATGGTCGGGGCGTACGCCGGGGCCTGATGTCGTAGCTCCGCAATTGTCGGCTCCCGACCGGTTACCGGCCGGTAGTGCAGCCGGGAGCCGACAATTGCGCCAGGACGACAGCAGCCCCCGCCGGCCGACGGGGGCTGCGGCCACGCACGACCGCTCAGCAGCAGCGGCCCTGGGTCGTGCTCTCCCGCAGGTGGTCGCGGTGCCGCTCGAAGGCGCGTCGGGTCATCGGCTCGGCGCCCTCGCGAGCGCAGCGGGCCAGGTAGTCGTCCCACTTGGCCTCGCCGCTCAGCTCCCGGGCGTACCAGCGCACCCCGGCCAGCGCCCGGCGTACGGGCCCCCCGACGGTCGTGCTCATCGGCGTGCCCCCACGCCCGCGCCCTGGCGCTCCTCCCAGGCGCGCACGGCCTCCTTCTCCTCGGCCGAGGCGATGAAGTCGGCCGGGGCGACCAGCTGCGAGGGCTGGGCCGGGACCTCGGTGGTCGGCAGCGAGCCGCGGCTGATCGCGCGCACCCAGATCAGGACCGCGTTGGCCAGGATGATCAGCGTCAGTGTCGCGAAGCTGGCCTGCAGCACCCCGTTGACGGTGGAGTTGAAGACCACGGTGTCCATCTGGCTCGCGTCGGTCGCCGGCGCGAGGATCTCACCGGCGTCGCGGGCGGTCCGGTAGCGGTCGGCCTGGGCGAAGTAGCCGATCAGCGGGTTGTCGGAGAAGACCTTCTGGTAGCTCGCCGTCATCGTCGTGATCAGGTCCCAGACCAGCGGGACGCCCGGCACCCAGACCCACTTCAGCCAGCCGTGCTTGAGGAACAGCGTCACGCACAGGGTCAGCGCGATCGCGGCGAGCAGCTGGTTGGCGATGCCGAAGAGCGGGAACAGCTGGTTGATGCCACCGAGCGGGTCGGTGACGCCGACGTAGAGCATGTAGCCCCAGCAGACGACCACGATCGCCGAGGCCGACCACGAGGCGGGCTTCCAGGTGGTGTCGCCGTAGCGCTTCCACACGTTGCCGATGGTGTCCTGCAGCATGAAGCGCCCCACGCGGGTGCCGGCGTCGACGGCGGTGAGGATGAACAGCGCCTCGAACATGATCGCGAAGTGGTACCAGAACGCCGCCAGCCCGCCGCCGAAGGCGGAGGCGAAGATCTGCGAGATGCCGAACGCCAGCGTCGGGGCGCCGCCGGTGCGGGAGACCAGGTCCTCCTCGACCGCCGCGGAGGCCGCCTGCAGGGTCTCCGGGGTCAGGGTGAACCCGAGCCCGGCGACGAAGTCGGAGGCACCCTGGATGGTGCCGCCGGTCGCGGCCACCGGGGAGTTGATGGCGAAGTACAGGCCCTGGTCGATGACGCTGGCCGCGATCAGCGCGGAGATGGCCACGAAGGACTCCATCAGCATGCCGCCGTAGCCGATCATCCGCACCTGGTTCTCCTTGGCCAGCATCTTCGGGGTCGTGCCCGACGCGATGAGGGCGTGGAAGCCGGACAGGGCCCCGCAGGCGATGGTGATGAACAGGAAGGGGAACAGGGAGCCGGCGAAGACCGGGCCCTCGCCGCTGGTGGCGAACTCGGTGACGGCCTGGTTCTCCAGCACCGGACGCGCCAGGACCAGGCCGACGGCCAGGAGCAGGATCACCCCGATCTTCATGAAGGTGGACAGGTAGTCGCGGGGGGTCAGCAGCATCCACACCGGCAGGATCGAGGCGACGAAGCCGTAGACCACCAGGGCGATGGTGAGGACCTGCGGGGACAGGGTGAGGGTGTCACCGAGGGCGCTGGCCTCCACGTAACCGCCGCCGATGATCGCGAGCAGGAGCAGCACGACGCCGATGCCGGTGACCTCGAGGACCTTGCCGGGCCGCCAGAACCGGAGGTAGAAGCCCATGAGGAGAGCGATCGGGATGGTCAGCCCGATCGAGAACACGCCCCACGGCGACTCGGCCAGCGCGTTGACCACGACCAGCGCGAGCACCGCGAGGATGATGATCATGATCGCGAACACGGCGATCAGCGCCGCCGTGCCGCCGACCACGCCGATCTCCTCGCGGACCATCTGGCCCAGCGACTTGCCGTCGCGGCGCATCGAGAAGAACAGCACGACCATGTCCTGCACGGCCCCGGCGGCGATCACGCCGACGACGATCCAGATCGTGCCGGGCAGGTACCCCATCTGCGCGGCCAGCACGGGCCCGACCAGCGGTCCGGCGCCGGCGATGGCGGCGAAGTGGTGGCCGAAGAGCACCCGACGGTCGGTGACCTCGTAGTCGGTGCCGTCCTCGAGCCGCTCGGCCGGGGTGGCCCGGGTGTCGTCGAGCTTCAGGACCCGCCGGGCGATGAAGCGGGAGTAGAAGCGGTAGGCGATCAGGTACGACGAGATGGCCGCGAAGAGCATCCACAGCGCCGAGACCGACTCGCCGCGGCTCAGCGCCAGCACGGTCCAGCAGGTGGCGCCGACGAGGGCGACGAGCACCCAGGCGGCGATCGAGAGCGCGGTGGGTCGGGCGTCGCGCCGTGGCTGTGGCGCCGCGCCCCCGGTCGGTCGCGCGGTGGTGGACGTGGACATGGGATCTCCTCCGGGGGCCGGGTGGTGAGCGCCGTCACGTTACCTCCCGGCCGGGCGCGCGCGACGGACGCCCGCCGTGCGGACGCGTGGCACGGTCCCGAAGGGGGGTGTCGAGTCGGTACGGTGCGGACATGTCCACCACGACCTGGATCATCCTGCTCGTCCTGGTGCTCGCGGTCCCGCTGGCCGCGTGGGCCGGGGTGCGCATGCTGCGCGACCCGCACCGCAAGCGCTGACCCCAGGCCCGTCGCCCCCACCCTAGGAGCCCCTGTCATGACCCAGCCCCCTCCCGAGAGCCCGTACGGCAACCCCAACGACCCGAACCAGCCGGGGCAGTCGAACCCGTACGGCAACCAGCCGAACCAGCCGAACCAGTACGGCGAGCCGAACCAGTACGGCCAGCCGCAGCAGCCCAACCAGTACGGCCAGCCGCAGCAGCAGCAGCAGTACGGGAACCAGCAGTACGGGAACCAGCAGTACGGCGGTCAGCCGCAGAAGGAGAAGAAGGGCCTGGCCATCGCGGCGCTGGTCCTGTCCATCCTCGGCCTGATCGGCAGCATCTTCGTGATCGGCGGCCTGCTGAGCGTGCTTGCGATCATCCTCGGCATCGTGGCGCTGGTCATGGCCAGGAAGCCGACCCACGGCGGCAAGGGCATGGCCATCACCGCCATCGTGCTGGGTGTCGTCGGGCTCGTCATCGCCGGCGCGATCCTCGCCTTCGTCGGCTCGATCTTCGGTGACATCACCCAGTGCGTCGAGGAGAACGGCGGTGGCCAGTCCGCCATCGACCAGTGCGAGCGGGAGCTCAACGAGCAGTTCCAGAACTGACGCACCGACCGGTCGACCCGCTCCACCACCGAGGCCCCCGTAGTCCGCGACGGGGGCCTCGCCGCGTCCGGCCCCGGGTGCTAGCGGGTGAGGGTCAGGACGACCTTCCCGATCGTCGAGCCCGACGCGAGCTGCCGGTGCGCCTCGCGCAGCGTGGTGGCGTCCAGGCCCTCGATGACCGTGGTCGCGGTGTGGCGCAGCGTGCCGGCGTCCACCAGCCGGGCGACCTCGTCGAGGAGCCGGCCCTGCTCGACCAGGTCGGCGGTGCCCTGCAACGATCGCGTGAACATCAGCTCCCAGCGCCAGGCGATCGACTTGGCCTTGAGCGGCAGCAGGTCCAGCGCCTCGGGGTCGTCGATGGCCACCACCTCGCCGAAGGGCCGCAGCACCTCGGCGAAGGCCTCGACGTTGCCGGCCGAGTGGGCGGTGAAGACCAGGTCGACGCCGTCCGGGGCGACCTCGCCGACGGCGGCCACGAGGTCGTCGCGGTCCACGACGTGGTGCGCGCCGAGGTCCCGCACCCACGCGCGGCTCTCCTCACGACCGGCGGTCGCCACGACGGTGAGGCCGGTCAGCTGCCGGGCGAGCTGCACGAGCACCGATCCGACGCCACCGGCGCCCCCGACCACGAGGAGGGTGCCGGCGCTGCCGGCCGTCAGGCCGAACCGTTCGAAGAGCGTCTCCCAGGCCGTGATCGCGGTCAGCGGCAGCGAGGCCGCCTGGGCGTGGTCCAGCGTGACCGGCTTGTGGCCCACGACCCGCTCGTCGACCAGGTGCAGGCCGGTGTCGGTTCCCGGCCGGGTCAGGTCGCCGGCGTAGTAGACCTCGTCGCCGGGAGCGAAGCGCGTCACCGCGGACCCGACGGCCTCGACCACGCCGGAGGCGTCCCAGCCCAGCTGGCGGGTGCCCTCGGCGAGTCCGGCGTGGACCTTGGTGTCCACCGGGTTCACCGACACCGCCACCACCCGTACCCGGAGGTCGTGGCCCGCGGGCGGCGCCACCTCGACGGTCTGCTCCTCGAAGGCGTCCTCGTCGGCGGGACCGCGACCGCCGCGGGCGACCCAGGCGGTCGTCGTCGCAGTGGTGTCCGCGGGCCGGGGCTCGGGGGTGGTGGTCATCGGTGCTCCTCGTGGTCGGCGTCGATCGGCTGCACAACCGACGCCGGAGTCGCTGTGTTCCGCGGCGGCGGTGATAGTCCCTGACGAAGTAGTCGTGGATCCGGCCCGGAGACGACGATTTTGTCAGGGACTATCCCCGCCGGCGGGGTCAGCGCCAGCCGCCCCAACGGGCCTGGACGGTGACGTCAGCGGCCACCGCGACCAGGCCGGGGCCCGCCGGTCGGGTGAGCCGGGGGTGCAGGTCCTCGCGTGCCCAGCGGACGGCACGCCGCTCGGCGCGCAGGGTCGACCACGTCGCCCACGGCTCGCCGGTCGGCCCGACCAGGTCGACGTGGCCGGCCGCGTCGGGTCCGCGCAGCAGCCCCGCGTGGCCGGTCCACGCGTCGGGCGGCCCGCTGACCGCGACGTGCAGGTGCAGGTGGCGCCAGGCCGTACGGGCCGGTGCGGCCGCGAGGTGGTCTGCCCCGGCGGGGTGCACCAGGACCCGGTGGTCGCCCAGGAGCAGCGCGTGCTGGGCCGGGGTGGCCAGCACGCGCGCGCGGGGCAGGACGGCGAGCAGGCTGTCGACGGCGACCACCATCGCCTCGGGGGCGAGGTCGGGCGCCAGGGTCACCAGCGGGTCGGCCGCGCCGTCGGGGGAGAGCCCGGCCGGGCCCAGACCGGGGGCCGGGATCCGTCGACCGACGGCCAGGGCCTCGGCCAGCATCCGGGCGCGGCCCTCCACGTCGGTGCCCCACCCGGGTCGCTCGGCGCGGTCGGGGCCGTCGTGCCAGGCCACCGCGTCGGGGACGTGGGCCAGCAGCGCGCCATGGGTCCAGGCGCGGTGCGCCCACTCCCAGTCCTCCCCGCCGTAGCGGTCGAAGGTCTCGTCGAAGCCGCCCGTCGAGGCGAAGAGGGCGGCGGAGCAGGACACGACCGCGCCGAGCACGAGCCGCAGCGAGGTCTCGTCGGCGTCCAGCAGGTCACGGGTGCGTCCCAGCTCGTCGCGCAGCCAGGTGGGTGCGGCCAGCTCGTGCGCCGGGCCCGCGACGGCGACGTCGGCCTCGACCGGCACGCCGGAGAGGTCGGCGTGCCGGCGCCGGCCGGTGGTGACGACCTCGGGGGCGAGGCCGGGCAGGCGGGCGACCCGGGAGACGTAGCCCGGCTCGGGCGTGGTGTCGGCGTCGAGGAAGACCAGGACCTCCCCGGTCGCGGCCGCGGCCCCGCGGTTGCGGGCCTTGGCCGCCCCGAAGCCGTCGTGCGCGTGCGTGACCACCTCGACCCCGGTCGGCACCCGCGGCGGCTCGCGGGACCCGTCGTCGGCGACCACCACCTGCAGACGGCCGGCCGGGTGGTCCTGGCGGGCGAGGGCGTGCAGGGTCCGTGCCAGCTCGTGGGGCTGCTCGTAGTGGGTCACCACGACGCTCACCGACGGCGGCGGCGCGCTGACGTCGGCCAGCAGGTCCCACCGGTTGCCGGGCACCGTGCGCCCGGTCCAGGCGCCCGGCCCGGTCGTGCGCCCGGTCATCGCGACCACCACGCGAGGTACGCCGCCGCGACCTCGGTCAGGCCGGGCGCGAGGTCGATGCCGGGGGCCAGCCAGGTGGCGGCCGGGTCGGCCGCGGCCCGGGCCAGGGCGGCGGGGAGGTCGCCGTCGGCGACCGGGGTCAGGGTGCCGGGCCGCAGCGCGGCCATCTCGCGGGTGTAGGTGCCGTCGGTGACCAGTGGTCGGCGGCGGGCGGCCACCCAGCTGTTCATCGAGCCCGAGGCGGACACGTGGTGGTGGGCGGCGACGGGCACGTCGACGTCGGTCAGCGCGCCCGGCAGGTCGGCGTCGTCGACCCAGCCGCTCACCTCGAGCCCGGCCCCGAGGTCGGCGGCGAGGGTGGTCAGCTCGTCGAGGAGGTGGTCGTGACCGGCGGCGACCCGGCCCAGGGCCCGCAGGACGACCGGCCCCGGGCGCTCGAGCCGGACCGCGGCGCAGGCGCGCAGCACCTCGTCGTGGCCCTTGCCCGGGTAGACCCAGCCGAGCACGCCGACCACGAGGGGTTCGCCCGCCGCCCGGTCCCGCGGCCCCGCCCCGGCCGTCACCGGCAGCGGCATCACCGGCAGCGGCACGACGACCCCGTCGTGCGCGGGGGCGAGGTGGCGCAGCACCAGGGCGCGCTCGTGCTCGGAGCTGACCACCCAGCCGCGCGCGGCGGCGAGCACGGCGGCGTACGCGGTCGTGCGCCGCGCGAAGACGGGCCCGTCGCCGGGCTGCGGCACGTCGTGCAGGGTCACGGTCATCGGCTGCCGACGCCCGAGGGCGACCAGGAGGGCGGAGGTCTCCTCCCCGGTGTCGCCCAGGAGCCGGTCGGTGACGTGCACGTGCACCGGCTCGGGCCGCAGGTCGGGCAGCTCGGCCGGCCCGACCGTGCGGGCGCCGACCGCGGCGGCGACCTGGGCGGCGTGGAGGGCCACGCCGTGGCCGGGCAGGTCCGGGACGAGGTGCACCGGCGGGGCGGCCGCGGTGCTCACGCGGGCACCTCGAGGCCGAGCAGACCGCGCAGCCGCACCGAGCGGGCCAGGACCACGTCGAGCACGTCGGGCCGGGTGGCGTACCACGCGAGGTGGGCGGCCTCCACCTCCGCGACCGGCACCCGGCGCCCGCCCAGGACCCAGTGGTCGCGGGCGGCCGCGGCGGGGTCGAGCACGGCTGCGACAGAGGCCTCCCGGGGCGCGTGGACGTGGTCCAGCAGCGGGCGGTCGACCCGGGTCGTGCGGTCGGCCAGGCCGAGGGCCGCGCGCACCCGCCGGCCGAGCGCGGCCAGCAGCGGGTTGCCGGGGTGGTTGACCGTGCGCATCTCGGCGAAGGTCGGGGCCAGCAGGAGGTCGTGCACGACCAGGGTGGCGTGCCGGGTCTCCCGCAGGGCCGTCTGGTGCTGGGAGTCGCGACAGACCGTGGCGACGGTGGCGGCGTCGGGCGCCGGTCCCAGGGCCGCGCCGACCGGTGGCGGGGTGCGCCCGGCGCGCAGCCACGCGGCACGGACCGCGGTCCGTACGTCGTGGTAGGCCACCAGTGGCGGGTCCGGGTCGGCCAGGCCGGGCGGGTGCACCACCAGGTGGCAGGGGTACGGCCCGGCGTGGCGCACCGGCGGCACCAGCACGTGGCGCAGGTCCGACCGGGTGCGCTCGAGCACCTGGGCGGTGCCGAGCGGGAGCCCGCGGTAGTCGTCGGCGACGGGCTGGCCCACCAGCAGGTCGAGCCGGGGCAGCAGGCGCCGCAGCGGGGCCGTGTCGCCGGGACCGAGCTCGTGCAGCGCCGGCAGGCGGACCGTGCGGACGTCCTCGTCCTCGAGCACCAGGCGCAGCGACTCCGCCTGGCAGTTGCCCGTCACCGCCAGCAGGGGGACGCCCTCGGGCGGCTCCGGCGGGCCGTCGTAGAAGTCGCGGTAGTGCGCCCGCTCGGCCGGGGTGCGGGCGGCGGTGCCGACCAGGTCCGTCGTCGGGGCGCTCATCCGGTGAGCTCCCAGCCGTCCGGGCCGAGCCGGACCAGTCCGCGCTCGGCGAGCTGCTCGAGCCACCCGGCCATCGGCCACCAGCCCCACCGGCGGTGGAAGACGTGGGCGTTGCGGACGATGTCGGCCACGTGCTCGACCGGCGGGCTGCTGACCGGGTGGTGCTGGTGGTACGCGCGGGCGCCCCCCAGCCAGGTCAGGCCGAGCCCGGCCCGGCGCGCGAGCTGGGCCGCGTCGGTGTCCTCGCCGCCGTAGCCGACGTACTCCTCGCAGAAGCCGCCGAGCGCGCCGAGGTCGTCGGCGGACAGGGCGAAGGACAGCGACCAGAACAGGTCCCAGTCCTCGGAGTCGGACCGCTCGCCGGGCGCCGGGGCCGGCCGCGCAGGGTGGGGTGCGTCGGCCTCGGCCAGCCGGGTCAGGTCGTAGCCCTGCGGCGGTGCGGGCGGGAGGTAGGTCACCGGGCCGCACCACACGCGGCCGGGTCGCGAGCGCACCGCGTCGGCGTACGTCGTCACCAGCCCGTCGCCGGCCAGGCAGTCGACGTCGAGGTGGACGAGCACGTCGGCGCCGAGCTCGCGCGCGCGGCGGGCACCGGCGTTGCGGGCCGCGGCCAGGGGCAGCCCGCGCGGGTCGCGGGGGACCTCGACCACCTCGGGCAGCAGCTCGTCGGGCCGCCACCGGGTCACGGACGGGTCGTCCATCGCGACGACGACCCAGTGGTCGGGCGGGTCGGCCAGCAGCGAGGCGTGCTGGCGGCGCAGGTGCGGGGTGCGCCCGTGGACGAGGGTGACCACCGCCGTGCTCACGACGGCCGCCCGGCCGCGTGGACCACGTCGAGGACCAGGTCGGACATCCGCGCGGCGGCGCCGCCGTCGACCCAGCCGGACCAGCGTCCGCCGTCGAGGCGTGCGGCCCGGGCCGCCAGCCCGGCCCAGTCGGCGGTGGACGGGTCGTCGACGACCAGGGCCGGCCACCGGTCGCCGGCCAGGACGCGGCCCGTCGTGTGCTGCTCCTCGTGCGGGCGGTCCTGGGGCACCACCACGGCCGGGACGCGGGCCGCGGCCACCTCGGCGAGCGAGTTCTGCCCGGCCGCGGTCACCACCACGTCGGCGGCGCGCAGCTCGGCCCACGGGTCGGTGCTCCACGACCCCGGCCCCAGCACCCGCCAGGTCAGGTCCGGGGCGGTCGCCGCGCCGCGCGCGGCGGCCTCCCGCAGCACCTCGGAGCCGCCGCCGGTGCCGGCCAGGACGACGATCGAGCCGGTGGTGGGCCGGGGCGCGTCGGGGGCCGGGTCGGGGGCGAAGCGCGACAGCCCGCCGAGCGGTCGCAGCCGTGCGGCCACGTCGTCGGGGAGGCCCGGTGCCATGGGGTGGGCCTCGGGTGGCCAGAAGGACACGACCGCCGTCGACACCCCGAGCCCCAGGGCGTGGGCGGGGTCGTCGCGGCGGCCCGGCAGCACCACCGAGACCACGGGCACGCCGTGCAGGCGCGCGAGCAGGGTCGCCTCCTGGGAGACGTCGGTGACCACGACGTCCGGGTCGGCCCCGGCCAGCCAGGCCGACAGCTGCGCGGCGCGACGGGCCAGACCGGCGTGGTGAAGCGGCACCCAGTGCAGCCGCCCGTGGGCGGTGACGTCGGCGGCGGCGTGGTCCGGGACGCCAGGGTCGTCGTCGCGGTCGAGGGTGACCCACTCCCCGGGCCAGCCCGTCGGCCGGGGCGCGGAGGACAGCCCGGTCACCGCGACGCCGCGGCGGTGCAGCTCACCGGCGACGGCGGTGGCGCGGTGCGCGTGCCCGGAGCCGTGGTGGTGGACGTAGTAGCCGACGCGCGGCCCGGCGGGACGACGGGCCGCGCTCACGCGACCAGGTCGCCCTGCTCGGCGCGGGCGTAGACCCGCTCGTACGCCGTGAGCATCACGTCCTGGGAGTAGTGGCGCACCGCGTGCTCTCGGGCGGCCCCCCGGTCGAGCCGGGCGGCGGCGGTGATCGCCCGGGCCAGCGAGGCGACGTCACCCGGCGCCGAGAGGGCGCCGACCCCGGCGGGGAGGAGCTCGGGGAGCGCCCCGCGGGCGTAGGCCGCCACCGGGGTGCCGCTGGCCAGGGCTTCGATCGCCACCAGCCCGAAGGGCTCCTCCCAGGCGGGGGTCACCACGGCCACGCAGGAGTGCGCGGCGACGTGGCGCAGCGCCGCCCGCCCGAGGTGGCCGAGGTAGCGGGCGTCCTCGGCGAGCAGCGGGCGCACCTGCCGCTCGAAGTAGGCACGGTCGAGCACCGGCCCGGCGAGGTCGATGGCCACGCCGGCCGCGCGGGCGGCGAGCACGGCCTCGTGCGGGGCCTTCTCGGGCACCAGGCGGCCCGACCAGAGGGCGCGGCGGCCGCCCGGGCCGGCGTACCACGCCTCGGTGTCGACGGCGTTGGGCACGACCTCGGCGTGGACCGCGTGGCGCCACGACCGAGCCGTGGCGCTGCTGACCGCGACGAACCGGTGGCGCTCGGAGGCCAGGGCCGCCGCGGACTCCAACCACGGCACCGGCGGGGTGTGCAGCGTGGTGACGACGGGCTCGTCGAGCACGTCGGCCATCGCGATCGGCAGGTGGTGCAGGGAGTTGTCGTGGACCACGTCGAAGCGCCGCCCGGTGCGGCGACGCAGGCTGAGCATCAGGTCGAGGTACGCGTGGTGCTCGCGCATCCAGCGCTCCGGGGGCGCGCCGACGTCGGCACGTGCCGCGGGGCTGCTGCGGAAGGCGTCGACCGCGAGGTCGACGGCGGCCAGGCGGGGGTCGCTGCCGGGGGCGGCGAAGACGGTCACCGCGTGGCCGCGGCGGCGCAGCCCGACGACCAGGGCGTGGGTGTGGGCCTCGAGGCCGCCGGCGAACGGCTCGACCAGCGCGAAGCGCGCCGGACCGATCACGGCGACGCGCAGCCGGGCGCCCGTCGCGGTGCCGACCGTCGTCTTCGCGGGGCCGGCCGTCATCGCCGTCACGCCGCACCCCCGGCGGACCCGGGACGAGCGGCGGCGGCCCTCAGGGCGTCGCGGTAGACCACGGCGTGGCGGCCGGCGACCTCGGCGCGCTGGCGGTGGCGCGCGTCGGCGTCGAGGCCGGGCAGGGCCCCGGCCCGGGCGGCCAGGGCCCGGTGCACCGCGGCCACGACGGAGCCGGTGTCGGCGCCCTCGCCGTCGTCGGCGCCCTCGTCGGCGCGGTACGTCGCGTCGGCGCCCTGCGCGGCGTAGTGGCCGGTGCTCGGGGCGACCACCGAGGTGCCGAGGTCGTGGCACATCTCCAGCCACCCCGAGTGGGTGCCGAAGCGGTAGGGCAGCACCATCGCGTCGAGGCCGGCCACCGCCGCCCACAGGTCGGCGTCGTCGAGGGGCTCGTGCACGACCAGGTCGATCACGCCCCGGTCGCGGGCGGCGTCGAGCGCGACGACCAGACGGGCGGCCCGGTCGTCCCGGGGGTGCTCGTGGGTGGCGCGGTGGATGCTCACCACCGGGCGGACCCCGTCGTGGGACAGCGCGACGAGGGCCGGCAGCAGGCGCAGCGGGTCGGTGTTGGCGCGCAGGTCCTTGACCGCCACGCCGACGCGGGGGGCGGCCCCGGCGCTCGCCGCGCCGCGGGCGGCGCGCACCCGTCGTACGACGCCGAGGTCGACGACGTGGGGGTGCGGCACCACGGTGGGACGCCGGCCCCACCGGGCGAGTACCTCGTCGGCGGCGCCGTCGGTGAGCGTGAGCAGCGCGTCGGCTGCCGGCACCAGGACGTCGAGCTGGGCCCGCAGCAGGGCCGGGTCCGTGTGGTGGGGGTTGCGCAGGTCGTGGACCGTCAGCACGAGGCCCCGGCGCCGGGTGCGCAGGGCGGCCACCAGCTCGTGCAGCTGCGCGGGGGTCCGGTCGTCGAAGCCGAAGTGGACGTGCATCACGTCGAAGTCGCGGGCGGCCACCCAGTCCGGGCGCAGCATCACCGGGGGCCACCAGCGGCCCTGCGCCACGCGGGCGGCGTCCTCGGGGTGGTCGGGGTCCGGGTCGGGCAGCCGCGTCACGGCGTGCCCCGCATGCCCCGCGTCGTCAACGGGGGCCGCGAGGTGGCGCACGTAGGGGTGGTCGGCCGGAACCGAGGCGACGACCAGCGGCGCGGCTGCCGGGCGTGGGCTCATGACGGACCTTTCCGGGACGCGGGCGCACGCCTGCAGGACGAGGGTGCGCGGAGATCAGGGCGGCCGGTGGTTCGGGGCACTGCACCTGCCTTCGCTGCAGCCCACGTTCGTCGGTACCGGACGGGCTGACTACCCCCCTAGGTCCCTCTCTCGACGGGTCCCGTCACACGCAGACGCCCCCGCCGGTGACCGGCGGGGGCGTGCGAGCGCGCGGGGCGCGCGGGGAGGACGAGGTGCGGTCGGTCAGCGACCGGCGACCTTGCGCTTGAGGTCGGCGCCGGCCTTGAAGGCGGGGGCCGTGGTGGCGGCGACCTGGATGGCCTCGCCGGTCTGGGGGTTGCGGCCGGTACGAGCGTCACGGTCGCGGGTCTCGAAGGTGCCGAAGCCGGGGATGGTGACCTTGTCTCGAGCGACGAGGGCCTCGGTGATGGCCTCGAGCACGGCGGCGACGGCGCGGTCGGCGGTGGCCTTGTCGACGTCGGCGCGGGTGGCGACGTCCTCGACGAGCTGGCTCTTGTTCATGGGGACTCCTAGGTGTGGCGTGCGAACTTCTTCTCGGCACCGTAGCGGCCCCGTGGCGCGGAGCGTGCGTCAGGGCCCGCCGCAGCGTGGTGCGGGGGAGGAGGACCTGCACGTTGGTGCAATGCACGGAGCCGCATCGCAGGTCCGTGGGTGCGGCCCGGTCGGGCGGTGCACAGTACGAGCGACGGCCCGCCGGCCGTCGGCTCTCCTGTCTCGGGAGGTGCCCCCACGAGGGTCGTCCGCGACCCGCCGGAAGGTGTCCTGACCACCATGAAGAAGACCACCTCGCTCGCCGCCCTCGTCGCGGCTCTCACCGCCGCCGGGACCCTCGGCGCCGGCCCGGCCTCGGCCGCCCCCGCAGCAGCCCCGGCCGCCCCCACCGTCGCCGCCGTCGCCTCCGACCCGCCCGCCCCGCTGCTCAGCAGCGAGCGGTCCGTGGCCGGCCGCTACGTGGTGGTGCTCCAGGAGTCCGCCTCCGACCGGGCCCGACCCGAGGCCCGCTCGGCCGTCGACGGGCAGCGCAGCGACGTCGAGCACGTGTACGGCGCCCTCGGCGCTTACGCCGTCTCGCTGACCGACGCCCAGCTGGCCGAGGTCCGTCGCGACCCGCAGGTCGAGTTCGTGCAGGAGGACGCCCGGGTCAGCATCGAGGCGACCCAGAGCAACGCCACCGGCGGCCTGGACCGGATCGACCAGCGGGCCCTGCCGCTGTCGCGCAGCTACACCTACAACCGCACCGGGTCCGGCGTGCGCGCCTACATCATCGACACCGGCATCTACGCCGCGAACCGTGAGGTCAGCGGTCGGGTGGCCGCCGGTGTCACCGCGATCAACGACGGCCGGGGGACCAGCGACTGCAACGGTCACGGGACCCACGTGGCCGGCACCGTGGGCGGGACGACGTACGGCGTCGCGAAGGCCGTCACGCTGGTCCCGGTGCGCGTGCTGGACTGCCGGGGCAGCGGCACCAGCTCGGGCGTCATCGCCGGGATGAACTGGGTGGCCGCCAACGCCACCCGGCCCGCGGTGGCCAACATGAGCCTGGGCGGTGGCGCCGACGCCGCCACCGACACCGCGGTCGACCGGATGGTGGCCGCCGGGATCACCACCGTCGTGGCCGCCGGCAACGACAACGTGAACGCGTGCACCGCCTCGCCCGCCCGCGCCGCCTCGGCGATCACCGTCGCGGCCAGCACCGTCGGCGACGCCCGCGCCTCGTTCTCCAACTACGGCTCCTGCGTCGACCTCTTCGCCCCGGGCCAGGCCATCACCTCGGCCTGGATCGGGGGGACGACCGCGACCAACACGATCTCGGGCACCTCGATGGCGTCCCCGCACGTGGCCGGGGTCGCCGCGCTCTACCTCCAGGGCAACCCGTCGGCCGGCCCGACGACCGTGACGAACGCCCTGCTCGGCAATGCCACCGGCAACGTCATCAGCGGCGCCAACGGCTCTCCGAACCGGTTGCTCTTCTCGTCCTACTGACCCCCTGACCCCCGGCGCACGACGCCCCCGCCGATCGCCTGGCGGGGGCGTCGTGCGGCGTGGGTGCCGGTGTCAGACCGCCTCGTCGTCGCCGATCACGAAGCCCTCACCGGCCGGGTCGAGGAAGAGCCGACGCGTCTCGCTCTGGGAGCTGCCGTCGGTGGTGTAGGTCAGCTCCACATCGACCGTGGTGCCGTCCTCGGCCACGGTGGTGCCCCCGACCTGCACCGCGTCGATGGTGCGCCAGAAGCCGGCGTACGACTCGAAGCTCGTCGCCTGCTGGTAGCTCGGGGACAGCTGGGCGTACGCCGCCTCCGGGTCCTCGGGCAGAGCGCCGTAGTACGCCGTGGCGAACGCGGCCGCGTCCCCGGTCGGCGCCGTCTCGGACGGTGACGGTGACGGGGTCGGGTCGGGCTGCGGTGGCGCCGTCGTCTCGGGGGGCGCGGTGGTCTTCGGCGCCTGCGTGGGGCGTGGGTCAGGCTCCTCGGCCGGCGTCGGCTCCGAGGTGGGTGAGGGGCTCGGGGAGGATCCCGCCGTCGTGCCGGCCACAGGCTCGGCGTCGTCCCGGCCGAGCTGCCAGGCCACCCCGCCGAGGAGCAGCGCCAGGACGACCGCGGCGGCCAGCACCCACCCGAGCCGCCCCCGAGCGGGGCGCTCCTCCCCGGGCTCCACCGGCGGTGGCGCCGGTCGTACGGGCGCCTCGTCGGGGACCGCACCCGGCACCGCAGCCGGCACTGCAGCCGGCACCGCAGCGACCACCGGCGCCGTGCGGGTCACCGCGGGCGCGGCGGCGTCGCGGTGGACGGTGTGCAGGGCGGAGGCCACCGTCCTCATCGACCAGCGGGCGGCGGGGTCATGGTCCATCATCCGCGTGACGGGGTCGGTCAGCGGTCCGCCGTGCGCGGGCACCGGGGTGGGCTCGGAGACGATCGCGTTGAGGATCGCCAGCGCGTTGTCGCGGTCGGCGTACGGGCCGACCCCCTCGACCGCGGTCCACAGCGTGGCGCCGAGGGCCCACACGTCGCTCGCCGGCCCGACCTGCTCGCCGCGGGCAGCCTCGGGGGCGAGGTACGACGGGGTCCCGGTGACCAGACCGGTCCGGGTCAGCTCCACGTCGCCGTGGGTGCGCGAGATCCCGAAGTCGGTGATCTTGACGTGGTCGTCCTCGGCGACCAGCAGGTTGCTGGGCTTGACGTCACGGTGCACGGTGCCGCGGGCGTGGGCGGCGGCGAGCCCCTCGGCGGCCTGCGCGCCGAGCCCGGCGACGCGGACGGGGTCCAGCGGGCCCTCCTCGGCGATCAGCTCGGCGAGGGTGCGCGAGGGGACGTACTCCATCACCAGCCAGTTGCCCGACTCGTCCTCGACGGCGTCGTAGATGGCGACCACGTGGGGGTGGTTGAGCGCCGCGGAGGACCGCGCCTCCCGCAGCGCCCGCGCCACGTCGGAGGTGGTCTCGCCCGGCATGGCGCCGACCTGCTTGACCGCCACCTGGCGGCCGAGGAGCTCGTCGCGGCACAGCCACACGGTGCCCATCCCGCCGCGGCCGACCGCGCGGTCGACGAGGTAGCGCCCGGCGATGGTCCTGGGTGGCATGGGGTGCTCCGCGTCCTGTCCTTGTCGTGTGGTCCGAGTTCGTTCCTACCGGGGAGGTGGTGGGCGCCGCTACCTCCGGCGAGGTCGCAACCCACCGCCGACCCCCTGTGCCGGGACGCAGAACGCCCCCGCCGGTGTCCGGCAGGGGCGCTCGCCCAGGTCGAGGACCTGGTGCTGCTCGTGGGCAGGGGCGGGGTCGAACCGCCGACCTTCCACTTTTCAGGCGGACGCTCGTACCGACTGAGCTACCTGCCCGAGCGACGGTCACCATACCGGAGCCCGGGTCCGGGCCGGCCACCGGATCGCGTGGTCCTAGGATGTGGCCCGCCTGGCCCCCATCGTCTAGCGGCCCAGGACCCCGCCCTTTCACGGCGGTAGCACGGGTTCGAATCCCGTTGGGGGTGCCGAGCCCGGATCCGCCTGCACGCCCCGTCCGCCGCCTGCCGTGCCCGCGGGAACCGGTGGTCCTGGGCAGAGTTGGGCGCCGCAGCCCCCGTGGGTTAGAGTCCTACCGCTTCGTCCGCGAGGCCCGTTCCGGGCTGCGCGGAGGACGACATCTGGCCCCGTAGCGCAGTTGGTTAGCGCGCCGCCCTGTCACGGCGGAGGCCGCGGGTTCGAGTCCCGTCGGGGTCGCAGACAGACGCCCCGGACCACTGGTCCGGGGCGTCTTTGCGTCCGTGGTCGACCTGACCAGGGCTCTTCCGTCGTCGGGGAGGATGGTCGAGTGCCTCTCGACATCAGCCCCGAGGAGTTCGAGCGCCTGGTCGACGCCGCGCTCGACGAGATCCCCGACGCCCTCGCCGAGAGGGTCAGCAACGTGGTCGTCCTGGTCGAGGACGAGCCCCCGGCCGACCAGCCGCCCGACACCCTCGGCCTCTACGACGGCGTCGCGCTGACCGAGCAGGAGGAGGGCAACGTGGCCCGGCTGCCGGACCGGATCTTCGTCTTCCGGCTGCCGCTGCTGGCCTACTGCTCCACGCCCGAGGAGCTGGTCGACGAGGTGCGCATCACGGTGGTGCACGAGATAGCCCACCACTTCGGCATCGACGACGACCGCCTGCACGACCTCGGCTACGCCTGAGGCGCCACCAGCGCGAAGGCCACCACGCAGCCCAGCAGGCTGAGCGCCAGGGTCCCCACGGCGTACGCCGCCCCTCGCGTCCCCGGGGTGCGGTGGACCTGCACCGCGAAGCTGGACCACGTGGTCAGCCCCCCGCAGAAGCCGGTGGCCAGCAGGGCGTACGCGGCGCCGCCGAGGGCCAGCGCCGCGAAGGCGCCGAGCAGCGTCGAGCCGACGACGTTGACCAGCAGGGTGCCCCAGGGCAGCGCGCGGTCGAGGTGGTGCGCTGCCACGAACCGCAGCGGCGCCCCGACGGCGCCGCCGAGGGCGACCAGCAACAGGTCGGCGGCGCTCACGGGTCGCCCCCGCCGGCTGTCGCCCGCCGTGGCCGGTCGCCGACGAGCGAGGTGACGACGTGGACGGCGAGCAGTCCCACGGTCAGCGAGGCCCCGACGTAGGCCGCCGCGGTCAGCTGCTCGCCCGCCGCCACGAGGCCGCGGGTCTGGTCGGAGACGGCCGACAGCGTGGTGAACCCGCCGAGCAGGCCGGGTCCGAGACCAGCGGCCAACACCGACGACCGACGCAGCGCCCCCAGGGCGGGGAGTGCGGCCAGGGCCGCGGCACCGACGAGGTTGACCGCGAAGACCGCCCAGGGGAAGTCCGCGGGGCCGGCCGGGA
>JBKJPE010000210.1:0-10702 GCA_046595185.1 Nocardioides sp.
CAGGTGACCTCCGCGGCCTGGGGCGCGACCTGCAGAGCCGCGGTCGGACTGGCCTGGCTGCGCCGCACCGACGGCGAGGCGGTCACCGCCGACTGGGTTCGCGAGGGCGAGCACACCGTCGCAGTGGGCAGCAGGGTCGTGCCCGTGCGCGTGTCGCTGCGGCCGCCGTACGACCCGACCGGGGAGCGCACCCGTGCCTGAGGTCTCGTTTTCGCCGATGTGACGACGGGTAGGGGAGGGACATGGCTACCAACCCCAAGATCAAGTACACGACGCCCGGCCTGGAGAAGGCCGATGCCGAGCGCATCATCGCGCTGCTGCAGTCACGTCTGCACGCGACCAACGACCTGCACCTGACGCTCAAGCACGTGCACTGGAACGTCGTCGGCCCGCACTTCATCGCCGTCCACGAGATGATCGACCCGCACGTGGAGGAGGTCCGCGCCTTCGCCGACGACGTCGCCGAGCGCATCGCGACCCTCGGTGGCTCGCCCAAGGGCACCCCCGGCTCGATCGTGTCCGAGCGCCAGTGGGACGAGTACTCCCTACGCCGCGACGTCACCCAGGCCCACCTCGGGGCCCTCGACGTCGTCTACCACGGTGTGCTGACCAGCCACCGTGCGGCGATCGAGACCGCCGGCGACCTCGACCCCGTCACCGAGGACATGCTGATCGGCCAGGTCGTCAAGCTCGAGCTGTTCCACTGGTTCGTGCGCGCGCACCTCGAGAACGCCGGCGGGCACCTCTCCACCGAGGGCGCCACCAGCGAGACCGAGGCCGCCGCGCAGGCCGGCAACGCCTGACCCGCACCACCGCCCACGACGAGACCCGCCGCGCACCGCGCGGCGGGTCTCGTCGTCCCAGCAGGTCCCCGGCTCCCCGGAGCAGGTGGGTCAGTCGCGGGTGCCGCGGTACGCCGGCTTGCCGCCCCGGGGCGGGGCGCCGCCGCCACGGTTCATCGCGGGGCCCTTGTCGCGCTGCAACTCGATCAGCTTGCCGCTGATCCGCGTCGAGGCAAGCGCCTCCAGCGTGGACGCGGGCAGGTCGGCGGGCAGCTCGAGCAGCGAGAACTCGGGGCGGATCGAGATCGCCCCGAAGTCGCTGCGCTGCAGGCCGCCCTCGTTGGCGATCGCGCCGACGATCTGGCGCGGCTCGACCTTGTGGCGCTTGCCGACCGAGATCCGGTACTGCGCCAGCGCCGCGCCGTCACCCCGCCGCGGGCCGCGGTCGTTGCTGCGGGCGGGCCGCTCGGAGCGCTCGCCGCCGTCGGCGCGGGGCTCCCGCTCGGTGCGCGTGGGGCGGACCTGGTCGGGGTCGAGCAGCAGCGGCGTGCCGCCCTGGGCGGCGATGGCCAGCGCTGCGGCCACGTCGGCCTCGGGCACGTCGTGGTTGCGGACGTAGTGGGCCACCACGTCGCGGAAGAAGGCCAGGTCGGAGGAGCCCAGCGCCTCGGTGATCTGCTCGTCGAAGCGGGTCAGGCGCGTGGTGTTGACGTCCTCGACCGACGGCAGGCTCATCTGCGTCAGCGGCTGCCGGGTGGCCTTCTCGATGTGCTTGAGCAGGTAGCGCTCGCGCGGGGTGACGAAGGAGATGGCGACGCCGCTGCGGCCGGCCCGACCGGTGCGGCCGATCCGGTGGACGTACGACTCCGTGTCGGTGGGGATGTCGTAGTTGACGACGTGGCTGATCCGCTCCACGTCGAGGCCGCGGGCGGCGACGTCGGTGGCCACCAGGATGTCGAGCTTGCCCGACTTCAGCTGGTTGACCGTCCGCTCGCGCTGCACCTGCGCGACGTCACCGTTGATGGCCATCGCGGAGAACCCGCGGGCCCGCAGCTTCTCGGCCAGGAGCTCGGTCTCGTTCTTGGTGCGGACGAAGACGATCATGCCCTCGAAGTTCTCGACCTCGAGGATCCGGGTGAGGGCGTCGACCTTCTGCGGGTAGCTGCAGATCAGGTAACGCTGGGTCGTGTTGGCCGAGGTCGTCGTCTTGTTCTTGACCGTGATCTCGACGGGGTCGGTGAGGTACTTGCTCGACAGCGCCCGGATCTGGCGCGGCATCGTCGCGGAGAACAGCGCCACCTGCTTGGTGTCGGGGGTGTCGGCGGGGCTCGGCTCCGCGTCCTCGGCGAAACCCATGTTGAGCATCTCGTCGGCCTCGTCGAGGACCAGGAAGCGCAGCTCGGAGAGGTCGAGGGTGCCCTTCTCGAGGTGGTCCATGATCCGGCCCGGGGTGCCGACGACCACGTGGACGCCACGGCGCAGCGCGGAGAGTTGGACGCCGTAGGCCTGACCGCCGTAGACCGGCAGGACCCGCACGCCCTTGAGGCGGGAGGCGTACTTCTCGAAGGCCTCGCAGACCTGGAGCGCGAGCTCACGGGTCGGGGCGAGGACCAGCGCCTGAGGCGTCTTCTGCTTGACGTCGAGCCGGTCCAGGATCGGCAGCGCGAACGCGGCCGTCTTGCCCGTGCCCGTCTGCGCCAGCCCGACGAGGTCGCGACCCTCGAGCAGCGGCGGGATGGTCCGCGCCTGGATGGTCGACGGGATCTCGTATCCGACGTCGGCCACCGCGCCGAGGGTCGCCTCACCGAGACCGAGGTCGGCGAAGGTCGTGGTCTGGGTCTCCGCGACGTCCGCGCTCTGCTCACTCACCCGTCGACGATAGTCGCTCGGGGGGTCGCGCGTCGTTTCGAGGGCGCGTGCGACCTGCGTCACGTGGGTCGGAGCGAACGGTGCGACCTCGCGGACGCAGAGGTGTCGGGCGGGGGCGACGGGTCGTGTGCCGGAGAACGCGGCCGACACCGGTCCAGCTACCCGTCGTCCGCGACCGCGGTGCGCCCGGACCCGAGCACGGCGCGGGTCATCCGGTTGCGGGTGTCCAGCAGGTCGGCGAGCGCGGCGTCGAGGTCGTCGGCGCTGACGCGCAGCGATCGGGTCCGGTCCGGGTCACGGTCCGCAGCCAGGACGGCAGCGCGGCGCAGCAGCTCCTTGAGGAACGAGGCGGTCACGCCCTCGGTCCGGTCGAGCACCCCCGCGAGGCGGCTGTCGTCGACCTCGAGTCCTCCGCGGTAGAGCTCGACCAGCCGGCGACGGGCGGCGCGGTCCGGGACGTCGATGTGCACGGCCTGGTCGACCCGGCCGGGGCGCGAGGCCAGGGCGGGCTCGAGCAGGTCGGCGCGGTTGGTGGTCAGCAGGAAGACGACGTCGGCGTCGTCGGCCAGCCCGTCCATCTCGTTGAGCAGGGTGAACATCAACGGCGTCTCACCCCCGTAGTGGTCCCTCTCCTGAGCGATCAGGTCGACGTCCTCGACCACGATCATCGCCGGCTGCAGGCTGCGCGCGATGGAGCAGGCCTCCCGGATCGCCCCGAGGGTCTCCCCGCTCAGCTCCACAACGGTAGTGCCGGTCAGCTGGCTGACGAGGTAGCGCACGGTGTGGGTCTTGCCGACGCCCGGTGGGCCGTAGAGCAGCACGCCGCGCTTCAGGTGCTGGCCCGCGGCACGCAGCCGGTCCCGGTTGCGCGCCACGCCGACCACCTGGCGGCGTACGTCGTCGAACGTCTCCGGGGGGAGGATCAGGTCGTCGTCGGCCATGGCGGACCGGGTGTGGAAGCGCAGCAGCGACGAGCGCTCGCCGAAGAGGCTCTGCCCGAACGAGACGACCTGGCCGCGGTAGACGTTGAGCTCGAGGGCCAGCTCGCGCAGCGAGGCCGCGAGCGCGCGCGCAGCCTCGGGGTGGGCGGCCACGATCTCCACGCTCACCGAGGATCGGCCCTCCTCGCGGTCGGCGCCCCGCACGAGAAGCGCGAGGCGGTCGTCGCCGTCAGCGACCAGGACGAGCGCGGCGCGCCAGCAGTCCCGGGTGGCACCGTCGGGGCCGGACGGGAGGCTGACCCGGGTGACGTTGCCGGGCCGTGGGCCGTGCCGGTGCGGGTCCGCGCCGAGCAGGTCGGCGAGCCCGAACCCCCCGCGGTGGCGGTAGTCGGCCAGCCCGACGACCTGGTGCTCACGCCCGCTGTCGACCAGCCAGGCATCGAGGGCCGCCTGCACGTTGACGTGCTCGTACGCCGGCCACGACTCGTCCATCACCGGCAGGTCGTCCACCTCGAGGTCCAGGTGCTGCGCCACCAGCGACCGGAAGGTCGGGACGTCGGCGCTGCGCGCACGGGTGACGAAGCGGTCGACGAGCAGCCGGCCGTACCGGCCGAGGTCGGCCAGCTCGGGGCGCTGGTCACCGGACGTGGCCGCGCCAGGGGCTCCGACCACTCCTGAGAGGGGGGTGTAGCTGCCGACGTACGCGGTCCTCGAGTCGCTCACCGAGGCAGGTTGCCACAGGGCGACGCCGGTGCCCAGACGAATTCCCGGACCTCCCGGTCAGGGCACCTGAGCAGCTCCCCAGGTGGTGGGCCTGCTGGCCGTGTCGATGTCCTCACTCACGGGGTGGTCATCGCCAGAACCTCGTCGGCCCCACCTCATCGAGTGGCAGGAGGACCGTGTCGCCGGTGTCGTCCCTCTGCGTCGGGTCCGTGGTCGACGTTCGTGGTCGACGCGGTCACCCTGACGGCGTCGATCCTCTTCTGGACGGGCAACCTGGGCGCTGGTGGGCAGCTCGTGATGCTGGTCCGGCGGGTCATCCGGGGGCTCGGCCTCAGGTGACCCCTCCGGGGGAGGATGGTCCCTGACGAGATCGTCGTCCGGAGGCCGGATCGGGGACCATCTCGTCGGGGACTATCCACGCCGCCCGTATCCGTCGCAGCCGACCCACCGCCGCCCCCCGCCGCTCGCTCAGGGAACCAGGCAGCGGGGCTCGAACCGCTCCCGCGCCGGCCCGTCGGCGCGCAGCGCCTCCCGCACGATCTGCTGCGTGACCGGGTCGTTGGGCGCCTGGTCGTGCTCGATGAGCGTGGCAGGGCACTTGTTCTGCAGCAGCACGTTGGTGACCCGTCGGCGCGGCCCGTCGAGGAACTGGCTCTGCCACGGGGTGACGACCTCGTCGTACCTCGTCGAGATGACCGTGTAGTCCGGGCCGCGGACGGTGTCGCCGCCGCGGTTCAACCGGGTGAGGAACCCAGACCCCGCGGCCTGCTGCTCGCACGCCCGGCACGGTGAGGTGCCGTCGCCCTCCATCGACATCTCCGTGCCGTGGTGGGAGGGCGCGATGCCGACGAGGTCGTCGACCTTCGTGCCCCCGCCGAGGTACTTCAGGTAGTACCGCGGCATCATCCCGCCCTGGCTGTGGCCCACCAGGTCGACCCGGCGGTCGCCCGTGGCGTCACGGACCACGTTGACGAAGCGCCGCAGCTCCCGGGCGGACCTGCCGATCGGCCCGGTCGCGCGGTCGCCGTAGTTGAACGCGAAGACGCAGTAGCCCCGGTCGGCAAGGTAGGGCGACATCGTCGCCCAGTTCTTCTCCATCGTCTCGAAGGTGCCGTTGACCAGGATCACGGGCTGCGGGTGCCGGCGATCGGTGCGGCAGTCGACGTCGTTGGCACCCGGCGGCGACACGTCCCCCGGGGCGGCGGCTGCCGTCGTGACGGTGGCCGTGGCGGCGGAGGACGCCACCGTCGCGGACACCACGGTGCCGGCGACGAGGGCGGTGCTGGCGAGTTCGGCCACGAGGCGGCGGACGGCGGTCATCCGGGCACTATGCCCGGACCCGGCGGCGAGCGCGAGGGCCCCGACGGCCCGTGGCCGGGGCGACGTGGTGGTGGCGCGGCGGCGCGCACGGGGTCGTCGTCCTCTCAGGCAGGGACCATCGACACTGCCCCGAGGAGACTCGCGGTGCTCCAGTGGAGGCACACGCCGACCCGGTCCGCGCTGTTCGGACCTGCTCCGCCACCACCGTCAGGCTCGCCCTCCCCCACGACCACTACGGAGCCCCATGCTGTCCACCCAGTCCGCCGACGTCGTCCGGGCCACGCTGCCCGTCATCGGCGCAGCCATCGGCGACATCACGCCGGTCTTCTACCAGCGCATGTTCGCCGCACACCCCGAGCTCGAACGGCACCTGTTCAACCGCGGCAACCAGGCCAGGGGTGACCAGCAGGCCGCGCTCGCGGGTGCCGTGGCCGCCTACGCGGCCCTCCTGGTCGCCGAGGGCGGGCGCGACCCGCTCGAGGTGCTCGCGCGCATCGCCCACAAGCACGCCTCGCTCGGCATCACCGAGGACCAGTACCCGATCGTCCACGAGCACCTCTTCGCCGCCATCGTGGAGGTGCTGGGCGACGCGGTCACCCCCGAGGTCGCCGCGGCGTGGGACGAGGTGTTCTGGCAGATGGCCGGGGCGCTGGTCACCATCGAACGGCGGTTGTACGCCGAGGCGGGCGTGAGCGACGGCGACGTCTGGCGGACCCTGGTGCTGCGCCGCCGCGTGCAGGAGTCTCCCGACACCGTGTCGTTCGTCCTTGCCACGCCCGACGGCAGTACGCTGCCGGCCGGCCGGCCGGGCCAGTACGTCTCGGTCCAGGTGCCGCTGGCCGACGGGGCCCGTCAGATCCGCCAGTACAGCCTCACCCACGCCCCGAGGCCCAGCGAGTGGGGGATCACGGTCAAGGCGCTGCCGGCCGGCCGTGCCGACGACGGGTCGGTCACGCCGGCCGGAGAGGTGTCGACCTTCCTCCACCACAACCTCTTCGAGGGTGACGAGGTCAGGGTCTCGGCCCCCTTCGGCGACCTCGTCCTCGAGGAGTCCGACGGCCCGCTGGTGCTGATCTCCGCCGGCATCGGCATCACCCCGGTCATCGGCGTCCTGCACCACCTGGCCGGCACCGGCTCGACGCGTGAGGTGCTGGTCCTGCACGCCGACCGGTCGCCGGCCCGCCACGCCCACCGCCAGGAGCTGAAGGAGCTGGTGGCGGCGTTGCCCGCGGCGAGGCTGTGCCGGTGGTACGAGGACCTCGGCGTCCGGCCGGTCCAGGACGTCGTGCGTGCCGGCCGGGTCGACCTCGGGACGGTGGAGATCCCGGCCGACGCGTCGGTCTACCTGTGCGGGCCGTTGCCGTTCATGCAGTCCGTGCACCGCGCCCTGGTCGAGCAGGAGGTCCCCGTCGCCGACATCCACTACGAGGTCTTCGGACCGGACACCTGGCTGGCGGCGGTCTGAGCCGATCGGTCACCCGTCGTGCCCGGACCCGACCGCGGCGAGGTCGCGCACGGCGTACCGGTGGTGCTCCCACTCCTCGGTGAGGATCACGTGCAGGCAGGAACGGACCGTCTCGGCCTCGGCGGGCGCCCAGGGGTTGCGGCGCGGCGCGTCGAGCTGGTCGGGGGTGACGTCGCGCAGGAAGTCGCGGACCATGCCGACCCTCCCGGCGCGCACGTCGAGCACCTCGTCCCAGGTCGGCGCGGTCGAGCTGAAGACCGACGGGTCGCCTCCGTCCATCACGTACTCCGCGTTCGGGAGGCCGCGGGGGTCGTACGGCCGCTCGAGCTCCAGCACGGCCCGACCCAGCCAGGTGTCGGTGGCCATGACGAGGTGCCGCAGCGTCTGGGCGAGGGACCACTCGCCCCCGACCGAGACGTCGACCGCGCCGGGCGGCATGGCCGCGACCCGCCCGAGCGTGGCCTCCCAGGTGCGCTCCAGCACCGCCCAGGCCGCTCGCAGCCCGTCGGGGTCGGTCGAGCGGCGCTGCCCACGCCCGGGGAACCGGGCGTCGAGCTCCGCCTCGACCAACGGGGCCACGTCGACGCCGTTGACGACCAGGGACCCGCCGGCCTCGCCGAGCCACGGCGCGTCGATGTCGGCGCCCTCGAGGTCGACGCCCCGCATCACCACGCCGGACAGGTCGGCACGCTCGAAGCGGGCCCCGCTCAGGTCGCGGTCGGCGAGGACGGCGCCGCGCAGGTCGGCGGGCAGGTCGGCGGGCAGGTCAGCGGGCAGGTCGGCGGGCGGCTCGGCGGGCGGGGCGGGCGTGGTCATCTCGACTCCTCGTCGTGGTCGCGGTTCAGGCGGCGTCGTGGGCCGCCCGGAGCCCGGCGACGTCGATCCTGCCCATCCTCAGCATCGCCTGGAAGACCCGCTTGTCGGCCGCGGTCGTGTAGTCGCCGCACAGCTCCTCGAGCTGGCGGGGACGACCTGCCAGGAGACCCCGAACTTGTCCTTGCCTCAGCCGCACGGGCCGGCCTCGCCGCCGTCGGCGGTGAGGAGGTCCCCGTACCGGTCGACCTCCTGCTGCCCCTCGACACGGAGGTAGAAGGAGAACGCCTCGGTGAGGTGCGTGCGTACGGATGGCATGGCTCCTCCTCGTCTCGGTCGAGCCTGGTGACGGGCTGCTCCCCAGGACCGACCGTGCGGACGCCGTCATCTCATCGGCGCCCCCACGCGCTGACGTCGGCGCGGCCGGCACGACCACACCCGCGCGCACCGCCCCACCCGGTCGAGGAATCCCGGGACGAGCGCTGGGCGGCCGTGTTATGTTTGGTGAACGGAAGATGAACAGGAGGTGTCCCATGCACCAAAGAACCGAGAACGCGGCGTTGACGATGCGCTGGACGCTGGAGACCGACGCAGCCGGGCGCACCCGTCCCGTCGCGTACTGGGTCCCGGCGTGTGCCGCCACGCTGGCGACCGCGGCGCCCGCCACGATCGTCCAGGCCGCCTGACCCGCACCGACCCGGCGTCCCCCGACGCCGCCTCACGGCCCGCCGCGACCCCGTCGCGGCGGGCCGTGTCGCGTCCGGACCCGGACCGCAATGCCGGGAGTGAGCGCCGACCGGAGCCCCCGGGCACGACCGGGGGACAGCGGAGCCTCGGTGGCCGCACGCCGTGGACGCTGGCAGGCTCGGGACAGTGCCCGACCTGCCGCCGCCGCTGACCACCCGCCCACTGACCCGGGCCGACGCCCGCGCGGTCTTCGAGCTGACGGCGGCTGCCGAGGTCGCCGTGCTCGGCGAGGCCGCGATCGAGGAGGCCGACATCGTCGCCGACTGGCAGCGACCGGGGTTCGTGCTCGCGCAGTCGACCGTGGGCGTGCTCGACCCGACGAGCCCGGGCGCCCCCCGGCTGGTCGGGTACGCCGAGGTCGGCCCGGGCGGGCGCTGCGACGCCGCCGTCGACCCCCAGCACCTCGGCGAGGGCATCGGCACCTGGCTCGCGTGCTGGCTGCGCGAGCGGGGGCGGGCCCTGGGTGTGCACGAGGTCGGGATGCCGGTGCCCCAGGGATCCCCCGGCGACCGGCTGCTCGAGGAGCTGGGGTGGCGGGTCCGCTGGACCAGCTGGGTCCTCGGCCTGCCGCGCGGACGTGAGGTGGCCCCGCGCGCGCTGCCCCCGCCGTACGCCGTGCGCGAGGCGCGCCCGGAGGAGCACCGCGCCCTCCACGCGGTCGTGGACGACGCGTTCTGCGAGTGGGAGGGCCGGGGGCCGGAGGACTACGCCGACTTCGAGGCGACCGTCCTGCACCGCCCCGGCACCGAGCCGTGGAACCTGCGCGTCGCGGTGCACGACGACGAGGTCGTCGGGGCGGTCGTGGTGCACCCGTCGTGGGTCGACGACGAGCGCGCCGCGGAGGCGTGGGTCGCCCGGCTGGCCGTTCGCGCTGACCACCGTCACCGTGGGCTGTCGCTCTCCAAGCGGGTCGGCATGGTCGTCACCGCCACCTGGGTGAACCGCGCCACGACCCCCTGACCGACCCGGCTCGGGCGCCCTTGTCACGGTCGGTGGGCGCTGCCATCCTGCGAAGGAGCAGACACCCCCGGGGGGACAGCGATGGGCCACCGACCAGGACACGCGGCCGAGACGTTCTTCGTCGTGGGCGAGGGGGTGGTCGCCACCCAGGCCGGCGGCCGCCGGGGGACGGTCCCGACCCCCTCGACAACCCGTCGGACGAGCTGCCCCCACCCGCGGCCGTCCGACCACCGACCGTCGGCGAGACGCCGCCCTTCCGCTTCAGCCGGGTGGGTCCGCGCGGGCGACCCCTGCCGGCCGCCCTCACCCGGGCGCTCGCCCAGGCGATGGTCGCCGGCCGTGGCGGGCCGGGGGGCCAGGTCCCCGCCGGCTACACCTACCTCGGCCAGTTCGTCGACCACGACCTGACCATGGACGTCACCCACGTGATGCTCGGCGAGGAGGTCTCCCCGGCCGACCTGCTGCAGGCGCGCTCCCCGGCTCTCGACCTGGACTCGGTCTACGGCGCCGGGCCGTCGAGCGAGGGGTCCGCGGTGTTCTTCGAGGACGACGGCGTGCACCTGCGGGTCGGGACCTCCCGCGGTGTCGAGGGCCTCGACGACCAGCCCGGGCACGACCTGCCGCGCCGTTCCGGCGGACCGCGGGCCGGGCGGCGTACGGCCGTCATCGCCGACCCGCGCAACGACGAGAACCTCGCGGTCGCGCAGACCCACCTGGCGGTGCTCCACCTGCACAACGCGGTCGTCGACTTCCTCGGCGTGGGCGGCACGCGCGACCCCGTCCGCGGCTTCCGGCGCACGCGACGGGAGGTGACCCTGCACTACCAGTGGCTGCTGCGTCACGACTACCTGCCGCGGATCTGCGACCCGGCGGTGGTCGACGACGTGTGGGCCGGCGGGCGCCGGCTGGTCGAGCCACGCGCCGGGCCGACGGACCTGCCGACGATGCCGGTGGAGTTCTCCGTGGCGGCGTTCCGGCTCGGACACTCGATGGTGCGCGGCGACTACAACTGGAACGCCAGCTTCCCCGGGCGGTCCGCGTCGCTCGACCTGCTCCTCACCTTCTCCGGGCTCGGTGGTGAC
>JBKJPE010000103.1:0-9939 GCA_046595185.1 Nocardioides sp.
GCACCGTCCAGGGCATCCGCACGGCCTGGCTCTTGATGGTGATGCCGCGCTCGCGCTCGATGTCCATCCGGTCGAGGTACTGCGCGCGCGCGGCACGCGCGTCGACCACCCCGGTCAGCTGCAGCATCCGGTCGGCCAGGGTCGACTTGCCGTGGTCGATGTGGGCGATGATGCAGAAGTTCCGGATGATCGCCGGGTCGGTGCTGCCGGGCTGCGGCGCAGCAGAAGTCTTGGGCACGTCGTCAATTCTGTGGCGGGGCGGCGGTCCGCCCCAGTGTCCCACGACGCCCCGCCCCGGGCCGAACCGCCGAAGCGACGCCCGCAGACCCCCGGGGCGTCCTTGCCACCCGACTGGTCCGGGTACGGACACCCGCGCGGCTCACGGGGGTCACCGGCTGTTCACGACGTCGTGGGGAGGTGTCTCCATGACCTCCTCGGGACCCTCGCGTCGTGCCCTGCTCGGGGCGGTGCCGCTGCTCGGCGGCGCCGTCCTCCTGCCCTCCTCCGCCTCCGCCGGCGTGGCCCCGCCCGCCGCGGCGCCCGCGTTCGTGCGTCGGGACCGTCCCCTGCTGACGCACGGCGTCGCGTCGGGTGACGTCGGTGTCGACTCGGGCGTGCTGTGGGCGCGGGCCGACCGCCCCTCCCGGCTGTGGGCCGAGGTGTCGGCCGACCCGTCGTTCCGCCGGTCGCGCTGGGTGCGCGGGCCGTCGGTCACGCCCGGCACCGACCTCACCGGTCAGATCCCGCTGCGGGGGCTGCCGGCCGGTCGGGACGTCTACTACCGCGTCACCGCGGTCGACGACCACCGCCGTCGGGCCGCCAGCCGCCCCGAGACCGGCCACCTGCGGACCGCCTCCCGGCGGCCGGCCGACGTGCGCTTCCTGTGGTCCGGCGACATCGCCGGCCAGGGCTGGGGCGTCAATGAGGAGTACGGCGGGTTCCGCATCGCCGACGCCATGATCGCCCGTGACGCGGACTTCTTCCTCAGCAGCGGTGACAACGTCTACGCCGACGGACCGCTTCAGGAGCAGGTCGTGCTCCCCTCGGGCGACACCTGGACCAACCTGGTCACCCCGGAGAAGAGCAAGGTCGCCGAGACCCTGGCGGAGTTCCGCGGCCAGTACCGCTACAACCTCGAGGCCGACAACTGGCGCGCCTTCCTGGCGCGGACGCCGATCGTGGCGCAGTGGGACGACCACGAGGTCACCAACAACTGGTACCCCGGTGAGATCCTGACCGACGAGCGCTACACCGAGCGTCGCGTCGACGTGCTGGCCGACCGGGCGAAGCGGGCCTTCCACGAGTACCTCCCGGTCGCGCCGATCTCGCCCGACCCTGACGGCCGCATCTACCGCGTGCTGCACCTCGGGCCGATGCTCGACCTGTTCGTCCTGGACATGCGCAGCGCCAAGGATCCCAACACCACCAACGACGAGACGACCGGCGACGGCGGCGTCCTGGGGCGTACGCAGACCCGCTGGCTGCTGCGTGAGCTGGAGCGCTCGCGGGCCACGTGGAAGGTCATCGCCGCCGACCTGCCGATCGGGCTGGTGGTGCCGGACGGGGCCGCGCAGGAGGGCATCGCGCAGGGCGACGGCGGGACGCCGCTGGGGCGTGAGATCGACCTCGCGACGGTGCTCCGCGCCCTCAAGCGCCTCGGCATCCGCAACCACGTGTGGCTGACCGCCGACGTGCACTACACCGCCGCCCACCACTACTCCCCCGAGCGCGCGTCCTTCACCGACTTCGACCCGTTCTGGGAGTTCGTCTCCGGGCCGCTCAACGCCGGCGGCTTCGGCCCGGGCACCCTCGACGGCACCTTCGGCCCGCGGGCCGAGTTCGTCGCCGCGCCGCCTCGACCCAACACCTCGCCGGCCGAGGGCTCGCAGTTCTTCGGCGAGGTCGGCATCGACGGTGCCACCCAGGAGCTCACCGTGACCCTGCGCGACGTCGAGGGCGCCGCACTGTGGTCGAGGACGTTGCCGCCCGAGCGCCGCTGACCGGCAGGATGGGCGGATGACCGATCCGACCCCGCTCCCTCACCTGCTCTCCCGCCTGGGCGACCCGGCGTACCTCTCCTTCTGGCGGGAGCGGCACCTCTGCACGGTGACCACCCCCCGACCCGACGGCGGGCTGCACGTGACGCCGATGGGGGTGGTCCTCGACCCCGAGGGGCGTCGCGCGTGGGCGGTGACGTCGCGGGGGTCGGTCAAGGCCCGCAACATCACCGCCGGCGGCGGGGCCGGGGTGCCCGTGGCCGTGGGCTCGGTCGACGGCCGCTGGTGGGCCTCGCTGGAGGGCGTCGCACGGGTCAGCGAGGACCCGGCGGTCGTCGCCGAGGCCGAGGAGCGCTACGCGTCCCGCTACCGGGTGCCGCGCCCGAACCCCGAGCGCGTCGCGGTCGTCGTCGACCTCCTGCGGGCGCTCGGCTCGGTGCCCGAGGATGACCCGGCGCGGGTGGTCGCGGCCTGGCACGAGGCTGTCGGGGCCGGCGCCGTACGCCGGGCGCTGGTGCTGTGCGCCCCCGACGTCGTGGTGCGGGGCCCGCGCGGGGAGGCCCGGGGCACCGAGGTCATGCGCGCCTGGTTGGGGCGGTCCGGCATCTCGCTGGAGCCGCAGCACGAGCTCGTCGCCGACGGCGGCCGCGTCGTGGTCCACGAGCGGGCGCGGTGGCGGGCGCCGGACGCGCCGCCGGACGTCCCGACCACCGAGCCGGCCGACACGTGGGTGGTCTTCGAGGTCGCCGACGGCCTCATCACCGCGGTCCGGCGCTACGACACCGAGGCCGAGCTCCGCGCCTGAGGGACGGCCCCGGCTCCCGGCGGCGGCCGGTCGTGGACGATGGGGGGCGTGGTGGCCCTGTCCTCGATCCCCTCCCTGGTGCCGCACGGACGCACGGCGCGACGCCTGGAGTGGCGGTTCCTACCGGCCCACGTGCGACGCCTCGTCGAGCAGCGGTGCGGCTCCCCCGTGGTCGAGGCGCGCACGCAGGGGGCCGGCTTCACCCCGGGCTTCGCCTCGGTGCTGGTCTGCGCCGACGGCAGCCGGCACTTCGTGAAGGCGGCGTCGGTGGTGGCGCAGCGCCCGTTCGCGGAGTCCTACCGTGCCGAGGCCAGGACGCTCGCGGCCCTGCCGGCCGCGGTGCCGGCCCCCGCGCTTCGCTGGGTGCACGAGGACGACGAGTGGGTGGTGCTCGGCCTCGAGCACGTCGAGGCCCGCGCTCCGCGGCGACCGTGGGACGCGACCGACCTGACCCGCTGCGTAGCAGCGCTGGAGGAGACCGCCGAGGTCCTGACACCCCCACCCGCGGGGCTGGCCCCCGACACGCTCGCCGACGACCTGGCCGACCTCCCCGGCTACTGGCAGGAGCCGCGGGTGGCCACGGCCGCCTTCCCGCTGCTGGCCGCGCGCCGCGCCCAGGCCGCCGACCTCGCAGCCGGGTTCGGCGCCGGTACGGCCGGCACCACCGTGGTGCACACCGACGTCCGTGACGACAACCTGCTGCTGACCGACGACGGCCGCGCCCTGGTGTGCGACTGGAGCTCACCGGTGCTGGGCGCGGCGTGGGTGGACACCGTGCTGCTGATGATCGGGCCCCGCGGGGACGGCCTCGACGTGGAGGAGGTGCTGGCCGGCTCGCGGCTGGCCCGCGACGCCCGACCCGCGGACGTCGACGCCCTGCTCGCCCTGGTCACCGGCTAGTTCCTGCACTCAGCGACCATGCCGGTGCCGACCACGTCCCCGCACGTGCGTGAGGCGCAGCGCTGGCAGGCCGAGGTGTGCTGGACCTGGCTCTGCGAGCGCCGGGGGTGGAGGTGAGCGGCCGCGCCCGGCTGTCCTACGGCGACATCCCGGCCCCGGTGCGCACCTGGGTCGAGGAGCTGCTCGGCTCGCCGGTCGTCGCGGTGGTCGAGCAGGACGGCGGCATGTCCCCGGGCTGCACCAGTCGGCTGCGTTGCGCCGACGGCACCCGCGGCTTCGTCAAGGCGGTGGGCAGCACGCTGAACCCCGACACGCCTGCGCTCTTCCGGCGCGAGGTCACCGCACTGCGCCTGCTCGGGTCCGGCCCGCGGTGGGCCGACCTGCACGCGTCGTACGACGACGGCACCTGGGTGGCGCTGCTGCTCGAGGACGTCGAGGGACGGAACCCCGACCTGGGCGACCCCGCCGACCTGGCGGCGGTGCTGGCCGCGGTCGACGACCTCGGCCGGGTCCTCGCCGACCGGGTCACCGACCTCCCGGCGCCGGACGCCGGGGGCTGGCCGGGCACCGGTGGGCTGCTGGACCTCCCGGCGGTCCTGCGGACGTGGGGGACCTCCTTCGACCACGCCGCCGCCGAGGTCGACGTCCTGCCGGCCTGGGTGCGCGAGCGTGCCGAGGACCTCCGCCCCGGTGTGCTCGCCCTCGGCGACACCACCGCCGACCGGCTGGTGCACTGGGACGTCCGCGCCGACAACCTGCTCGTACGCCCCGACGCCGGCATCGTGGTGGTGGACTGGGGTGGTGCCGGCGTCGGTGCCGGGTGGATGGACCCGCTCCTCGCGCGCCTGGGCAGGTCGGACGAGCCGTGGTTCGACGCCAGCCTGCGGTCCTCCCCCGGCCTGGCCGCGCTCGGGGAGGACCTCGACGCCACCGTGACAGCCTGGCTCCTGGCCTTCGGGTGCCACCTGGCGTGGCGGGCGCGGGTGGGCACCGACGTCAACCTGCCGAGGCTGGCTGCCTTCCGCAGTCGGGAGTCGGCGCGTGCACTCACCGCCGCGGGCCGTAGGCTGCGGGTCGACGGCATCGGCAGGCGTCGGAGGGGCAGCGTCTGATTTGGGCGGCCCCGGGCCCGCTGCTAGCCTTGCCTGTCGCAGTGGGGCGCTCGCGCGCCTGCTCACCAGACCCACCAGGCACCGACCGGCAGCACACCCGACGACGAAGGCGTAGCAGTGGCGAACATCAAGTCCCAGATCAAGCGCATCAAGCAGAACGAGAAGCGTCACCAGCGCAACAAGGCGGTCAAGAGCGACCTCAAGACCGCCATCCGCAAGTTCCGCGAGGCCGCCGACTCCGGCGACGCCACCGCGGCGACCCTCGGCCAGGCCGCGACCCGCAAGCTCGACAAGGCCGTCTCCAAGGGCGTCATCCACAAGAACCAGGCCGCGAACCGCAAGTCGGCCATCGGCAAGCGCACCGCCTCACTCTGAGCCGGCGCCGCCTGGGCGGCCGAGCCTGACGTCACGACCCGCCGGGGCCACCCGGCGGGTCGTCGTCGTCCCCGGGGTGGGCTCAGCGCGCGTCGCGCAGCGCCGCGACCGTGAGGACCAGCCGCTCAAGGGTGTAGGCCGCGTCGCTGGCCGCGCCCTTCACGTCGGCGTCGGCGCGGGCCACCGCCCGGAGGGCGGCGGCCAACGAGTCGTCGGGCCAGGCCCGCGACTGGTCCCGCACCTGGCGGACCTTCCACGGGGGGACGCCGATCTCGCGGGCCAGGTCGGCCTCACGCATGCCACGGGGGGCGCCCTTGTAGCGGGCCAGGCCGCGCACGCTGCCGGCGAAGGCCGACGTCACCAGCACCGGCGCGGTGCCGTTGTCGAGCGCCCACCGCAGCTCCTCCAGCGCGGCCTGGCGGCGCCCGGCGAAGGCGGCGTCGGCCACGGCGAAGGACTTCGCCTCGGCCCGGCCCCCGAAGTAGCGGCCGACGACCTCCTCGCTGATCCGGGCCCGACCGAAGTCGGAGGCCAGCTGTGCGGCGGCGGCGGCCAGGCCGCGCAGGTCGTGGCCGACCGCCTGCACGAGCGCCGACGCGGCCTCGCGGTCGATGGTCGCGCCGTGGGCACGCACCTCCCCCGCCACGAAGGCGGGCAGCTCGGAGGCCTTGACCTCGCCGGTCCGCTCCTCCGTGACGGTGCCGACCTTGCGCAGCCGGGCCAGCAGGCCGGTGCCCCGCTGGCCCCCGCCGTGGACGAGGACCAGGGCCACGTCGTCGGCCGGCGCCCCGGCGTAGGCCAGCATGCCCGACGCGGACTCCTCGGGGAGGTCCTGCAGGCCGCGCACGACGATGCAGCGCACGGTGGAGAACAGCGACGGCGCGGCCAGCTCGCCCAGCGTGGCCAGGCTCAGGGACGAGGCATCGGTGTCGGCCAGCTCGGCCTCCGGGTCGTGGGCGCGCACGGCGGCGCGTACGCGCTCCACGACGCGCTCGGCGAGATACTCCTCCTTGCCCGTGACCAGCAGCACGCGGCCCAGGACGTCTGCTGGCGACATGCGACGAGCCTCCCACAGCGGTCCCACGGCCCCTGGCCTCAGCGGGCCACCACCCTCACCGGTCCCCCGTCGGGCTGCCCGGCGACGACCGCCAGGTCGCCCTCCTCGTCGGTGCGGTGGACCTCGGCCCCGGCCGCGGTCAGGGTTTCGAGCACCTCGGGCGCGGGGTGCCCGTAGGTGTTGTCGGCACCGACCGACACCAGCGCCACGCCCGCCTCCAGCCCGGTCAGCCAGTCCAGGTCCTGGGCCGGGCTGCCGTGGTGCGGCACCTTGAGCACGTCGACGCCGAGGTCCGCGCCGCCCAGCCCGGCAGCGATGCGGGCCTGCCCGGCCGGCTCGACGTCACCGGTCAGCAGCAGGCGTACGCCCCCCACCTCGGCCAGCATCACGACGCTGGCGTCGTTGGCCCCGGACCCGTCGCCGGAGCCGTCGGTGACCGGTCCGGGGTCCGGCCAGAGCACCTGCAGGGCGACCTCCCCGACCTGCACGGTGGTGCCCGCCGGAGCCAGCGCAACCGCGGCCTGACCGGCCGCGGCCAGGTCGTCGGCCACCTGCGCGGCCCCCGAGGGCGGGTCGAGGACCCGGGTGGTGACCGTCCGACCGACGGTGCGGTCCGCGAGCACCCCGGACAACCCGTCGACGTGGTCGGCGTGGAGGTGGGTCAGCACGACGAGCGGGACGGTGGTCACGCCGAGGCGGTCGAGGCAGCCGTCCACGAGAGCCGGCTCGGGTCCGACGTCGACGACCACGGCGCTGGCCGGCCCGGCGCGCACGACGACCGCGTCACCCTGACCCACGTCGCACATCACCGCCACCCAGCCGGCCGGCGGCCAGTCGCCACCCGGCACGGGCACCCGGGCGGCGACGACCGCGACCACGACCACCACCGTGACCACGGTCGGGACACGCCGCCGCAGCACCCACGGGGCCAGCAGCGCCACCAGCACGGTGAGCAGCGTGAGGGCACCCAGCGCGAGGGCCCCGGTACCCCAGGTGACGGCGGGCAACGGCAGGTCGGCACCCCGGCGGGCCACCAGGACGATCCACCCGACGCACCACGCCGCGAGCGTGCCGGGCCCCCGCGACGCCGTCTCGGCGACGCCGCCCGGCACCCCGACGAGCCCGGCGACCAGGCCGAGCACGGTGGCCGGACCGACCACCGGACCCACCAGGAGGTTGGCCCCGACGGCGACCATGCTCACCTGCCCCGAGATGGCGGCCACGACGGGGGTGCAGGCCAGCTGCGCGGCAAGCGGCACCGCGACCGCCTCGGCCAGCACGCGGGGCAGCCAGGCGGCCATGGCGTCCCGCAGGCCGGGGCCGAGCAGGACGATGCCCGCCGTGGCCAGCACCGAGAGCGCGAAACCCGCGGCCGCCGCGAGGTGGGGCTGGACGAGCACCAGGACGAGCACCGCCAGGCCCAGGGCGCGCAGCGCGCGGTCGCGGCCGTCGAGGCCGAAGGCCAGCAACCCGACCGTGCCCATCGCGGCGGCGCGGAGCACGCTGGGCTCGGTGCGGGCCAGCAGCACGAACCCCACGACGCCGCAGGCGCCGACCAGCACCAGCCACCGTCCCCTGACCCCGGCCCACCGCGCGAGCACCAGCAGGAACCCGACCACCAGCGTCAGGTTCGTGCCCGACACGGCGGTCAGGTGGGTCAGACCGGTGGTGGCGAAGTCGGCCTCGAGCGCAGGCTCCAGCCCGGCGTCGTCCCCGTCCACCAGCGCCGGCACCAGGGCCGCCTGCTCGGCCGGGCGGTGGTCGACGGCGGTCCGGATGCTGGTCCGCAGGTGCGTGGCGGCGCGCCACGCCGGCCCGGGCGGCGCCACCACGTCGGGGACCCGGGCGCCCAGCACGAGCGCCGCGAGATCGGGGTCCTCGGCGGCGGCCAGCCGACCGGTCGTCCGGACGCTGGACCCGAGCTCCACCGCCGCCCACTCCGGGCCGCCGAGGACCAGCGCGGGCGACGACAGAAGGAAGCGGTCGCCGCGCCCCGTGACGTCGCGGACGTCGAGCCGGACCGCGACCATGTCGGCGAACCGTCCCTGGACCGGGCGCGGGTCGCTCACCACGCGACCGGTCAGGGTGACCGCCGCCCCCTCGTCGGCCAGCGCCGTCAACGGGCTCTGCGCCACGCCACCGACCCTGAGCGCCGTCGCGCCCGCGCCGGCCCCGAGGGCCAGCAGCACCCCGAGGAGCGTCACGACCACCGGCGCCGCCGGCCGACCCCGGGTCCGTCGGTGCCGGGTCGCGGCGACCCCGGCCAGCAGCAGCCCCACCACCGCGGCGAGGACGGCCGGCCCGCCCCACCCCCGCGCCAGCAGCGCCCCCGCCCAGGCGGCCGCCCCCACCAGCAGCAGCCGGAGGTCCGTACGGCGCGGCTCCCCCTCGACCGCGGGCACCCGCACGGCTGCCCCTCAGACCGTCGCGTGCGGAGCGATCTGCGCCAGGGTGACCTCGCCGATCCCGTCGACCTCGAGCAGCTCCTCGACCGCGGTGAAACCGCCGTTCTCCTCCCGCCAGCTCACGATCGCCGCGGCCGTGACCGGCCCCACCTCGGGCAGCGCCTCCAGCGCGAGCTCGTCCGCGGTGTTGAGGTCGACCACGCCCACGGGCGCCGCCGGGTCGGCCGGGACGGCCGGTGCCGCCGGGATCGTGGCGCCCGCGGGCACACCGCCCGACGCGACAGGGCCGACCACGACCTGCTCCCCGTCGACCAGGACCCGAGCCAGGTTGAGCGCTGAGAGGTCCACGCCGGGCCGCGAGCCGCCGGCCCGCTCCAGTGCGTCGACCACTCGCGAGCCCGCGGGCAGCGTCACCACCCCGGCCCGGCGCACCTGTCCGGCGACGTCCACGGTCACCTCCTCCGTGGCCACGGGTGTCGCACCCCCGGTGCCGGGTCCGACCTGCGTGACCTCCTCGGGGACAGCGGTCGGCTCCCCCGGACCTGTCGGGCCCGCCACCGGCGGGAGCGCCACCAGGTCCGCGGTCGGCTCGAGCCCGGCCGCCGGCGCCGGGGCCTCGACCGTCCGGGCGTCGGCGCGCAGCACCCACCACGCCGTCACGCTGAGGGACACGGCCACCACCAGGGCGAGCACCGCCAGCTGGGCGCCGCCCAGCCCGACCCGTCCGCGCAGCGGGGCCGGCACCACCCCGGCCACCGCACCGGCCACCGCGCGGCCCGCCACCCGCGGTTCCGGCGCGGCGCGACGCGAGACGTGACGCCCGGGGACCGGCAGCAGCAGGGCGTCGCCCCGGGAGCTGCCCGGGGGGCTGCCCGGGGAGCCGGCTGAGGGGGCGTACGCCGGGTGCTGCGGCGGCTCCCGCAGCGCCTCGATCCGGCGGCGCAGCACGTCGTCGTGGGAGCCGGGCGCGGGTTCGGTGGGCGGGCGCATGGCCAGGACGCTAGGAACCGCCCGCACCTCCGCGCTGACGGCCGCGGGTGAGCCGTGGACGGCCGCGTGCCGGGGCACCCGGTGGACGCGGCACGGTCACGGTCCGACACGCGACGCCGGTGCGGGCGTGCTGCCGGAACCGCGCAATGGTGGGGTTGCAGCACGATTCCAAGCGCACAATCAGGGCGGAATCAGGTGGTCTAAGCAACGCCGAGTGATGGGCGGTGTTGTGGATGTCGAGTACGACCGATCCGGAGTTGGTGCGTGAGTACCTGGAGCTGGTCACGGGTGGGATGTC
>JBKJPE010000174.1:0-55851 GCA_046595185.1 Nocardioides sp.
GGTCGAGGCTGCGCTCGGCGTTGATCAGGTCGGAGAGCCAGCGGACCTCGCGCTCGACCGACTCGACGCCGTGTCGCTGCAGCTCGGCGGCGTAGCGGTCCACCTCGGCCTGGGTGAGGGAGAGCTGCGACTGCACGCGGTCGAGCCGCTCCTGCAGCCGAGTGCGCCGGCCCTCGAGGACCCGGAGCCGGATCTCCATGTCGGTGCTGCCGAAGAACGCGAACCGGATGTCGAAGTTGTCGTCCTCCCACGCCGTCGGGCCGACCTCGGACATCAGCCGCTGGAACTCGCGGGTGCCGGCCTCGGTGACGCGGTAGACGATCCGGGGACGCCGGGTGACCGGGACCCCGGGGACGGGCAGCGTGGTGTGCTCCTCGATCAGAGCACCGCGCAGCATCTTCTTCAGGGTCGGGTAGAGCGAGCCGTAGGAGAGCACCCGACCCCACCCGAGCATGAGGTTCAGACGCTTGCGCAGCTGGTAGCCGTGCATGGGTCCCTCGTGCAGCAGTCCGAGGACTGCCAGCTCGATGGTCTCGCCACGACGTGCCATGCGATGCATCGTAGCGATATATCCAGCAGTCCGGAAATGCTGATAGGTCGCCCGCCGGTACGGGCCCCGCCTCGGGCCGAGGGCGACGGTGACGTGAGGCCGTGCCTCTAGGGTGGAGCGGCCCCTCGGCCCCAGCCGGGCCGGGGCGAGCACGGTTCCCTACCTGACGGAGACGAGAAGTTGGCTGGCAAGCGCCGGGCCCAGGGCCCTGCCTCCACGGGGCCCCAGGGCCGCACGAGCCCTACGAGCACCGCGTCGTCTCCCCGACGGTCCTTCGGCAGCCGCGTGTGGCGCGTGGGCCGCTGGTTCCTGGCCCTCGGCCTGGTCGGGGCGCTGGTCGGGGTGCTGGCGTTCGTGGCGGTCTACCGCGCGATCGACATCCCGGACCCCAACGCGGACTTCCTCACCGAGACGTCCTACGTCTACTACGCCGACGGCGAGGACGAGATCGGGGAGTTCGCCACCCAGGACCGCGACTCCATCCCGTACGAGCAGATGCCGGAGGACGTGCGCAACGCCGTCGTCGCCGCGGAGGACCAGACGTTCTGGACCAACCAGGGCATCGACCCCCGCGGCATCGTCCGGGCCGCGTTCAACAACGCCCAGGGCGGAGAGACCCAGGGTGCCTCCACGATCACCCAGCAGTACGTCAAGATCCTCTACCTGACCCAGGAGCGGAGCCTGGAGCGCAAGGTCAAGGAGGCGATCCTGTCGCTGAAGGTCCAGCGCAGCCAGTCCAAGAAGCAGGTGCTCGAGGGCTACCTCAACACCATCTACTACGGGCGGGGCGCCTACGGGATCCAGGCGGCCGCCGAGGCGTTCTTCGCCAAGCCGGCCGCGGAGCTGGACCTGCGCGAGTCGGTGGTGCTGGCCAGCGTCGTCAACAACCCCACCCGCTTCGACCCGGCCAACGGTCGCGCCAACCGTCGTGAGCTGGCGGACCGCTACGAGTACACCCTGGCCAACATGGCCGAGGTCGGCGACCTCAGCGAGCAGCAGGCCGACCAGGCCGCCCGCCGGCTGCCGGCCTTCCCCGAGATCGAGGTCGACGACGCGTACGGCGGCCAGTCCGGCCACATGCTGCGCCTGGTCCGCGAGGAGCTGCAGGCCCTCGGCTTCAGCGAGTCCGAGATCGACGGCCAGGGGCTGCGGGTCACCACGACCTTCACCCCGCAGGCGATGCAGGCCGCCGAGGACGGCGCGGTCGAGGCGCGGCCCGAGGGCTTCGGCGACGAGCAGCTGCACGTCGGCGTGGCCTCCGTGGAGCCCGGCACCGGCGCCCTGCGCGGCTTCTTCGGGGGTCAGGACTTCCTCGACTCCGAGATCAACTGGGCCGCCACCGGGGGCATGATCGGCTCGACGATGAAGCCGATGACCCTGGCCACCGCCCTGGAGAACGGGTTCTCGCTCACCGACACCTTCGAGGGCAACTCGCCCTACGAGTTCCCCGACGGCCTCGAGGTGCGCAACGCAGGCACCGGCCCCGACGGGCTGGGCGACGACTACGGCTCGGCCGTCGACGCGGTGGCCGCGCTCGAGGACTCGGTCAACACGGCCTTCGTCGACATGAGCGCGCGCATCCCGGACGGGCCGGCGAAGATCCTGGACACCGCCAACCGGGTCGGCATCCCGCCCAGTGAGCCCTCCAACCAGTTCCCCGGGATCCCGGGCACGTCGGTCGACCTGACGGCCGAGGACACCCTGCTCACCCTGGGCCGGGCCCGGGTCAGCCCGATCAACATGGCCAACGCCTACGCCACCTTCGCCAACCGCGGCCAGCAGGCCGACGTCCACGTCGTCGAGAGCGTCACCGACGCCGACGGCCAGGAGCTCTACTCCCACCGCGCCTCCACCGAGGAGGCGGTCGCCGAGCCGATCGCCGACGACGTCTCCTACGCCATGCAGGAGGTCGTCGCCGACGGCAGCGGTCAGACCGTGCTGCCGCTGGGCCGCCCCGCTGCCGGCAAGACCGGGACGGCCACCAACGACGACGACGACGTGTCCTCGGCCTGGTTCGTGGGCTACACCCCGCAGCTGGCGACCGCGGTGATGTACGTTCGCGGTGACGGTGACGACGCCCTCGACGGGTGGCTCCCGACCTACTTCGGCTCGGGCTACCCCGCCGAGACCTGGCTCGCGGTGATGCAGCGCGCGCTGGAGGGCACGGCGGTCGAGGAGTTCCCGCCGCCGGCCAACGTCGACGGCGACGCGCCCGACGACAGCGACGACGAGGTGACCGAGGCACCCGAGCCGGCTCCGACGACCGTCGCGCCGCCCGCGCCGCCGCCGAGCACCACGCAGCCCCCGCCGCCGCCGCCGAGCCGGACCCCGACGCCGCAGCCCACCCCCACCCAGCAGCCGACTCCCACACCGACGCCCACGCCCACGCCGACGCCCACGCCGACGCCCACGCCGACGCCCACGCCGACGCCGACGCCCACGCCGACGCCGACCCAGGAGCCCGAGCCGACCGGGCCGCCGCCACCCACCCGTACGCCGCGCAACCCGAGCCCGGGCCCGGGTGTGGGTGGCTGAGCCCGGCCGGGTGGCACGCCACGCCCACCCGACCCAGGACGACCCGGTCGTCGCCGCCCTCAGCGAGGGTGTCGGCGGACCGGTCGGTGCCCGGGCCGGTCGCAGCCGCTGGTGGAGCCCGACCGCGGTGGTGCTGCTGCTGGCCGCGGTGACCTTCGCCCTCGGCACCCTGCAGAAGGCGCCCTGCGCCGCCGACGCGTGGGCCGACGGCGAGACCCGCTACTCGGCCATGTGCTACTCCGACCTGCCCTACCTCTACACCGGCCGGGGCTTCGTGGAGCACGAGTGGCCCTACTCCGACGACCCGCAGGTGCGCAGCCGCTTCGAGGCCATGGAGTACCCCGTCGGCATCTCCTACTGGGCCTGGGCGTCGGGCTGGGCGACGCACGCGGTGGTCGGGCTCCCCGACCTGGGGCCGCGCTACACCACCCCGGTCGACGAGCTGTTCGGCCAGCCCGACGTGGCGCGCGAGGTGGTCGTCTTCACCGCCGTCAACGCCGTCGGGCTGGCCCTGCTCACGCTGGCCGCGGCGTGGTTCCTGACCCGGGTCAACCCCGGCCGTCCCTGGGACGCGGCCGTCTTCGCGGCCTCGCCGGCCCTCGCCCTGACCGGGCTGGTCAACTGGGACCTGCTCGCGGTGGCGCTGGTGGCGGCGGCGCTGTGGTCGTGGGCGCGCGGGCGGCCCGTGCTGACCGGGGTGCTGCTCGGCCTCGGCACCGCCGCCAAGCTCTACCCCGGCCTGCTCCTGGGCCCGGCGCTGGTGCTGCTCGTCCGTGCCCGGCGCTGGCGCGACGCGGGCCTGCTCGTGGTGGGGGCGGCCGGCGCCTGGCTGCTGGCCAACGCCCCGGCGTACCTCACCGGTCCCGACGCCTGGGGCGTGTTCTGGGGGTTCAACGCCGAGCGCGGCGCCGACCTCGGATCGGTGTGGACGATGGTCTCCCAGGTCGCGGACGTGACCTTCGCCGCCGGTACGATCAACCTGGTCTCGCAGGCGTTCCTGGTGGTGTGGTGCCTCGGGGTGGCCGCGCTCGGGCTGTGCGCTCCCACGCCGCCACGACTGGCCCAGCTCGGCCTGCTCGTGGTCGTCGGCTTCCTGCTCGTCAACAAGGTCTACTCGCCGCAGTACGTCCTGTGGCTGCTGCCGCTGGCCGCGCTGGCCCGCCCGCGCTGGCGCGACCAGCTGGTCTGGCAGGCCGGCGAGGTCCTCTACTTCGCGGTGATCTGGTGGTACCTCGGCGGCTACCTGCGTCCCGGCACGGCCGGTGAGGGCGAGGCCTACGACGCGCCGGTCTACTGGCTGGGCATCACGCTGCGGATGCTCTGCGAGCTCTACCTGGCCGTCGTCGTGGCCCGCGACGTGTGGCGCCCCGCCGACGACCCGGTGGCGCGCACCGAGCCGCTCACGGTTCCGGCGCCGGCCCGGGTCCGGGCTCAGTCGACCAGCACCCGGTCGAACGACGTGGTCGTGTAGCGGACGCGGACGTCCAGCTCGTCGCCCACCTCGGGCGCCCGGGCGCCCGAGGGCAGCAGGAGCATCGAGGCCTGCATGTGCGGGGGCTCGGCGAACAGGCGCTGGCGACCGTCGACGGTGAACGGCGAGCGGACCAGGCCGACGGCGTCGAGCCCGCCGCGGGCCAGCACGGCCGCCCGTGCCCGCAGCCTGCTCTCCCCGGCGGGGGCGCTCAGGCCGATGCCGTGGGCGGTGCCGCCGGCGACCACGAGCAGGTGCCCGGACCAGGGGGCCGTACGCCCGCGGTAGCCGAAGGGCTGGCCACGGCGGAGGGGGTGCACGTCGAGCACGGTCGAGCCGACCCGCAGCGCGCCGCGGTCGCCGAGCCACAGCGCGGTGCCGACCCGGGGGCGTACGGCGTAGTCGGCGTAGGCCCGGCGCAGCGCCGTCAGCTCGTGCGCGGACAGGTGGCTGACCCACAGGCTGCGGGTGGGCAGGTCGGCCGCGACGACGTCGTCCATCAGCCGCAGGACCTCGGCGAGGTGGGAGCCCTGGTCCAGCGGGAGGTGGAGGGCGACGCCGGCCACCCGGGCCGCGCGCCGCTCGCGCAGGAGCCGCCCGGCCGCCCGCAGCCCGCCGGCGTCGAAGCCGTGGCGCAGCATGGTGGTGCGCCGCTCCAGGACCACGCGTGCGTCGGGGTGGAGGTCGAGCAGGGCCGTCAGGTCCTCGAGGCGCCCGACGGTGTGCAGGACCCGGCGCCGGAGGCGCTCGTCGAGCTCCAGCCCGGGGCCGAAGGGTCGCCACGGCGTCAGCACCAGCAGGTCGCCGTCGAAGCGCGGGGCCACGGTGTCGAGCTCGGAGTAGGTGCCGACCGCGATCGTGTCGACGTCGTGGCCCTGCTCGCGCAGCCAGCCCGCCCGGCGGGCCAGCCGGGGCAGCGTCAGGCCGTACCCGTTGCCCTTGACGACGGGCGTCAGGCCCGGGTTGGCGGTCGCGACGGCGTCGAGGTGGGTGCGCCAGCGGGCGCCGTCGACGTGGAGGGTCAGGCTCATGCGGTCACCGCCGGCTCAGGTAGAGGTCGAAGGCGCGGTAGAGCGCCCGGTTGAGCGGGAGGTCCCACTCGCCGACGGTCTCGACGGCCTCGCCGCCGGTGCCGACCTTGAACTGGATCAGCCCGACGTGGGAGTCCTCGGCGTCGAGGGTGTCGGTGATGCCGCGCAGGTCGTACACGTGGGCACCCGCGGCGAGCGCGTCGCGGACCATCGCCCATTGCACGGCGTTGGAGCCGCGCACCTCCCGCTTCTCGGTGGAGGAGGCGCCGTAGGAGTACCAGGCGTGGGTGCCGACCCGGATCGCGATCGTCGCGGCGACCAGGTCGCCCTCGTGACGGGCGGCGAAGACCCGGAACCGGTCGGGGTCCTCGGCGCCGAGCGCCTGGGCCATCGTGCGGAAGTAGGACAGCGGCCGCGGGGTGAAGTGGTCGCGCTCGGCGGTGTGGACGTAGAGCGCGTGGAAGGCGGCCAGCTCGGCGTCGAGGTGTCCGGGGTCGGCCGCGTCGGCGGTGGTGACCTCCACGCCCTCCTTGTCGGCCTTCTTGATGTTGCGCCGCCACAGCTGGTTCATCGTCTTGAGGACCTCGTCCTCGGTGCGCGGGGTGCCGTCGGCGTGGACCAGCGGCACCTGGAAGACGTACTGCGGCTGGCCGGCGGCGAACCCGCCCTCCGCGCCCTGGTGGCGCCACCCGGTGCGTCGGAGCCCGGAGACGACGGCGGCGCCGAGCGGCTCACGGACCGAGGGGGCGAGGTCGGCCAGGCGGACGGTCCCGGGGTCGGCCACGCCGTCCTTGACCTGCTGCGCGCTCCAGCGGCGGACGACCACGGGGGGGCCGATCCGGATCCCGAAGGCGCCCTGGGCCCTGACGTGAGCGGTCAGCGGGTCGAGCCAGGCGGGCAGGTCGTCCGCGGCCTCGGCCCAGTCGAGGACGGGGCCCTCGGGCAGGTAGGCCAGGAACCGCCTGATCTTCGGCAGCTGGCGGTAGAGCACCAGCGCCGAGCCGACCATCTCCTCGCCGGTCCCGTCGGTGCCGGGACGGAACCACCCCAGGGACTCGCGGCGCCACTCGTCCTTGACCCGGCCCCAGGCCGGGGTCTGCAGGAAGCTCGCCGCCGACCGGGAGCGCAGGTGGGAGAGGTGCTCGTCCTCGGTGACGGGTCGGACGGTGGGGGCGGGGGGCACGGTTCGAGGCTACCGGCGGTCGCCGGGTCGGCCCGACAGGCGGGTCAGAGCCGCTCGCGGAGCCAGGCGAGGTCGGCGACGTGGGCGGCGGCCGGGCCGGGGGTCTCGCAGACGACCGGGGCGCCGGCGTCGCGGACCACCAGGGCCAGCAGCTCGGGGTCGATGCGGCCCTCGCCGAAGTTGGCGTGCCGGTCGGCGCCGGAGTCGAACTCGTCGCGGCTGTCGTTGGCGTGGACGAGGTCGATCCGCCCGGTGATCGCCCGCACGTCCTCGACGACCGTGCTCAGGTCGTTGCCGCCGGCGTGGGCGTGGCAGGTGTCGAGGCAGAAGCCGACCAGGTCGGCGCCCTCGGCCGAGGCGATCGCGTCCCACACCCGCCCGATCCGCTCGAGGTGGCGGGTCATCGCGTGGTCGCCGCCGGCGGTGTTCTCGATCAGCAGCGGGAGCTTGAGGTCGGTGGCCTCGATCGCCTTGCGCCAGTTCTCGAACCCCGTCTCCGGGTCGTCGGCCCCGGTGACGTGCCCGCCGTGCACGATCAGGCCCTTCGCGCCGATCTCGGCCGCGGCGTCGACGTGCTTCTGCAGCAGCTTGCGGCTCGGGATCCGGATCCGGTTGTTCGTCGTGGCCACGTTGACGATGTAGGGCGCGTGGACGTAGAGGTCCACCCCCGCCGCCTCGGCGTCGGCCCGCAGCGCGGCGGCACCACCGGCGTACGCGATCTCGGGGCCCTGGTAGCCCTGCGGGTCGCCGAGGAAGAACTGCACCAGCGGCGCCCCGCGCTCGCGGGCCTCGGCCAGCGGGTCGGTCTGGTCGACGTGGGCGCCGACGGCGATCGTGGTGCTGCTCATGCGGGCCAGGGTAGGCCGGTGTGTGCGGCGTGCAGACCCCCCGGACCCCGGGAGGCGCCGACCCGGTCAGCCGGTCGGGACCTGGATCGGCCCGGTCTGCCAGAGGTCGGGGTGCTCGGCCAGCCAGGTCCGCGCGTCGCGACGGCCGAGGTCGCGGGCGGCGTCGAAGAAGTCGGGGTCGAAGAGGAGGTAGCTCAGCAGCTCCCCCTGCAGCGGGCTGTCGCTGCCCAGCAGCCGGTGCACCATCTGCAGGTCGGGGTCGGACAGCGTGCCCCGCCATGACTTGTGGTTCTCCCGGAACACTGCGAGCGCGGTGTCGGCGAGCGCGTCGCCCCGCTCGGGGGCGACGGCGACGTAGGGCACCACGCGGTACGCCGCGCGCCCGCGGGACGCACGGTGCCGGTCGAGCGCGGGTCGCAGCGCGTCGTCCTCGGCCATCGCGTTGGTCTCCGCCAGCCGCCGCAGGTCGTGGCGCATGGGGTCGTCCATCACCGAGCCGAGCAGGGTGGCCCCGCTGTCACCGAGGTCGACCGGGGCGCGGTCGAGCGCCGGGTCCGCCGGGCGGGGGTGGAGGCTGCCGGTGCCGACGGCCACGAGGCGTCCGGCGCCCAGCTCCAGCGCGGGTGCCAGCGGGACCCGGCGGCGGGTGGCACCGTCGGCGTACCAGCCCGCGGCCTCCTCCGGGGAGTCCACGTGCACCGACGGGAACAGCGTCGGGATGGCCGCGGACGCCATCAGGTGCTCGACGCCGAGCCGGGTCCGCACGAACCGGCGGTAGCCGTCCGGCGTCGACGACCCCGGCAGGTCGGCGTGGTGGGGGTCGGTCTCGGTGAACATCACCACCTCGCCGGTGCGTACCGCGGTGGCCACCACCGACAGCGCGTGCACGCGGCCCTGCTCGAGGTTGTCGTGCAGGGAGTCCCAGGCGATCGCCCGGCCCAGGGTGCGGGCCAGCGGGCCGGTGCCGAACAGGCCCCGGAGGCGGAAGACCGACAGACCGAGCGTCTCGGAGGCGTAGCGCAGCGCGACGACCGGCACCTGCTGCCACAGGGGGCGGATGACGTGGCGCTTGGTGGCCTGGTTCAGCGTCGCGACGAGGCGCTCGACCTGCTCCTCGGCGTCGAGGTGCGCGGTGGAGGCGAGCGCGGCGGCGAGCAGGGCTCCGGCGCTGGTGCCCAGGTGCAGCACCGGCTGCACCCCGCGGCGCTCGAGCTCGGGCAGGAGGACCTCGAGCACCCCGACCTGGTACGCCGAGCGCGCGCCGCCGGCGTCGAGGACCAGGGCGACGTCCCCGGGCGCGTCTGAGGACGGACGGGCACGGGAGGGACGTCGTGGCGCGGCGGGGGGCACCCGCGGATGCTAGACCCGCCGCCCACCCGTGGGGACGCAGATTTCGGCGTGCCGGCGTGCCGCTGCTAGGTTGTGCTGTCCTCGCGACCAGCCGGACCCGCCGACCGGGACCGCGCCCCGGGGACGAGAAGGCCCTCCTGCCACGGAGATTCCGTGGCCGCCCGAGTCCACAGGAGGTGGAGACAGCCTTGCGCGCTTACGAAGTCATGGTCATCCTGGACCCCAGTCTCGACGAGCGGACGATCGAGCCGTCCCTCGACAAGTACCTCAACGTCATCCGCAAGGACGGCGGCAGCATCGACAAGCTCGACGTCTGGGGCCGTCGGCGCTTGGCCTACGAGGTCAAGAAGAACGCCGAGGGCATCTACGCCGTCGTGCAGCTGCAGGCCGAGCCGGCCACGGTCAAGGAGTTCGACCGCCAGCTCACCCTGAACGAGTCCATCCTGCGCACCAAGGTCATCCGGCCCGACGCGCACTGATCCGGTCCGTGCCTGTGGACAGCCGCTGACGGCTGTCGGGCGCGCACGGCACGATCGGCGGACACCGCACCACCCCGACCCAGGAGAGACCCCATGGCAGGCGAGACCGTCATCACCGTCGTCGGCAACCTCGTCGACGACCCCGAGCTCCGCTTCACGCCCTCCGGGGCGGCCGTGGCGAACTTTCGGATCGCGTCGACACCGCGGACCTTCGACAAGAACACCAACGAGTGGAAGGACGGCGAAGGCCTGTTCCTCTCCTGCTCGGTGTGGCGCCAGGCCGCGGAGAACGTCGCGGAGTCCCTGCAGAAGGGGATGCGCGTCGTCGTGCAGGGGCGGCTCAAGCAGCGCTCCTACGAGACCCGCGAGGGCGAGAAGCGCACCGTCGTCGAGCTCGAGGTCGAGGAGGTCGGGCCGTCGCTGAAGTACGCCACGGCCAAGGTCACCCGGGCCAGCCGCTCCGGCGGCGGCGGCGGGTACGGCGGGGGCGCGCCGCAGGGCGGCTCCGGCGGGGGCGCCCCGCAGGGCGGCTCCGGCTCCGGCTCCGGCTCGTCGTACGGCGGGGACGACCCGTGGGCCACTCCCCAGCAGGGAGGCCAGGGCGGTCAGCAGCGTCCCGCCGGCGGCCAGCAGGCAGACCCCTGGGGGGCTCCGGGCGTCGGCTCGGAAGAGCCCCCCTTCTGATCCACCACCCATCCACCATTCCGGTCCGGACACACCACGACCGACCGGGCTCATCTGAAGGAGAGCACCACAATGGCCAAGGCAGTGGTACGCAAGCCGAAGAAGAAGGTTTGCCAGTTCTGCAAGGAGAAGGCGACCGGTGTCGACTACAAGGACGCCGCCCTGCTCCGCAAGTTCATCTCCGACCGCGGCAAGATCCGCGCGCGTCGGGTCACCGGCAACTGTGTCCAGCACCAGCGCGACGTCGCCACGGCCGTGAAGAACGCCCGTGAGGTCGCCCTGCTGCCGTACACCTCGACCGGACGCTGAGAGGGGTCGACATGAAGCTCATCCTCACCCAGGAGGTCGACGGCCTCGGTGCCCCCGGGGACGTCGTGGACGTCAAGCCCGGCTACGGCCGCAACTACCTCGTCCCGCGGGGCGAGGCCCTGGTCTGGACCCGAGGCGGCGAGAAGACCGTCGAGTCCATCAAGACCGCCCGCGGCGCTCGCGCCGTGCGTGACCGTGACCACGCGGTCGAGGTCAAGGCCGCGCTCGAGGGCTCGACCGTCGACCTGCCGGTGCGCGCCGGTGCCGGGGGCCGTCTCTTCGGCGCCGTCACCACCGCTGACATCGCCTCGGCCGTCGGCACCGCGTCCGGCGAGAAGATCGACAAGCGCACGATCGTGCTCGGCAACCCGATCAAGTCGCTGGGCAACCACACCGTGGGTGTGCGCCTCCACGAGGAGGTCTCGGCCACGGTGACGCTCAACGTCGTCCCCGCCTGACCGGACCACCCGCAGCACCCGCCCCACCACGAAGGCCGTCTCCCGAGGGGAGGCGGTCTTCGTCGCGTCCGGGGCGCGTGGTTTCCCCGGTCGGCAGGGGAAGCCGCTGCTGGTCAGGGGATGCATCCCCTGACCAGCAGGGATTTCCCCTGACCAGCCCGGTGCTACGGACGCGTCGGGCCCGCGGACGCGGTGCGCGCCCACGGGCGACCGGCGTAGACCAGCAGCACCACGACCGTCCCGACGACCGCGAGCTGGGCCAGTCCCGCCGTCGGCCCGGCGAGCGCGCCGACGCCGGCCCCGAGCACCACCGCGGGCAGCGCCGCAACCACGACTGTCAGGGTGCGCAGCGAGCCGAGCCAGCCGGCGGCAGCGGGGTCGCCGGCGCCGTGGGCGGCGACGGCGAGGGAGTGCAGCAGGGTGCCGGTGGCCGCGAGGGCCGGCAGCGACACCGCCCAGGCCAGCGCCGGCTCGACACCGGTCAGGCCCGCGGTCATCCCGGGGAGGGCGAGGGCGAGCGAGGTCAGCCCGGCGACGGCGACCAGGACGAGCACGGGCCCGCGGTACACGAGGTCGGGCGGCAGCCGGAGGACGGCGAGCAGCACGAGGGCCCAGCCGACCGGGTCAGGGGTGGCGTCGAGCCCGCCGGTGTCCACCCGCAGGATGACCAGGGAGAAGCCGAGCGCGGCGACCAGCAGCGGTTGCACGCGCCCACCCTGGCACGTCGGGCGTCACCGACCGGTCACCGACCGGCGCCCGTGACCAGCCACGCGCCGCCGCGCTCGCGGTGCACGAGGGCGGCGCCACGGGCGCCCATGAAGACCAGCGAGAACACCACCCACACCCCGACCAGCCCACCACCCGCGCCGGCCACGACCAGCACCACGGGGGCGTGGGCCAGCAGGACGACGGCGCCGGCCCGGGCGAGGTACGCGCCGTCGCCGGCCCCGATCAGCACGCCGTCGAGGACGAACACGACGCCGGCGACCGGCTGGGCCAGGGCGGCCACCAGCAGCACCGCCGCCAGCCGTCGGTGCACCTGCGGGTCGTCGGTGAACAACGGGCCCAGCAGCGGGGCGGCCGCGGCCAGCAGCACGCCGGTGACCACGCCGGTGACCAGGCCCCACCGCACCATCCGACGGGTGACCGCACGGGTGCCGTCGACGTCCCCCGCGCCGAGGTAGCGCCCGGTGATGGCCTGCGCGGCGATCGCGATCGCGTCGAGAACGAAGGCCAGGAACGTCCACAGGGTCATCGCCAGCTGGTGGGTGGCGAGGTCGACGGTGCGGTCGGTCGCCGGGGCGAGGGCCACGGCGTACGTCGTGACCAGCAGCGCGGCGCGCAGGGTCAGGGTGCGCACCACGAGCGGTCCCGCGGCCCGGGCCGCCTCGCGCACGCCCCGGGTGTCGGGCCGCAGCGAGGCCCCCTCGCGGCGCGCCCCGCGGACGACCACCGTCACCAGCGCGGCCCCGCTCAGGACCTGGGCGACCACCGACCCGACCGCCGACCCGGCGATCCCGAGCGCGGGGACCGGGCCGGCGCCGAAGACGAGCAGGACGTTGAGCACGAGGTTGACGACGTTGCCGACCACGGCGACGACCAGCGGGGTGCGGACGTCCTGGAAACCGCGCAGCACCCCGGTGGCGGCGAGCATCACCAGCAGCGGGGTGGTCCCGAGGGCGGCGATGCGCAGGTAGGTCAGGGCGGCCTCCTCCACGGCCTGCGCGGCGCCGAACACGCCGACCAGCGGGCCGGCGAGGGCGAGCAGGCCGACCGTCGCGACGACGCCGATGGCCACCGCCAGCCAGATCCCGTCGACACCCTGGGCCAGCGCGCCGGCTCGGTCCCCGGACCCGACCCGGCGCGCCACGCTGGCGGTGGTGCCGTAGGCCAGGAAGACGCACAGCCCCACCACCGTCTGCAGCACGGTGGCGGCGACCCCGAGTCCGGCCAGCGGGATCGTGCCCAGGTGACCGACGACGGCGGCGTCGCCGAGCAGGAACAGCGGCTCGGCGACCAGGGCGAGGAAGGCCGGCACGGCCAGTCGCAAGATCTGCCGGTCGTGTCGTCGCAGGTCAGCACGGGCGGGTGGGGTACGCACCTGGCTCCTGCTTGACAAGGGCCGGATCGGCCCGGTGGATAACGGGGGTCGTTCTGTGGAAAGTCTGGCCGACGTCCGGCCGCACGGTCGACGCGCAGAGGGCCTTGACATGGACGGCCGGTGAACGAACCAGGGGCCGAACTATTTGGGTTCCACATGTCGATCGGGACATCGTGCCAGGTCAGAACGGGTGGGGCGATGGCCGGCGGCGTGTCCTCCACAGGGTCGCCCACACTCACCCCACAGGTTGGCGCACGTCCTCGCCAGTTGTCCCCAGGTTATCCACAGGACCTGTGGACAACGGGTTAGGTCGGGGCCTCCGTCGAGCCGTACGGTCACGGTTCCGGCCGGCCGGTCAGGGCTGTCGGTGCCCCGTCCTAGCGTCGGTGCCGAGGTCGCCCAGCCCCGTGACGACCACCCCCCGACCTGCCGAGGAGCGCACTGCGTGAGCGTGACCGAGTCCCAGGACCGCTTCGCCGAACCACCCTTCGAGCAGTGGGGCGACGGGCCGATGCCCTTCGCCCCGGGCGAGGCACCGTCCTCGTCCCCGGGCGCCCGCACCCCCCCGCAGGACATGGCGGCCGAGCAGTCCGTCCTCGGCGCGATGCTGATCTCCAAGGACGCGATCGCCGACGTCTCCGAGGTCCTGCGCGGGCCGGACTACTACCGGCCCTCGCACGAGACGATCCACGACGCGGTGATCGACCTCTTCGGTCGCGGAGAGCCGGTCGACATGGTCACCGTCTCCGCCGAGCTGCAGCGCCAGGGCCACCTCCAGCGGGTCGGCGGCGCGCCCTACCTCCACACACTGGCCTCCAACGTCCCGATCGCGGCCAACGCGCAGTTCTACGCCGAGATCGTCCGGGAGAAGGCGATCCTGCGGCGCCTCGTCGACGCCGGCACCAAGATCGTCCAGATCGGGTACGCCGGGGAGGGCCAGGTCGACGACGTCGTCGACCGGGCGCAGGCCGAGATCTACACCGTCACCGACAGGCGCCCCAGCGAGGACTTCGCCCCGCTGGCCGACATCATGGACGGCGTCCTCGACGAGATCGAGGCGATCGGCAACCGCGAGGCCGGCCTGTACGGGGTGCCCACCGGCTTCGCCGACCTCGACGACCTGACCAACGGTCTGCACTCCGGGCAGATGGTGATCGTGGCGGCGCGGCCCGCGATGGGCAAGTCGACCCTGGCCCTCGACCTGTGCCGCGCGGCCTCGATCCACAACAACCTGGCCAGCGTCTTCTTCAGCCTCGAGATGACGCGCTCGGAGATCACCATGCGGCTGCTGTCGGCCGAGGCGAAGGTGCCGCTGAACCACATCCGCAACGGCAAGATGGACCAGGCCGACTGGGACAAGCTGGCCCGCCACATGGGCCGGGTCTCGTCCGCGCCGATGTTCATCGACGACTCGCCCAACATGACGATGATGGAGATCCGGGCCAAGGCCCGGCGGCTCAAGCAGCGCCACGACCTCAAGCTCATCGTGATCGACTACATGCAGCTGATGACCTCGGGCCGCAAGGTGGAGTCGCGCCAGCTCGAGGTGTCGGAGTTCTCCCGCCAGATCAAGCTGCTGGCCAAGGAGCTCCAGCTGCCGATCATCGCGCTGTCCCAGCTGAACCGTGGTCCCGAGCAGCGCAGCGACAAGCGGCCCATGATGAGCGACCTGCGCGAATCGGGCAGCCTGGAGCAGGATGCCGACATGGTGATCCTGCTCCACCGCGACGACGCCTACGAGAAGGAGTCGACCCGCCCCGGCGAGGCCGACCTGATCGTCGCCAAGCACCGCAACGGCGCGACCCGCGACATCACGGTGGCCTTCCAGGGCCACTACTCACGGTTCGTCGACATGGCCCACTGAGAACCCGGGTGGATCCGGGGACCGTCGCACTCCGCGGCGGGCGAGGAGACCTCGGCCCGGGCGGGAACCGGGTCACCGGGGCAGACGGAGCTCGAAGGTCGCGCCGGGCGGTCCTCCGGCCAGGACGACGTCGCCTCCGTGACCCCGCGCGACGGCGCGCGCGATGGCGAGCCCGAGACCGGCGCCCGACGAGCTCCTGCTCCGTGCGGCGTCGAGCTGGCTGAACCGGTCGAAGATGCGCCCAGCGTGCTCCGGGGGCACGCCGGGGCCGTCGTCGGCGACCCGGACCAGCACGGCGTCCGGTGTGACCTCGACCGTGACCGTGACGCGCGTACGGGCGTGGCGCAGGGCGTTCTCGAGAAGGTTGCGGACCACCCGGGTGAGCTGGGACTCGTCTCCCAGGACCACCGGGTCCGCTCCCGGCAGCAGGCGGGCGGCGATCGGACCGGGAGGGGTGCCGGCGATGCCGGCCCCCACGACCTCACGGAGGGCGAGGCGCGTCCGCGCTGGACTGGTCGAGCCGCTCACCTCCAGCAGGAGGAGGTCGCCCACGAGCCGCTGCAGGCGGTCGGTGTCGTCCAGCAGGTCGTCGACCAGTCGTGGCCACTGGTCCGGGTCGGGGTGGGCGCGGGCGACCTCGAGCTGGGTGCGGAAGGCGGTCAGGGGGCTCTGCAGCTCGTGGGAGGCGTCGGCGACGAACGTCCGCTGTCGTCCCTGGCCGTCCTCGAGCCGGTGGAGCATCGCGTTCATGGTGGAGACGAGGCGGCCGATCTCGTCGGGCGGGCCCGGTTCGAGGCGGCGCGAGAGGTCCTCCTCGTCGATCCCGGCGACCTCGCTGCGCACACGTTCGACACGTCCGAGGGTCCGGCCGACCACGACCCACGTCCCGGCGGCCAGGAGCAGCAGCATGAGTGGCAGCCCGACGACCAGGACGCCCCGCAGGGTGCCGGTGGCCTCGTCGACGGACTCCAGGCTGGTCCCGACGAACACGGTGACCACGCCGTCCGGGGTCTCCGTGGAGAGGCGCCAGACCCGGTACCGCTCGACCTCCTGGTCGTCGGGCGCGGTGAGCGCCTCGGCCCGGAGGGGCTCGGACGAGGTCGACGGCGAGTTGATGGGCCCGGCGCCGGCCAGGTTCGGCGAGGCCGTGAGCACAGCCCCGTCGCGGTCGACCACCTGGACCAGTCCGTCGTCGGTCACCGGGTTCGCGGCGAGGGGGTCGGAGGCACCGTCCGCGGCCTGCCGGGCCAGCTCCGTGGCTCGGATCCGCAGCGCGCCGTCGCTCTGCTCGGTGAGCTGGGTCCGCAACGTGGTCAGCAGCAGCAGCGCGGCCACGACCAGGACGACCCCGGCCACCACCGTGGAGAGCACCGTGGTGCGCAGGCGGACGGTGCTCACCTCACGCCACCCCAGGGTCGATCCGGTAGCCGACGCCGCGGACGGTCTGCAGGCTGGCGGTCCCGAACGGCTGGTCGATGCGCTGGCGGAGCTGGCGGACGTAGACCTCCACGATGTTGAGGTCGCCCTCGTAGGCCCAGTCCCACACGTGCTCGCGGAGCCGGACCTTTGACACCGCCTCGCCGGGATGCCTCATCAGGCACTCGAGGACCGCGAACTGGCGTGGGGTGAGCTCGATGACCTCGGCCCCGCGTCGCACCTCGTGCGAGGCGGGGTCGAGGCTCAGGTCGCCGACGCGCAGCACGGTGGGACGGTCGTGACGACCGCGGCGCAGCAGTGCGCGGATGCGGGCGAGGAGGACGTCGTAGCCGAACGGCTTGGGGAGGAAGTCGTCGGCGCCGGCGTCCAGGGCGCGCACCTCCCACTCGGGCCCGCTGCGGGCGGTGAGCAGCAGCACCGGGGTCGGGTCCTGGGCCTCCCGCATCTGACGGCACAGGTCCTCCCCGCTCAGGCCGGGCAGCATCCAGTCGACCACGACGAGGTCGTAGTCGTTCTCGGTGACCGCCCACCGTCCGTCGGTGCCGTCGTACGCGACGTCCACCGCGTAGCCCTCGGCCTGCAGACCACGGCGCAGCGCGTCAGCCACGTGCCGGTCGTCCTCCACCACCAGGATGCGCACGCCTCAATGTCCCATGCTCGTCGGGTGCGAGCCGCGGTCCGGCGGAGGCACGGGGGAGGCCGGTTCCGGCCTCAGTCGTCGCCGTCCTGGTCGTCGGCGCCGTCCTCGGTGTCACCCTCGATGACCACCACGTCGTAGTCGGCGTCGAGGCGGACGTCGACGGTGCTGCCGTCGGTCCGGGTCACCTCGACCTCCCAGGTCGCGCCGTTCTCGGAGTCGCGCTCCACCGAGTTCGCGTCGCCGCCGCCGGTGGCCTCGAGGGCGGCTGCCGTGGCGTCGTCGGCCTGCTGCCGGGTGTAGCGGTCGCTGCCCTGCTCGTCGTCGGCCTGGGTGGCCACGGCCGCGCCGCCGGCTCCGAGGGCGGCGAGCGCGACGCCCGCGACGATCAGGATCCGCTTGGTCGGTGTCTTCATGAGTGCTCCTGGTGCTGGTCGTGGGGGTGGTACGGGTCACCGACGACACTCCACCGTGAAGGCTGAAGCGACGCTGAACGCGACCGACCCCGGACGGCCGTCGGCCCTGCCGCCCGACGAGTCTCTTGCACCTCCACGCGCGCCGCACGACACTGGCCAGCGCCATGACGAACAGCCAGGACGCCCCGGCCCCGAGCCCGCACCCCGCCGACGACCACGACCTGATCAGGGTGCACGGCGCCCGGGAGAACAACCTCAAGGACGTGAGCGTCGACCTGCCCAAGCGGCGCCTCACGGTCTTCACCGGCGTCTCCGGCTCCGGGAAGAGCTCGCTGGTCTTCGCCACGATCGCGGCGGAGTCCCAACGGATGATCAACGAGACCTACAGCGCCTTCGTGCAGGGGTTCATGCCGTCCCAGGCGCGACCCGACGTCGACGTCCTGGAGGGCCTGACCACGGCGATCATCGTGGACCAGGAGCGGATGGGCGCCTCCCCGCGCTCGACGGTCGGCACCGCGACCGACGCCCACGCCCTGCTGCGCCGGCTCTACAGCCGTCTCGGCAGGCCGAGCATCGGCGGGCCCCAGGCGTACTCCTTCAACGTGGCGTCGATCTCCGGCGCCGGTGCCGTCACCGTGGAGAAGGGGGGCCGGCAGACCAAGGAGCGGCGCTCCTTCAACATCACCGGCGGCATGTGCCCGCGCTGCGAGGGCCGCGGCACGGTCGACGACATCGACCTGGCCGCGCTCTACGACGACACGTCGTCGCTCAACGAGGGCGCTCTGACCATCCCGGGCTACAGCATGGAGGGGTGGTACGGCCGGATCTTCCGCGGGTGCGGCTTCCTCGACCCGGACAAGCCGATCCGCGACTACTCCGCCCGGGAGCTCGACGACCTCCTGCACAAGGAGGCGACCAAGCTCAAGATCGACGGGATCAACCTGACCTACCTCGGTCTGATCCCCCAGATCAAGAAGTCCTTCCTGGCCAAGGACGTCGACGCGATGCAGCCCCACGTCCGGGCCTTCGTCGAGCGTGCGGTCACCTTCACCGCCTGCCCGGACTGCGGCGGCACCCGGCTCAGCGAGGCGGCCCGCTCCTCGACGATCGGCGGCGTCAGCATCGCCGACGTCTGCGCGATGCAGATCAGCGACCTGGCCACCTGGGTGGACGGGCTCGACGAGCCCTCGGTGGCCCCGCTGCTCACCACCCTGCGCCACACGCTCGACTCCTTCGTCGACATCGGGCTGGGCTACCTCTCCCTGGACCGACCCTCCGGCAGCCTGTCGGGCGGCGAGGCCCAGCGCACCAAGATGATCCGCCACCTCGGCTCCTCGCTCACCGACGTCACCTACGTCTTCGACGAGCCGACCATCGGGCTGCACCCCCACGACGTCCAGCGGATGAACGAGCTCCTCCTGCAGCTGCGCGACAAGGGCAACACCGTGCTCGTGGTCGAGCACAAGCCCGAGGCCATCGCGATCGCCGACCACGTCGTCGACCTCGGTCCGCGGGCGGGTACGGCGGGCGGGGAGATCGTCTTCGAGGGCACGGTGGCCGGCCTGCGCGCCAGCGACACCCTCACCGGCCGCCACCTCGACGACCGGGTCACGCCCAAGGAGGTCCTGCGCCGCCCCACGGGTGTGCTCGAGGTGCGGGGTGCGCGCACCCACAACCTCCGCGACGTCGACGTGGACGTGCCGCTCGGGGTCCTCACGGTGGTCACCGGCGTCGCCGGCTCGGGCAAGAGCTCGTTGCTCCACGGCTCCGTCGCCGGTCGGGACGGCGTCGTGGTGGTCGACCAGAGCGGCATCAAGGGCTCGCGGCGCAGCAACCCCGCGACGTACACCGGTCTGCTCGAGCCGATCCGCAAGGCCTTCGCCAAGGCCAACGGCGTCAAGCCCGCGCTGTTCAGCGCGAACTCCGAGGGCGCCTGCCCGAGCTGCAACGGCGCCGGGGTCGTCTTCAGCGACCTCGGGATGATGGCCGGCGTCTCGACTCCCTGCGAGGTGTGCGAGGGACGGCGGTTCGACTCCTCGGTGCTCGACTACACCTTCGGCGGCAAGGACATCAGCGAGGTGCTGACGATGTCGGTGGCCGTCGCCGAGGAGTTCTTCGGCAGCGGGGACGGCCGGCTCCCCGCGGCCCACCGGATCCTGGTCACCCTGGTCGACGTCGGGCTGGGCTACCTGACGCTCGGCCAGCCGCTCACCACGCTGTCAGGGGGCGAGCGGCAGCGGGTCAAGCTCGCCACCCGGATGGCCGAGAAGGGCGGGATCTACGTACTCGACGAGCCCACGACCGGGCTCCACCTCGCCGACGTCGAGAACCTGCTCGGCCTGCTCGACCGGCTGGTCGACGCAGGCAAGACGGTCGTGGTCATCGAGCACCACCAGGCCGTGATGGCGCACGCCGACTGGATCATCGACCTCGGACCCGGCGCCGGGCACGACGGCGGCCGGGTCGTCTTCGAGGGCAGCCCCGCCGCGCTCGTCAGCGCCCGTTCGACGCTGACCGGCGAGCACCTCGCGGCGTACGTCGGTCGCAGCGGGTCGCCGGACGTGACACCGCGGGGCTGAGGACCGCCCGCTCCGACACCGACCGGGTTGTGGGCGCTCGGGCAGGTGCTCGAGCAGTCGGCCTGCTCGGCGCCTCGTGGACCGGGTCCACCGGGCTGTCGCCACGGGCCGCGAGGACGCCGCCCGCGGCGGGAGGGAGCTGTCGGGGAGCCGTCGCAGATGGTGACCGAGCCCACCGGGCTGTCGCTCGCGACCTCACCCCCGCGACACGCCCACCCGGCCCGGCCCGCGCTGCCGGTGGCCTCAGCCGGAGCCGTCGCCCAGCAGCAGGTCCAACGCCGGGGGGAGGTCGTCGAGGCGCCCGATGCTGGCCACCCGGGCGTCGACGGACCGGGCGAACCGTCGGGCCTCCTCGTCGTCGGAGGCCGGGGCCAGCACCACCAGCTCGTCCAGGGCCCGGGCTGCGGCGGTGGGGTCGAGGTCGTCGGTGGCCCGGCAGTCGGAGAGCAGCACGGTGACCCGCCGGGCCGCCCTGGCCGGCGCCAGCTGACGGTGCGCGGCCCGCAGCGCCGCGTCCAGCGACGTCATCCCGTGACCCCGCAGTCCGAGCACCCGTTCCACCGCGATCAGCGGGGGCACGGGTGCCAGCAGCTCGACCACCACCTCGGCACGCCGGTCGAAGGCGACCACGGCCAGCTCGCCGGAGGAGCGCAGCGCCACCGCGGCGGCCGCCATCGCCGCGGTGACCAGGCGGGGCCCGTCCATCGAGCCCGACCGGTCCAGCAGCAGGCACACCGCAGTGTCGGGACGCTGCCACGACGTCGCGACCAGGTCCTCCAGGGAGGGCCGGGTGCCGGCCGCCCACGCGCCGGCGACGGCCTCCAGCGACGCGTCGACGTCGAGGTCGCCACCCAGGTGCGCCGGGCGCCGGCGTAGCCGGCCCGACCCGGCCCGGCCGCGCGAGCCCGACCGGGCACGGTCGAGCACCAGCCGCGGCACGAGCGCCTGCACCTGCGCGCGGAGCCGCTGGTCCGTGGCCCTGCTCATCGCCGCCAGCAGCGGCAGCACGTCGTCCGGGTCCTCGCCCAGCGCCACGCGCAGCGCGTCGACGTCGAGCTCGCCCACCTCGGGGGAGAGCTCGGCGAAGCGGGCGTTGGCCGACAGCTCGGCGCGGGGGGTGGAGCGCTCGGGGCGCCCGCGGCGGGACTCGCGCGGCTCCCCGGGTGCGGGGCTCGGTGGCGCGGCGGAGGAGCCCGCCCCGGCGGGGGGCGGGCTCAGGCTTCCCCCGGGGGCTCGCCCTCCCCGCGCTCGTCCGGGCCGTCCTCGGGCCGCGGGCCGAAGTGCTCGGCGTAGAGCTCGGCGATGACCTGCTCCGGTGTCCGGCCGGACGACTCGTCGACCCGCACCCGGCCGCTGAGCGCGACCAGCGCGGAGTCGAGGCCGGCGTCCCAGTCGTCGGGGGCCACCCCGCGCGCGCGGGTCAGCTCGTGGGCCAGGCCGGCGAGGTCGATCGCACCGCGCACCGACGAGCCGACCCGGATCTCGGGGTGGCCACGGGTGGCGCGCACCAGGGCGACGGCGGCCGCGCCCCAGCCGGGGGAGGGCAGCGCGCAGCGGCCGGCCACGATCTGCTCCTCGGCCTCGGCGGACTGGTAGCCCATGGTGATCCGGCAGGTGCGGTCGTACACGGCGCTGGACACGCGAGCGGTGCCCACGGCGTCGTACGGGTTCATCGCCGCGACCAGCCCGAAACCGGGCTCGGCGCGGACGACGCCCAGGCGGGGGACGGTGATCTCGCGCTCCGACATGACCGTGAGCAGGGTGTTGAGCGTCTCCTCGGGGACCCGGTTCAGCTCCTCGACGTAGAGGAGCCCGCCCGTGCGCAGGGCGTCGAGCAGGGGTCCGTCGACGAAGACGTCGACGGCGTAGCCGCGCTCGAGGACGAGCGCGGGGTCGAAGTGGCCCACCAGCCGGGCCGGGGTCAGCTCGGCGTTGCCCTCGACCAGCACGAAGGCGGAGTCGCGGCGGCGGGCGACCTCGCGCAGCAGCGTCGACTTGCCGGTGCCCGGGGGTCCCTCCAGCACGACGTGGGCGCCGCTGCGCAGCGCGGCCTCGAGCAGCTCGCTCTCCCGCGCCCGGCCGACCACCTCCGGGGCGGGGGTGCCCGCCGCCCCGGAGGGGAGTCTCGTCATCGGTGTCCGGCCCTCCTCGGGGGCGTCAGTGGCTGTGGACGACGACGCCGCGGACGTTCTCGCCGTTGAGCAGGTCGTCGTAGCCCTCGTTGACCTGGTCCAGGGTGTAGGTCTTGGTGATGATCTCGTCGAGCTTGATGTCGCCCGACTGGTAGAGCCCCAGGATCCGCGGGATGTCGGTGGTCGGGTTGCAGTCGCCGAACAGGCTGCCCCTGAGCTGCTTGCGGTAGAGCGTCATCACCGAGCCGGGCAGCTGGATGTTCATCTCGTCGAGCTTGTTCAGGCCGGTCAGGACGACCACGCCGCCCTTGCCGACGGAGTTGAAGCCCTCGGCGACGATCTCGGAGGTCAGCAGGCCGGGGGTGAGGATGGCGGAGTCGGCCATCTGACCGCGGGTCAGGTTGGTCAGGGTCTCCATCGCCTCGCCGGTGCTGGCGAAGGCGTGCGTGGCGCCGAGCTCCATCGCCTTCTCCCGCTTGTTGGCCAGCGGGTCGACTGCGATCACGTTCTTGGCGCCCGAGAGCGCCGCGCCCTGCACCGCGTTGATCCCGATGCCGCCGACGCCGATCACCACGACGGTCTGGCCGGCCTTGACGTTCGCGGTGTTGACCGCCGAGCCCCAGCCGGTCGGCACGCCGCAGCCCACGAGCACGGCCTTGTCGAGCGGCAGGTCGTCGTCGACGGGGACGCAGGAGTTCTGGTGGATCACGCCGTACTGGCTGAACGTGCCCAGCATGCACATCGCGCCGTACTGCCCGCGCGGGCCGGTGATCGGGAAGCGCTCGCCGGGCAGGTAGCCCTCCAGGATGGTCGCGCCCATGTCGCAGATCGACTGCTGGCCGTTGGCGCAGTAGCGGCAGGAGCCGCAGTTGGGGATGAAGGAGCACACCACGTGGTCGCCGACCTTGACGCGGGTCACGCCCGGGCCGACCTCCTCGATGACGCCCGCGCCCTCGTGGCCGAGCACCATCGGCAGCCGGGCCGCGAGGTCACCGTGCGCGATGTGCACGTCGGAGTGGCAGAGCCCGGCGTGGGTGTAGCGGATGAGGACCTCGCCCGACTGGGGCTTGTCGAGCTCGAGCTCCTCGATCTCGATGCGCTGGCCCGGTTCGTAGACGACGGCGGCCTGGGTCTTCATGCGTGCTCCTCGAGTCGGGGGTCGGTACGCCACGGTGCGCGGCGCTGTGACACCAGTCACGCTCCCAGACCTCCGGTCCGGTGGGTGTTCAGCTTCTGGACAGGGCTCCTGGGGTGCGGGCTACTGTGACCCGGACCACACCAGCACGGCTCGAACGTCAGGCCTGAGGGGGACGCGGTGAGCCTCACCGGGGAGATGCGCCCACCGATCGCGGACTCGTGGCGCCGGGCCGGGCTGGCCGGCGTGGACCCCGCCTCGGCGCTGGACCGGCTGACCTACGGCGAGGTCGACGTCAGGAGCCCCCTGATGGCCGCGGCCACGCCCGTCCTCGACGACCTGGGGGACCAGCTCGACGAGACCGTCTTCAGCACCCTGCTCGTGGACCGCGACGGGCGGGTGGCCCAGCGGTGGTGCGGCACCCGGGGCCTCGAGCGGGCCTTCGACGACCTCGGGGTCGCGGTCGGGGTGAGCATGCTGGAGGAGGCCGTCGGCACGAACGCCCCGGGCACCGTGCTGGAGACGCGGGAGCGGATCGCGGTGCACGGCGAGGAGCACTACGCGGTCCCGCTGCGCGGCTTCAGCTGCTACGGGCACCCGATCTTCCACCCGGTGACACGGCGGATCGAGGGCGTCCTGGACATCACCTGCGCGGCGGCCGCCGCCGACCCCCTGCTGCGCCTGGTCGTGGCCCGGGCGGTCGCCGACATCGAGCAGCGCCTGCTCGAGGGCAGCCGGGTGAGCGAGACCGTGCTGCTGCGCGCCTTCCAGGCCGCGTCGGGGCGGCGGCGGGCGGTGGTGGCGATGCTCGACGACCTCACGATGTCGAACCGGACCGCGCTCGACCTGCTCGGCCAGGTCGACCTCACCCTGCTGCGGATGCTCGCCCAGGACGTCGGTGCGGCCGGGCTGTCGCGGGAGATCACGCTCGAGTCCGGGGTGCCCGCCCGGGTCCGGGTGGCCCACGTGCCCCGCACCCGTGGCGGGACCGTGGTCCACGTCGAGCCGTTGTCCCGGCCCCGCAGCCCCCGCAACCGGACGTCCCCGGCGAGTCGGGTCCCTACCGGTCCCGCGCTCGTCACCGGCGCGCCGGGCACCGGGCGCACGACGTACGCCGCGCGCCTCGCCGGCGAGCACCGGGTCGCGGTGCTGACCGCGGCGCGGGCGCTGCTGGACGGCCCGGCGGCGTGGTCGCGCGACTTCGTCTCCCTGGTGCGCGCCGGTCAGGGCACGGTCTGCGTGGACGGCGTCGACCTGCTGCCCGAGCACCTCGTCAACCTGGTCGCCACCCACGTGGCCACCGCGACGGCGCCACGGGTGGTCCTGATCAGCGGACCGGTCGAGGACCTCACCGGCCGGGCGGCGGCGCTGGTCTCGGCGTGCCTCGACCGCGTGGAGCTCGCCCCCCTGGCCGCCCGCACCACCGACCTCCCGGAGCTGGTCGCGACCCAGCTGGCCGACCTCGGCTGCGACGCCTCGGTCCACCTCGCCCCGTCCGCGCTGGCGGCGCTCGGTGCGCAGCCCTGGCCGGGCAACCTGCGTGAGCTGCGCGCCGTGCTCGAGCACGCCGTCCGGGTGCGCGGCCTGGGCGCGATCACCGTCGACGACCTCCCCGGGGCCTACCGCTCCCGCGACGCCGCCCGCACGCTCGCCCCGATCGAGCGGGCCGAGCGTGACGCCATCGTGGCCGCGCTCGACCAGCACGGCGGCAACAAGGTCCGCGCCGCGTCCGCGCTGGGCATCTCCCGCACCACGCTCTACGCCAAGCTGCGCTCGCTGCGGATCACGGCGTACTGAACCGGGCGGCCCCACCCGTCCCAGGAACCACCCACCCGCCTCTTCGCCGGCCCGGGCATCCTGGTCCGGTGACCACCGCCCCCGCGACGACCCGGACCTCCCGCCTGGCCCGCGCCCGGGCGGCGCTGCGGCGCGACAGCCCCGTGCCCGGGGGCGTGCCCGAGCTGGCCCGGGCGGTGCTCGTGCTCGAGGTCGTGCTGGTCCTGCTGCTCTCGCTCGGCCGCTCCGCGGTCTACTCCGTGGTCACCCTGCTCGAGGCGGTCACCGCGCCGGGAGCGCTGGCCGAGCAGGCGGCGACCCTGAACAGCTCGGTGGCCCCGGACCGGCCGTGGTTCGACCTCGCCTACCAGCTGCTGCGGATGGGGTTCGCCGTGGTCCCGGTGGCGCTGTGCGCCTACCTGCTCGTCCGGTCGGGGACCCGGGTGCGCGAGGTGTGGTTCCGCGGCGCCGGGTGGCGCGACCTCGGCTCGGGCGCCCTGATCGCGCTCGGCGTCGGCTCGCTCGGCGTGGTCTTCTACCTGGCCACCTTCGCCCTCGGCACGAACCTGACCGTGGTGGCCCAGGACCTGCCCGAGCAGTGGTGGCGCTACCCCGTCCTGGTCCTCTCGGCGCTGCAGAACTCGGTCGTCGAGGAGCTCGTCGTCCTCGGGTTCGTGCAGGTGCGCCTGCGCCAGGTCGGCCTCGGCGACGCCGGCGCCATCGGCCTGGCCGCACTGCTGCGCGGCAGCTACCATCTCTACCAGGGCCTCGGCGGGTTCGTCGGCAACCTGGCGATGGGGCTGCTCTTCGGCTGGCTCTACCGCCGGTGGCAGCGGGTCACCCCGCTGGTGGTCGCCCACACGCTCCTCGACGTCGGGGCCTTCGTCGGGTACGCCGTGCTGGCCGGCCGGGTGGACTGGCTCCCCACCCTCTAGGTGCCGGCACCCGACGCCGCACCGGCCTCAGAGCAGCGTGACCCAGAAGTCCCAGAACCGCTCCAGGATGGCACCGGCGAGGACGAGGAACCATCCGAGGACCAGCAGGAACCGCACGTTCCACAGCCGCTCGACCAGCCGGGGCGTACGCGACGTGCCGGCGCCGGCCGCGACCAGCGTGGACCAGACCGCGGTGGGGATCGTCACCGCCCACACCACCAGGCACCACGGGCACAGCGCGTTGATCTCGTAGAGCGTCTGGTAGGCCAGCCAGTGCACGAAGGCCAGCCCGGCCAGCGAGCCGAGGGCCAGCCCGACGTGGACCAGGCGGGGGAGGCGGGCGCCGAGGGCGAGCACCAGGCCGAGGGTGACCACGGACGAGAAGCCGAGCAGCCCCAGCAGGGAGTTCGGGAAGCCGAGGACCTCGGCCTGCTCGCTGAGCATCACCGACCCGCAGGACACGATCGGGTTGAGGTCGCAGGCCGGGGTGAAGGACGGGTCGGCCAGGATGCGCAGCTTGTCCACCGTCAAGGTGAATGCCGCGAGCAGCCCGAGCGCCCCGAGGACCACGAGCCCGACGCCGTACGGCCGCAGGCTGATGTCGTGGCCGGAGTCCTCGTGGGGCTCGGTCGGACCGCTCGGACCACCGACCGCCTGCCGCTCGTCCACCGTGCTCATGGCGCCAGCGTAGAGGGGCTCCAGGCGCACACCGGTGCTCGTGGAGCCGGACTACGCTTTCGCGTACGCCCGCGGTCCCCCGCCGGCCCCGCACCGAGAGGACCCGCGTTGCACGCACGCGTCACCGAGACCCGTTGGCTGACCCCGACCCTGGTCCGGGTGGTGGTCGCCGGCGAGGACCTCGCCGCGATGACGGTCGGCCCGGAGACCGACGCGTACGTCAACCTGGCCCTCCCACCGCCCGGTGCGCCGTACGACGCCGTCTTCGACCCGGCCGAGGTCCGCGCCCGGCACCCGCGCGAGACCTGGCCCGCGCGTCGGCGCTACACCGTGGCCGACTGGGACGCCGAGCGGCACGAGCTCAGCATCGACTTCGTGGTGCACGGCGACACCGGGGCCGCCGGGCGGTGGGCCAGGTCCGCCCGGCCCGGGGACGTGCTGGTGCTCGAGGGACCCGGTGGCGGGTACCGCCCCGACCCGGACGCCGAGGTCCACCTGATGGTGGGCGACGAGTCCGCGCTGCCCGCGATCGCGGCCTCGCTGCGCGTGGTCCCACCGGGGGCGCGCGCGGTGGTCCGGCTGCTGTGCGACGGGCCCGAGCACGAGGTGCCGCTGACCACCCCCGGCGAGCTCGACGTCGTCTGGGTGCACCGCCGCGGCGACGACGGCGACGTCGACCTCCTCGCCGGCGCCGTCCGCGCGGCCGACCTGCCCGACCCGGCGACCGGGCGGGTCCACGCCTTCGTCCATGGCGAGGCCGACGAGGTACGCGCGGTGCGTCGCCACCTGCTGGCCGACCGCGCGATGGCCCGGTCGGACATGTCGTGCTCGCCCTACTGGCGGCGCACGATGACCGACGAGGACTGGCGGGCGGTCAAGCGCGACTTCGTCGCGGCCATGGAGGGTGACGCGTGAGCTGCCGTACCGGCGCAATTGTCGGCGTTCGACGGGTTACCGACCAGTAAGGCGGCAGAAAGTCGACAATTGCGCCGGTACGGCAGGCCGCAGGACGACCTCGTCGCCCACCGCGACCGGCCCACCACGACCGGGCACGGCGCGGCCGACCAGCGCGACCGCGCCCCGTCCTGACGCGGGGTAGCGGCGGATCGAGGTCGCGCGACCGCCCACGCCCACGCCCCCGCCCATGCCCACGCCGGTCCCGGTCCCGCCCACCCGCGGCTCAGCGCGCAGGTGCGGCCTCACCCGTCTGCACGCCCCACAGCGCGGCGTAGGTCCCGCCGGCGGCGACGAGGTCGTCGTGCGTGCCGGACTCCACGACCAGGCCGGCGTCGAGCACCCAGATCCGGTCGGCGTTCCGGACGGTCGAGAGACGGTGGGCGACCACCAGGGCCGTACGCCGCGCGGTCACGACGCCCAGGGACCGCTGGATCGCAGCCTCGGTCTCGTTGTCCACCGCCGAGGTGGCCTCGTCGAGCACCAGCACCGCGGGGTCCCGCAGGATCGCGCGGGCCAGGGCGAGCCGCTGGCGCTGCCCCCCGGAGAGCGTCACGCCGCGCTCGCCGACCAACGTGTCCCACCCCTGGGGCAACGCCTCGATGAAGGAGGTCGACTCGGCGGCGCCGGCCGCGTCGCGGACCTCGGCGTCGGTGGCCTCGGGGCGGCCGTAGCGGATGTTCTCGGCGACGCTGCCGGCGAAGAGGTAGACGTCCTGGGCGACGTAGCCGATCGCCCCGCGCAGGGCGTCCCAGTCCAGCTCGCGCACGTCGACCCCGTCGAGGAGCACCCGGCCGGCGCGGGGGTCCTCGAAGCGCAGCACCAGGCGCAGCAGCGTCGACTTGCCGGCGCCGGTCGAGCCGACGACCGCATGGGTCTCCCCGGCGGGGACGACGAGGTCGAGCCCGTGCAGCACGTCCGGGTGGTCGGCGTACCCGGCCCGCACCCCGCACAGCTCGATCCTCCCGGGGGTGGGCGCCGCCAGCGGCGTCGAGCCGGGCACCACGGTCGACTCCTCGTCGAGCAGCGCGAGGATGCGTACCGTCGAGGCCCGCGCCTTCTGGTAGAGGTCGAGCACCTCGGCCACCTCGGTCAACGGCCAGAGCAGCCGCTGGGTCATGAAGACCAGCACCGAGTAGAGCCCGACCTCGAGCGTGCCGTCCAGCGCGGCCCAGCCGCCGAGGAGCAGGGTGCAGGTGAAGCCGACCAGGATGGCCATCCGCACCAGCGGCACGAACAGCGCCGAGGACCGGATCGCCTGCAGGTTCGCGTCGCGGTACGCCGCGCTGGTCACCGCGAGCCGGTCGCGCTCGCGGTCCTCGGCGGTGAACGCCTTGATCGTGGTGATGCCGCCGAGGTTGGCGGTGAGGGTGTCGGAGAGGTCGGCGACGCTGGCACGGACCCGGTCGTAGAGCGGGGCCAGGCGGCGCTGGAAGCGCAGCGAGCCGACGATGATCACCGGGATCGGCAGGAAGGCCAGCACCAGCAGCTCGGTGGAGGCCACGGCGAAGACCGCGCCGACCAGGACGATGTTGAGCGCGGTCTGCAGGATCGCCGGCGCCCCGAAGTCCAGGAACTCCTCGAGCCGGTTCACGTCGTCGTTGAGCGTGGCCAGGGTCGCACCGGTGGGCCGCGACTCGTGCCAGCCGACGTCGAGGTGCTGGACGTGGTCGTAGGCCTCGACCCGCAGCTGGTGCTCCACGCGCTGGGACAACCCCCGCCACAGGCGGCTCGCGGCGTACTCGGCGGCGGACTCGACGATCCACACCAGCACGTTGAGGGCGGCCAGCCAGGCCAGCTGGGCGTAGCGGGACTCGACGCCGATCAGGCTGCCCACCAGCGACCCGTCCCCGCGCACGACGACGTCGACCGCGGCACCGATCAGCAGCTCGGGCACCACGTCGGCGACCTTGTTGACGGTGGACGCGGCGACGGCGGCCCAGAGGCGGGGGCGGTGCTGGCGGTAGCGACCGCCCAGCGTCCGCATCGGGCGGCGCATCTCGTCGGGGGTCACCCGTCAGAGGTTAGGGCGACCTAACCCTGTGCGGACCAGGCGGGGCGCGCGCTGGGGCCGGGTCCTCGGCTCACGCCGGCGCCGGCAGCAGCACCGTGAAGGTGCTGCCCTTGCCGGGGTGGGAGACGACCTCGATCAGGCCGCCGTGGCGCTCGACCACGCGGCCGGCGATGGCCAGGCCCAGACCGGTGCCCGGTCGGCGCCTCGCCTCCGGGTCGGTGCCCCGGTCGAACTCGGTGAACAGGTTCTCCTGGTCCGCCACGGAGATCCCCAGACCCTCGTCGACCACCCGCAGGACGACGCGGCCGTCGGGGCCGGTGGGCCCCTTCAGCTCGAGCCGCACGACGCCGCCGGGATCGGAGAACTTCACGGCGTTAGAGGCCAGGTTGAGCACCAGCTGCTCGAGCTCCTCGGGGTCGCCGTGCACCCGCACCCCGGGCAGCGTGCCCTTGAGGTCGACCCCGACCCGGGCCCGCTCGGCCTGCGAGGACAGCTGCTCGGCGACGGTGCGCACCACGGCGGTGAGGTCCACGGGGCCGTGCTCGACGGTGACCGGCTCACGCAGCCGGGTGAGGGTCAGCATGTCCTGCACGAGCGCCAGCATCCGCTCCCCGCTGGCCTGGATGGCCTGGTGCGCCCGGACGGTGACGGCCGGGTCGTCGCGGACCATCTCCAGGTTGCCCAGGATGGCGGCGAGCGGGTTCTTCAGCTCATGGACGACGGTCGTGATCACCTCGGTGCGGTGGGCGTCGAGCTGCTCGAGGCGGCGCATCAGGTCCTGCTCGCGCAGGCGGACCCGCGCGGTGCCGATGACCCGGCCGAGCTCGCGGGCGACGTCGAGCGCGGCGTCGTCCTCGGCCTCGGTCCAGGCCCCGGCCCCCTCGGCGCGGGTCAGCACGATGTAGCCCAGGCACTGGTGCGCCGAGCCGAGCGGCACCAGGACGAGCTGCGCGTGGCCCAGGGGCCTCAGCCAGCGGACGACCCGGCGTCGGCTCGTCGCCCCGACGATGGCGTCGGCGTCGGTGTGGTGCTCGTCGACGACCACGGTGCGCCGACCGGCCCAGCAGGCGCTGGCGACGCGCCACGCGGAGGCGAAGACGCGGGCCTCGTCGAGCGGGGGCCAGCCCTGCTCGACGGACGCGGCGTGGCGCAGGGTGCGCCCGAGGTCGGAGGGGAAGTTCACCGCCTCCCAGGCGCCTCCCTCGTCGGCGAAGAGACGGATCCAGGCCTTCTCCGCCCGGAACCCCTCCAGCAGCGGCGGGACGCACGCCGGGAGCACCTCGGTCAGCTCCAGGGAGTCGGAGGCGACCGAGACCAGGCGACGTACGGCCGCGGACAGCCGGACCCGCTCCTCCAGCCGCTCGCGTTCGCGCGCCTGACCGACGGCCAGGCCGATCTGGACGGCGTACATCTCGATGATCGCCCGGGCCTGGGGGCCCGGGCGGCACCCGTCCCGGGGCAGGTCCAGGGACATGATGCCCAGCAGGTCGCCGGCGGGGCTACGCAGCGGGGCGTAGAGGGCGTCGTCGCGCTGCCACGCGTCCGGCCCCCCGACCGGCGGTTCGGTCGTGCGCCAGACGGCCACGGACGGGTCGACCAGGTAGCGCCCGGCCGGGACGAACCGCAGCAGGCCCCACTCGTCGGCCACGGCGAGCTCGGCGAGGAACTCCGCGGCCTCGTAGCGCTGCCCGGCCAGCGCCGCCTCGGCGGGTCCGACCACCACGGTGACCTCGAAGAAGCCGGTGGAGGTGAGCAGGTTGACCACGACCCCGCCGAAGCCCAGCACCTCGTGGACGCCCTTGGCCGCCGCGCGCAGCACGTCGTCCAGGCTCTGCCCGCTGTTGAGCAGCAGCAGCAGGCGGTGCAGGTCGCTCAGCGCGGTGACCTGGGGCGTCGGTGTCGGGCTCTCGGTGGCCGGCATGGGGGTCCTCGGGGGTGGGTGCTCGAATCGTAGGCCGGGCCGGGGACACCGGGGGGCCTTTCGCCCACGCGGGCGGTGACAGTCCCCGGACGCGGCCGTCAGCCGCGCAGGCGTGCCCCCAGGCCCGTCAGCGCACGCGCGGGCACCCCGGCGGCACCCAGGACGGCGGGCACGTCGGTCGCGAGGAGGTAGGCCCGGGCGTGGGGCAGCCGGGCGGCGACCCGGTCCTCCAGCACGGCGGGCGTCGGCCGCGGGTCCGTCCGCCTCACCCAGGCGGCAGCGTCGGCGTCCCAGGCCAGGCCGTGCCCGGGGTGGGCGGCAGCGCCACGGAAGCCGCCCGCGTAGTCGGCGACCACGGCATCGGTCTCGACGCCGGCCACCGCGAGGAGCAGCGCGGTGAGCAGTCCGGCCCGGTCCCGACCACCCTGGCAGTGCAGCAGCACCGGGCCGGGCGCCTCGGCGACCGCGACGACCGCCGCGGCCACCAGGGCGGGGAAGCGACGCACCGTCGGCTCCCAGGCGCGCGGGTGGTCCAGCCAGGGGCCGACCTCCTCCAGGTAGGCCGTGTCGTGCGGGTCCTCCAGCGGTGCGTGGACCACCCCGACGCCGGCAGGAGCCACGACCGCCGTACGCTCCGCGGCGTTGCGCAGGTCGACGACCCGGCTCAGGCCGTCGCCGACCGCCTCGCGCCAACCCCGGTCCGTGACGGTCTCCGGCGCCGCCGAGCGGTAGAGCTGCCGCGCTGCGGTCCGGCCGCCCGCGACGAGGGGCAGGCCGCCGAGGTCCCGCAGGTTGCGGGCACCCTCCCACCGTGGTGTCGTCACGCAGCCGATCCTGACAGCCGATCCCAGCAGCCGATCCCAGCAGCCGGCCCGTCACCGTGCCCGACCTCCGTGGCCCGCGGAGGCCGGGGCTAGCCTCGCCCGCGTGACCACACGCGCACTCGTCCTCGGCGGCGGTGGCATCACCGGCATCGCGTGGGAGCTCGGCCTGCTGCACGGTCTGGCCCGGGCCGGGGTGGACCTGACCGGCGCCGACCTCGTGGTCGGCACCTCCGCCGGCTCGGTCGTCGGCTCGCTGGTGCGGTGTGCGCCAGCCCACGGCACCGACCTGGCGGGGCTCTACGAGACCCAGCTCGAGCCGCCCGAGCCCGGCCCGGCGGCCCGTCTCTCCGGTGTCATGATCGCGCGGATGGCCCCGCCGTTCCTGCTGCCCGGCACCGCCGAGCGCAAGCGCGCGCGGCTGGGGCGCCTGGCGCTGCGCCACCCCGGTGACGGCGAGGAGCGGGTCGAGGTCATCCGCGGCATCGTGCCCTGGGAGGAGTGGCCCGACGCGGCGCTCGCGATCACCGCGGTCGAGGCCGAGACCGGTCGCTTCACCGTGCTGGACCGCTCCGCGGGCGTCGACGGGGTGCCGCTGGTGCGCGCGGTCGCGGCGAGCTGCGCGGTGCCGCTGGTCTGGCCGACCGTGGCCATCGGCGCCCGGCACTACCTCGACGGCGGGTTCCGCTCGGCCGCGAACGCCGACCTCGCCGCCGGCTACGACCACGTCGTGGTCGTCGCCCCGCTGCCGCGCTCCTTCTCCCGCGCCACCTCCATCCCGGCCCAGCTCGCACGCACCGGCTGCGCCCGCTCGGTCGTGGTCGTCCCGGACGCCCGCGCCCTGGCCGACATCGGTCGCAACGTGCTGGACCCCGCGCGCCGCGCCGACGCGGCCCGTACCGGTCTGCGGCAGGCCGCCGACGTGGCCGAGCGGGTCGCCGCCGCCTGGGGCTGACGGTCCCGGGCGTGGCGAGGAGGACCGCGCCGCCCCTAGGTTCGTACCGGACGTCCGTCCCGGACGCACCGCCCGAGGAGGACCCCCGTGACCGACCGCGAGACCGTCGACCACGCCGTCACGGGCGCAGGCGGCGCCGCCGAGGGTCTGCTGCCGGGCCTGGTGCCGTTCGAGGTCGAGGTCGAGGGCGCGACGGTGCGGGGCCGCCGCTCCCCGACGTCACCGGGTGCGCGGGGCGTCGTGCTCCTCCTGCACGGCTACCCCCAGACCAGCGCGATGTGGCACCACGTCGCCCCGGCGCTGGTCGCCGACGGGTTCGCCGTGGTCGCGCCCGACCTGCGCGGGTACGGCGCCTCGGTGTGCCGCGACGGCGACCTGACCTTCCGGGCGATGGCCGCCGACCAGGTCGGGGTGCTGCAAGGGCTCGGTCTCGACCCGGCCGGGGTGCACGTGGTCGGCCACGACCGCGGCGCGCGCACCGCCCACCGGCTGCTGCTGGACCACCCGGGGACCACGCGGTCGGTAGCCCTGCTCGACATCCTGCCGACCCTGACGGTGTGGGACCAGATGGACGCGTGGCTGGCGCGGCGCTACTTCCACTGGACCTTCCTCGTCCAGGGTTCCGGCCTGCCCGAGCGCCTGATCGGGGCCGATCCGCAGGCCTGGCTCGACCACGCCCTCGGAGCGCTGGGCGGCACCGCCGGGATGACGCCCGCCGCGCTCGAGGAGTACGCCGCCGCGGCCCGGGTCCCCTCCGTGGTCCATGCGTGGTGCGAGGACTACCGGGCCGGTGCCGGCACCGACCTCGAGCACGACCGGGCCGACGTCGGGCGCACGGTCGACCTGCCCGCGCTGGTGCTGTGGGGGGAGAAGGGCGTCGTGGCCGGGCGGGCCGACCCGGTCCAGGTGTGGCGGTCGTGGTTCCCGGCCGCCGTCGGCCACGGGGTGGCGGCCGGGCACTTCCTCGCCGAGGAGCGTCCGGACGACGTGCTGGACGCGCTCCGGGCGCACCTCGCCGCCGCGGGCTGAGGCCTGGCGGCCGCGTCGGGCAGCGGGCGCCTTGGCGGGTGTTGCCAGGCTGGGGCCATGAGCCTGACGCGGAGCGGCCCCATCCGGCGTACGAGCGGGCTGGCCGCGGCCGTGCTCGGCCTCGGGCTGCTGACCGCCTGCGGTGACGACAGCATCACCTCCGGCACCGACCCGGACACGGAGGGCCGGCAGAACACGCCGTCCGACGCGACCGCGACCGGCTCGCCCGAGGACGTCGCCACCGACGAGCTCGCCGTCGACGAGGTGGCCACCGGGATCACCAGCCCGTGGGGCGTGGTCGAGCTCGCCGACGGCGACCTGCTGGTGGCGGAGCGCGACACCGCCGAGGTGCTGCGCGTCGACCGCGGCACGGGTGAGCAGACCACCGTCGCGACGCTGCCGGGGGTCGTGACCGGCAGCGAGTCCGGCCTGCTCGGCCTGGCCATGCCCGAGAGCCAGGACCGGCTGCTGGCCTACTTCACGGGCCAGGAGGACGCCCGGGTCGTCTCGATGACCTGGGACGGCGAGGTGCTGGGCGAGCCCACGCCGGTGCTGACCGGGATCCCGACGGGCGCCGGCTACCACCAGGGCGGCCGGCTGCTGGTGGGGCCCGACGACCTGCTCTACGTCGGCACGGGCGACAACGGGGTGCCGGAGAACGCCCAGGACCCCGACTCGCTCTCCGGCAAGGTCCTGCGGGTCACCCTCGACGGAGAGCCGGCGCCCGGGAACCCCGGCGGCAGCCCGGTCTACAGCCTCGGCCACCGCAACGTCCAAGGCCTGGCGCTCGACGACGAGGGCCAGCTGTGGGAGGCCGAGTTCGGCGACGCCGCCTGGGACGAGATCAACCTGGTGGAGCCCGGCGGCAACTACGGCTGGCCCGAGGTCGAGGGCAGCGGCGGCGAGGACGCGACCGGCGAGGGCTACCTCGACCCGGCCGCGGTCTGGCGCACCGGGGACGCGTCGCCCTCCGGGCTGACGGTCTGGGACGGCTCGCTGTGGCTGGCGTCCTTGCGTGGTGCGATCCTCTGGGAGGTGCCGCTCCCGGCGGTCGCCGGCGACCCCGTGGGCCAGCCGGTCGCGCACCTCGCGGGCGACCGCGGGCGGCTGCGTACGGTCCTCCCGAGCGCCGACGGCGGCCTGCTGCTCACCACCTCGAACACCGACGGCCGTGGCGACCCCGCGGCGGACGACGACAAGGTCCTCGCGCTGACGCGGTAGCGCCCGGTCGACGGACGGGCCGGCGCGCCTGCGCCGCGGGCGCGGTCACTCCGGCAGCGAGACGTCCGGGAGGGCGCCCAGGCCGGCGAAGGCCGGGAGGTACGGGCCCACGTCCCCACGGACGGTCCAGGACCGCAGCTGCGCCTCGGTGCGACGCGACGCCAGCGCCCGGGCCAGGTCGAAGTCGTCGGCCTCCAGCCGGGTCGGGGCCTCGTCGGCGCCGCCGGCGCCGACCCAGGTCCAGCCGGGGCCCACCAGGGCGATCGGCGGCAGGTCAGCCACCCGGGCGGCGAACCGCTCGACCATCCGCTCGCGCACGATCCCGAGCTCGGGGGTGTCCCGTGCGCCCGGCCGGCCGAGCGCACCTCGCAGGTCCTGCTCGTGGATCACCACGTCGTTGAGGGGGCGGGACCCGGACCCACGCATCCACGCCACGAGGTCGTCGGCCAGCGCACGCCACTCGGCCACCAGCGTGACGACGTCGTGGTCCCGGCGCCGGGCCACCTGCCGCCCGGTCCACCCCGGGTCGTGGTCGTCGGGCTCGTCCCCGGCGAGCACGTCGGCGCCCAGGCCCACCATGTGCGAGAACAGGTCGCGCGACGTCCAGTCCGGGCATGCCGGCACCGGACGCTCCAGCGCCGCGGGCGTCTCCACGGCGACGGCCAGGACCAGGTCGCAGGTCCGGTCGACGGCGGCGCGCCAGCGCAGGACCGGGTCGGGGGCGGGAGCGGCATGGTCCGGGACGAGGTCGGTCACCCGCGCCATCGAACACCGGGAGGTCACCACCGATCCACCCCCAGGCAGGTGGCGGGCCGGTCCGGACGGCTGCGACGGTGGTCGTTCGGCGTGGACAGCGCGCCCCGGGCAGGCGTACGCCGCCGCCCGGGCGCCCCCCAGGTCCCGCCTCCCCGATGAGAGGAACAGCACCATGGGCAAGTTGACGATGCTGGCGGCCGGAGCCGCCGGGTACGTGCTCGGCACCCGCGCCGGTCGCGAGCGCTACGACCAGATCGCCGCCACCGCCGCGAAGGTCTGGCGCGACCCCCGCGTCCAGACCCGCAAGGACCAGGCCACCGACGTGGCCAAGCAGGCCGCCACGACGGCGGCCAGCCAGGCCGGCGACGTCGCGCAGCAGGCCGCGAGCAGCGCCAAGCACGCGGCCGGGTCGGCGAAGGCCGGCGTGCAGGACAAGGTGTCCTCCGACGACGGCGACCAGGTCACGACCAGCCCGCCGATCCCCTCCACCGACGCGCTGCCGGTCACCGGGGTCACCCCCGGCGACCTCGCGCCGCCGACCTTCCCGGTCGACCCGGGCCAGCCGGACGGCACCACCCGGTGACCGGCGCCAGCGGGAGGGGAAGCACCTCCCTGGGCAGCACCGGCAGCACCGGCGCCCCCGCCGGGAGCGAGCCGACCACCGGCCGCCTGGTCCACGACCTCACCGAGCAGACCCGTGAGCTGGTCCGCGGCGAGGTGGCCCTGGCCAAGGCCGAGCTCAGCGACACCGTGAAGCACGCCGGCATCGGCGCCGGCCTGTTCGGCGGCGCCGGCGTTGTCGCGCTGTACGGCGGGGGCGCCCTCGTCACCGCCGCGATCGCCGCGCTCGCCCTCGTCCTCGACGTGTGGCTGGCTGCGCTGATCGTGGCCGTGGTGCTGTTCGCGGTCGCCGGCGTCGCGGCGCTGCTCGGCAAGAAGCAGGTCACCCAGGCCACCCCGGCCGTGCCCGCCACCCAGCGTGGCGTCCAGCGCGACGTCGCGACCCTCAAGGAAGGCACCCACCGTGAGTGACCCGAACCCCCCCGGCAGCCAGGACGGCCCGGGCGAGACCAGGCCGACGAGCCCCGAGGTGGCCCGGATCGAGGCCGACCTCGAGCTGAAGCGCGAGCGCCTCGCCGAGACCGTCGACGCCCTCGGCGCCAAGCTGGACGTGAAGACGCGCACGACGGAGAAGGTCGCCGAGCTGCGCGAGGAGCGCAGCACCGAGATCAGCGTCGCGGCGGGCACGCTCGTCGCGCTGCTCGTGGTCCTCGTCGTGTGGCGTCGGCGCCGCTGACCATGGCGGAACGCACCGACACCGAGGACCGCGCCACGGCGCCCGACCCCGAGAGCCCGGCCAAGCCGGACGACCCGGGCGACCTGACCAAGCCCTCCAAGCGCTACGTGCTGCGCTCCTCCTTCCGGGAGTTCGGCGAGGACCAGTGCACCGACGTGGCGGCGGCGTTGACCTACTACGCCGTGCTGGCCCTGTTCCCCGGCCTGATCGCGCTGCTCTCGCTCGTCGGGCTGGTGGGTCGCGGGCCGGACACCGTCGACGCGCTGCTGCAGGTGCTGAGGGACGTCGGTGCCGGCTCGGCGGTGCAGACCGTCGAGCCGATCATCCGCAACCTCGCCACCGCTCCCGGCGCGGGCGTGGCCCTCGTGGTCGGTCTGGCCACCGCGCTGTGGTCGGCGTCGGGCTACGTCAACGCCTTCGGCCGGGCGATGAACCGGATCCTCGAGATCGAGGAGGGCCGGCCGGTCTGGAAGCTGCGCCCGGTGATGCTCCTGGTCACTGTGGTCACCGTCGCCCTGGCCGCGCTGGTGCTCCTCGCCCTGGTCCTCACCGGGCCCGCGGCGTCCGCCGTCGGCAACGCCCTCGGGCTCGGCGAGTCGGTCGTGGTGGTCTGGAACATCGCCAAGTGGCCGGTGATCCTGCTGGTCGTCGGGGCGATCGTGGCCCTGCTGTACTACGCGACGCCCAACATCAAGCAGCCCCGCTTCCGCTGGATCTCCATCGGCGCCTTCGTGGCGATCCTGGTGTGGGTGCTCGCCTCGGCGGCCTTCGGCTTCTACGTCGCCGGCTTCTCCAGCTACGGCAAGACCTACGGCTCGCTGGCCGGCGTGATCGTCTTCCTGCTCTGGCTGTGGATCACGAACCTGGCCCTGCTGCTCGGCGCCGAGATCGACTCGGAGCTCGAGCGGGCCCGCCAGCTCCAGGCGGGCATGCCGGCGGAGGACGCCCTGCAGCTCCCGCCGCGCGACACCCGCACCATCGTCAAGGCCGAGCGCAAGCGCGACGCCGACCGCCGCCGGGCACGTGAGCTGAGGCTCAGCCGCGGTCGGGCCCTGGAGCCCGACGAGGACCCCGGGCCCGACCCGGGGCGCCGGTAGCGCCCGCCCCACCGGACCGACGGCACCGGCCCCGGGGGGCCGACCCCGGCGGGGCCGGTGCCGTGGTGGACTGGGGAGGTGCAGATCCCGAGCACCCTGACGCGTACCGTCGGCCCGCTGCTGCGGCGGCGGGCCGGCCGGGGCGCCGTCGACCTCCGCGCCCTGCGCTTCCTGCCGGCCTCCATGACGCTGCCGCTGCGGCGCGACGGGGTCGACCCGCTGCCTGCGCTGGGACGTGCTCGTGAGGCGGAGCCCGTCCGCCGGCTGACGACCCTCTTCGGCAGGGGCATCTGGCTCGTCAGCGGCTACGACGAGGCCCGCACGGTGCTCGGGGACGGGGCGTCCTGGAGCAACGACCTCGGCCAGCTCGTCTCCCAGGACGGTCGCGGCGACTCCGAGCAGATCGGTGGGCTCGGGATGACCGACGCGCCGCTGCACACCGAGCTCCGCCGCTGCCTGACCCCGGAGTTCACCCGTCGTCGGCTGGCCCGGCTGGCCCCGCGCATCGACCAGATCGTCGCGGCGCGCCTCGACGCGGCAGCAGCGGCCGGCCCCGAGGTCGACCTCGTCGCCGAGTACGCCTTCCCGGTGCCGTTCGAGGTGATCTGCGAGCTGCTGGGCCTGCCGGTCGAGGACCGGGCGGCGTTCCGGTCCCTCGGTGCGGCCCGCTTCGACCTGACCCAGGGCGGGGCCGGGGTCTTCGGCGCGGCCGCTGCCACCCGCGAGTTCCTCATCGAGGCGGTGACTCGTCAGCGGGCCGAGCCCGGCGAGGGCCTGATCGGCGCGCTGCTGCGCGACCACGGGGACCGGTTGGACGACGTCACCCTGGGCGGCCTGGTCGACGGGGTGTTCCTCGGTGGCTACGAGACGAGCGCCTCCATGATCGCGCTGGGCGCCTACCTCCTCGCCGGGTCCCCGGAGGCCGTCGAGCGGTTGCGGGGTGACGACGCCACCGTCGACGCGGTGGTCGAGGAGATGCTGCGCCACCTCACGGTGGTGCAGATCGCCTTCCTGCGCTTCGCCCGCCACGACGTCGAGCTGGCCGGTCGCACCATCCGCGCGGGCGACTGCGTCGGTGTGTCGCTGCTGGCCGCGGACCGCGACGCCCGCCTCACCGGGGGGGACGACCGCTTCGACCCGAGCCGCGAGCCGGGTCGCCACCTCGCCTTCGGCTGGGGCATGCACCGGTGCCTCGGCGCCGAGCTGGCCCGGATGGAGCTGCGGGCGGCGCTGCGCGGGCTCGCCCACCGCTTCCCCGACCTCGCGATGACCCAGGACGACGCCGCGCTCCCGTGGCGCGACCTGTCGGCGGTCTACGGGGTGGACGCCCTGCCGGTCCGTCTCTGGCCAGCGGACCCGACCGCGCCGGGGGCGCCGCCGTGAGGGGTGCGCGCCCGGCCGCCCGGCCGGGCCGGTACGCCGGGCGCCTCAGCGTGCGGGGCGCAGCCGGCGCGCCGCGCCGCTGAGGACGCCACCCACCGCGCCGGCCACCGCGCCGGCCGTGGCCAGGCCCACCGAGCCCCAGGTGAAGTGGTCGTCCCACAGCACGATGCGTCCGCGACGCACCTCGAAGGTCCCCTGCACCGCGAAGCTCGTGGCGACCGGGCCGGTCCGGATGGTGTCGACCCGGTCGGTCAGCACCACGTCGCCGGCCGTGGCGATGTGACGCATCAGGACCTCGACCGCCACGCCCCGGGCGTCGAGACCCTCCAGCACCGCTCCCACGCGGCGCCCGCGCAGGGTCGGCAGGCCGGTGTTGCGCCAGACGACGTCCTCGTCGAGCAGGGCCACGGCCCCCGCGGTGTCCCCGGTCTGCAGGGCGATCCAGAAGCGCTGGACGACGTCGAGGGGCGCGACCTCGGTGGCGGTGTCGGCGGAGGAGACCATGGCCCCAGCCTAGGAGGCCGGGGCGCGGTGGGGCCGACCGCGTCGGGCCGGGGTCAGCCCCTGCCGTGGTTCTCGACCAGGCCCCCGGCCCGGATCAGGTCGGTGAGTGCTCTCCTCGGTGGGTCGTCGGCGCCTCCAGCGGGGCACGGCGAGCCTAGGGCCCGCCGCCGACACCCGTACCCATCGCCGACCCGCGCCCTAGGGTGCGCAGATGCAGCGGTCCGGCGTCGTGGTCTTCGGTGGTGCGAACCTCGACGTGCTGGCGCGCAGCACCGCCCGGGCCGTGGCCGGCACGAGCAACCCCGGACGGGTGACCCGGACCCCGGGCGGGGTGGGTCGCAACGTCGCCGAGAACCTCGCTCGCCTCGGCACCCCGGTACGCCTCGTGGCCGCGGTCGGCGAGGACGCCAGCGGGCTCCGGGTGCTCGCGGCCACCCGTGGGGCCGGTGTCGACGTCGACCTGGTGCGCCGGGTCGGGGCCGCCACCGGCAGCTACACCGCCGTGGTCGACAGCGACGGCGAGCTGGTCGTCGCGGTCTCGGACATGCGCGCGACCGAGCTGCTCGGGGTCGACGACGTGGCGGCCGCGGGCGACGCGGTGGCCGCCGCCGCCCTCGTCGTGGTGGACGGCAACCTGACCGCGTCCGTGGTGGCCGCCGCGCTGGCGCTCGCCGAGCGGCACGGCACCCCGGTGGTCCTGGAACCGGTCAGCGTGCCGAAGGCCCGCGCCCTCGCGCCGGTCCTGGACCGCTTCGCGGTGCGCACGGTCACCCCGAAACTGGCGGAGCTGGCGGCGCTGACCGTCGCCGACGACGACCCCGACCCGCCCGGTCCCGACGAGCAGGTGGCCGCCCTGCACGCGCGCGGGGTGGAGCAGGTGTGGGTGCGGATGGGCCCTGACGGCTCGCTGCTGAGCACACCGGACGGCGTGACCCACCACGCCGCGGTCGTCGTCGAGGTCGTCGACGCCACCGGGGCCGGCGACGCGCTGCTTGCCGGCTACTGCCACGCCCTCCTCGCCGGCGACACGCCCGAGGAGGCCGCGGCCTACGGCCAGGCCGCCGCGGCGCTCACCGTCGCCGGCCCTCACACCGTGCGCCCCGACCTGTCGGACGCCCTCGTCCGGGGCCTGCTGTGAGCGCCCCGCACCCGATGCTGACCCTCTCCGACGAGGTGGCCGCCGCGCTGGCCGGGGGCCGGCCCGTCGTCGCGCTGGAGAGCACGATCATCAGCCACGGGATGCCGTACCCGCGCAACGTGGAGATGGCCGTCGAGGTGGAGGGCGTCGTCCGCGGCGCGGGCGCCACCCCGGCCACCGTCGCCGTGCTCGGCGGTCGCCCCCGGGTCGGGCTGAGCGCCGACGACCTCGAGCTTCTGGCCAGCGACCCGGGCGTGACCAAGGTCAGCCGTCGTGACCTGCCGTACGTGGTCGCCCGCGGGCTGCACGGGGCGACCACGGTGGCCGCGACGATGCGGCTGGCGGCCCTGGCAGGCGTGCGCACCTTCGTCACGGGCGGTCTCGGCGGCGTCCACCGCGGGGCGTAGCAGAGCTTCGACCTGTCGGCCGACCTCACCGAGCTGGCCGTCACCGAGGTCGCGGTCGTCTCGGCCGGTGTCAAGAGCATCCTCGACGTCGGCCTGACCCTGGAGGCGCTGGAGACGCTCGGCCTGCCGGTGCTGGTCGAGGGCAGCGACGAGTTCCCGTCGTTCTACTCCCGCAGCAGCGGGCACGGTGCTCCGATGCGGGTCGACGGCGCCGCCGAGGTCGCCGCGGTGATGCGGGCCACGTGGGACCTCGGCCTGGGCTGCGGCGTGGTGGTGGCCAACCCCGTGCCGGCCGCCGAGGAGATCCCGGCGGCGGAGATGGACGGCGTCATCGTGCGGGCACTCGCCGACGCCGACGCGCGCGGGCTGCGCGGCAAGGACGTCACGCCGTACCTCCTGGGCCGGATCGTCGAGCTCACCGACGGCGCCAGCCTGGCCACCAACGTCGCGCTGGTGCGGCACAACGCCCGGCTCGGCGCGGCCGTGGCCCGGGAGTACGCCCTGACGGCGGGCGGGCCGGCGGTGCCGTCGGCGGGGTAGGGCAGGGTGTGGGCGTGCACTTCGTGGGCGTCGACCTGGCCTGGGGCGAGCGGAGCCCCACCGGGCTGGCCGTCCTCGACGCCGACGCGCGCCTGCTGCACGTGAGCGCGGTGCGCACCGACGACGAGGTGGCCGAGTCGCTCGCACCGTACGTCGAGGGCCCCTGCCTGGTGGGGATCGACGCCCCGATCGTGGTCGTGAACGCCACCGGCTCACGCCCGGCCGAGCAGGCGCTGGGGCGCGACTTCCGACGCTTCGAGGCCGGGGCGCACCCGGCCAACACCGGCAAGCCGGAGTTCGCCGGCGGCACCCGCGCCGCGCGGGTCTCCAAGCGCCTGGGGCTCGACGTCAACCCGCGCAGCCGCCGCGCGCGCCGGGCGATCGAGGTCTACCCGCACGCCGCGAGCGTGGCGCTCTTCGGGCTCGAGAAGACCCTGAAGTACAAGGCCAAGCCCGGCCGGGACCTCGACCTGCTGCGCCACGAGCTGCTCGTGCTGGTCGGCCACGTCGAGACCGTCGTGGGTGTCGAGGAGACCTGGGCGGCGCTGCGCGAGCAGGTTGCGACGGCGACCCGCAAGAGCCAGCTGCGGGTGGTCGAGGACCAGGTCGACGCGGTGGTCTGCGCCTACGTCGCGTGGTTCGCCGAGCACCACCCCGGCCGCACCACGACCTACGGCGACCTCGAGACCGGCACGATCGTCACCCCGGCCCTGCCGCCCGAGCGGCGGCCGGCGGGCGCGGGCGAGGGACAGGCCTGGCGGCCGGAGGACCCCGTCCGGGCCGCCGTCCAGGACTACGCCCGGCGCCGGCCGGCCCTGGTCGAGGCCGGTCAGTCCTTCGTCGAGCTGGTCACCTCCGTGCTCGACGAGGCCGGGATCAACTTCCTCTCGGTCACCGGGCGCACCAAGAGCGTCGCGTCGTTCGCCGAGAAGGCGGAGCGGCGCGTGGACGGGGTCGCGGCCTACCCCGACCCGCTGCACGACGTCACCGACCAGCTCGGCGTCCGGGTGGTCACCTACGTCCGCGGCGACGTCGACGCCGTCGCCGATCTGCTCGACGACCAGGTCGTGGTCAAGGACGACCGCGACATGGGCCTGGCCACCGCCCGGGAGGGCCGCTTCGGCTACGCCAGCCGGCACCTGCTGATCGGGCTCGACGCTGCCCGGGAGAGCCACCCGCAGTGGGCCCCGCTGCGCGGGCTGGTGGCGCAGGTGCAGGTGCGGACGGTCCTGCAGCACGCGTGGGCGGAGTTCGAGCACGAGGCCCGCTACAAGGGCAGCGTCCCGGCCGAGCACGCCAGCGACCTCGACCGCCGCTTCACCCTCGCCGCTGGCCTGCTCGAGCTGGCCGACCAGGAGTTCTCCACCATCCGCGACCGGTTGCGGACCCCGGCACCGGTGACGGACCCGGTGGGCGGCGTCGCCAGCGGTCCGGTCGAGGTCGAGCCCGACGACCCGCGGCTGGACCCGCGCGAGCTCGCGGCGTTCCTGGCCGGGCAGTACGACGACGCCGGCTGGTCGCGCACCGACCACTACGCCTGGATCTCCGGGCTGCTGCTCGAGCTGGGCATCACCCGCTTCGACGAGCTCGGCGAGGTCCTGCGCGACCGGCGCCTCGACGACCTCAACGAACGTCTCGGCTACCGCTTCCCGCCGGGCGCGGTGCGGCGTCTGGACGACGCGCTGCTGGCGGCGTACCAGGACCGCTACGTCGACCTGACCGGCAATGTCCGACGCCGCGAGCTGCTCCGACAGCGGCTGGACCGGATGAGCGACCCGGACTGAGGCCTGCGCACGGGCCTACGGTGGCCGCGCTGCGGTCCCGTGACCCCCACGCGGGACCACCGGCACCGACGCACGGCCCGGGCGCGGGGCGGGCGGCGGCTCCGGGCATCGGTCGATCCAGCGCAATGGTGGGGTTCCTGCTGACTACCGGCCGGTAGGGCGGTGACAGGTCGACAATTGCGCGGTCACGACAGGTCGCCGCCCGCCACCGGCGACCGCGTGACCCGGTACCGCACGAACGACGGCACCGCCAGCGAGGCGACCACGGTCAGCACGACCACCAGCACCCCGCCGCCGGCCGAGGCCACCGCGGTGCCGACCAGGGCGGCAGCGGCACCGTGGCCGACGTCGGCGACCCGGGGCCCCCCGGCCACGACCACGATGAAGATCCCCTGCAGCCTGCCCCGCACGGCGTCGGAGGCGGCGCTCTGCAGCATCGAGCTGCGGAAGGCCGAGGAGGCCATGTCGGCGGCCCCGCCGACCACGAGCATCAGCACCGCCGCCACCAGCATCGGCCGCTGCCACCCGCCGCCCAGGCCCGCGACCCCGACGGCGACGCCGAACCCGGTCATCGCCGCGCCCCACACCAGGATGCAGGCCACCACGGCCCGTCCGTGGGCCTCCACCCGCGAGACCCAGCCCGAGAACACCCCGCCGACCACGGCCCCGACCGGGATCGCGGCGAAGAGCAGCGCGAAGGCCAGGCCGCCCCCGGCGGGCCCGCCGAAGGACTCGTCGGCGATCTGCGGGAACAACGCCCGCGGCATCCCGAAGACCATCGCGATGACGTCGACCACGAACGACATCATCAGCACCGGCTGCGTGCGCAGGTAGGCCACGCCCTCGACGACCGAGCGGAGCCCGGGGGTGCGCGGCGGGCCGGACCCCTCCTCGCGCTCGACGGGCAGGGGCGGCAGGCGTACGACGGCCGACAGCGTCGCGAGCAGGGTCACCGTGTCCACGAGGTAGAGCCAGGAGAACCCGACGACCGGGATCAGCGTCCCGGCCACCAGGGGCCCGGCGACGGCCCCGGCCTGCATCACGGTCATGTTCAGCGAGTTCGCCGCGGGCAGCAGCCCGGGCTCGAGGAGCCGCGGCAGCACGGCGCTGCGGGTGGGCTGGTTGACCGCGAAGAACGCCTGCTGCACCGAGAAGAGCGACAGCAGCAGCCAGACGTCCGTCGACCCCAGCGCGGCCTGGAGGTAGAACAGGCCGCTGGTCACGATGAGCCCGGTCGTGGTGACCACCAGCAGCGTCCGGCGGTCGAAGACGTCGGCCAGCGCCCCGCCCCACAGCCCGAAGACCACCAGCGGCACGAGCCCGAAGACGCCGGTGAGGCCGACGTAGGCCGACGAGCCGGTCTGGGCGTAGATCTGCGCCGGCACCGCCACGACCGTCAGCTGGGCTCCGACGACGGTGATGATGTTGGCCAGCCACAGCCGCCGGAAGTGGGCGTTGCGCAGGGGCCGGGTGTCGGCCACGAGTCCGCGGAGCTGCACGCGGCGCGAATCTACGCCGGGCTCCCTGCGCGGCGATGAGTCGGGCCTCGCGCGCCGGTCCGTACCGCCATGACCACCCCGACCCCGACCACCACCGCGACGACCACCGCGACGCGGCCCGGCCCGCTCGACGTGACCTTCACCGAGACCCTCCTGCTCAGTCCCGCCGCCGGCGGCTGGACCTACCTGGTGTGGCCCGGGTCGGCGGGCCTCTTCGGCACCCGGGCGCGGGTACGGGTCCGCGGTTCGCTCGACGGGGTGGCCTTCGGCACCTCCTTCATGCCCCTCGGTGACGGCCGGCACAAGCTCCCGGTCGCGGCGACCCTGCGGCGCGCGGTCGGCAAGGAGGCCGGCGAGACGGTCACGGTGCACCTCGAGGAGCGGCTGGCCTGAGCCGACCGCCGCCCGGGCGACGGTCGTCGACCACCGGCGCCCGGAGTCGGTAGTTTCGCCCCATGACGCCTCCCGTCGCCACCGCGCGGCCGCCCGATGCCGCCTCCCTCGTCGCCCGGCTGGACGGCCTCGGCGTGCTCGGGGTCAGCATCGGGTGGGTGGACAACAACGGCATCGTCCGCTCGCGGGTCGTGCCGCTGGAGCAGCTGGCGTCGGCGCTGGTCAAGGGGGTCGGGATCACCGCCGCCTTCGGCGTCTTCGACTCCCACGACGGCATCACCTTCACCCACGAGGGCCTGGCCACGCCGTCGGGCGACGTACGCCTGGTGCCGGTCGTGGACGACCTCGACAGCATCGTCGCGCTGGCCGGTCAGCCCGGGCTGGCGTGGGCGCACGGTCGTCAGCTCTCCGCCGACGGCGACCCGTGGCCGTACGACCAGCGCGCCGTCCTCGAGCGCCAGGTGGCCGCGGCCGCCGAGGCCGGCTTCGAGGTCCGGGCCGGCTTCGAGGTCGAGATGGTGCTCAGCCACGACACCGGCGACGACGCCGGCGGTTGGCACCCGGCGCGACGCGGCCCGGCGTACTCCGCCAACGCGGTGCTCGACGTCCACGACCTCGTCGAGACCCTGCTGCGCGACCTGCGCGACAACGGGGTGCGGGTCGGCCAGCTGCACGCGGAGTACGGCGAGGCGCAGCTCGAGGTCTCCCTCGACGTCGCCGACGCGCTGGCCATGGCCGACGCGCAGGTGCTGACCCGCCAGACCGTGCACGCCGCCGCCCGCGCCCACGGCCTGCGGGCCAGCTTCGCGCCGCTGACCACGACCGCCGGTGCCGGCAACGGCTGGCACCTGCACACCTCGCTGGTCGAGGCCGCCACCGGCCGCAACGCACTGACCGGCGACCCCGCGGCCGGAGGCGACGAGCACGGCCTGTCCGCGGTCGGGCGCGGCTACCTGGCCGGGCTGCTGCGCGAGCTGCCCGGCCTCACCGCGGTCACCGCACCGAGCACCGGCTCGCTGCTGCGGCGCCGGCCCGGCTACTGGGCGGGCGCGTACGCCTTCTGGGGCGTGGAGAACCGTGAGGCGGCGCTGCGGCTGGTGCCCGGCAGCCGGTTGCTGGGAGCCGAGCACACCAACGTCGAGCTGAAGGCCTGCGACGCCTCGGCCAACCCCTACCTCGCGCTCGCGGTGACCATCGGGGCCGGCCTGGCCGGGGTCCGCGACGGCCTCGAGCCGCCTCCGCCGGTCCAGGAGGACGTCGGCACCTGGGACGCCGCCCGCCGCGCCGCGGCCGGGATCCGCCCGCTGGCGACGACGTTCGAGGAGCAGCAGGCCGCCCTGCTCGGCAGCGTCCTGGTGCACGAGGTGCTGGGCGCCGACCTGCTCGGCGCCTTCGCCGCCTGCCGCGCCTCCGACGCCGCCTGGGCCGAGGACCGCGGCGTCGAGGACGTCGTGGCCTCGCTGCGGTGGCAGTACTGACCGCCAGGCCCCGCCCGGCCTCGCTGCTGCCGGGGGCCGGGACCGTCCTGGCCGCGCACCCCGGCCGGCTGCCCCAGCCCGACCAGCTGTGCGGGCCGTTCGCTGCCCGGGCGGCGCTGCACGCGCTGCTGGGGGACGCCGTGCCGGACCTGGGCACGCTGGCCCGCGCCGCCGGCACCCGCGTGTGGCCGCACGACGAGCCGGCCTGGCGCCCGGTCGGTGCGCCGCTGCTCACCCGCGCCTGGGACGGCCTGCCCCGCGCGGTGGACCCCGCGCAGAGCGGGACGGACGCCGCACCGCTCGCGGCCGGCCTCCCCGACGTCGCGTCCGTGGTGGTCGTGCCCGTCCCCGCCGGCACCGACCCCGGCCCCGCGGCCGGCCCGGCGCCCTGGGGTCGTCTGCTGGCCGCGCTGCGCGACGCCGGGGACCCCGTCGCCGTCGTCGCGAACCTCCGCACCGGCCCGACCTGGCCACCGGGTCACCGGCTGGCCGGGTGGGACGTGGGGCACTTCGTGGTCCTGGTCTCCTTCGACGGCGACGAGGTCGGCGTGGCCGACAGCTACGTCGAGGCCGGCGCGAGCGGCTGGCCGCCGGGTTGCCGCGGGGTCCCGCTCGACGCCCTCGTCGCCGCGCTCGCCGCGCCCCCCGGGCGCGGTCTGCTGCTGCTGGCCGACCCCGCGCGCGAGGAGGCCGTACGACGGCTGGTCGCCGACGCCGATCTGCCGGCGGCCGCGACCGCGTGGTGACGCGGCCCGTCGCAGGCCCGTCGTGCGCCCGGCGGGTGAGGGGCGCGGAGTAGCGTCCGCAGCATGAGCCGCCCCGCGCCCGAGACCCCCGGACCCGGTCAGGAGTCGGTGTGGGACTACCCCCGACCGCCGGCCCTGGACCACAGCACCGAGACCGTCGGGATCGTGCTGGGCGGATGCACCATCGCCACCACGACCCGGTCGCTGCGGGTGCTGGAGACCAGCCACCCGCCGACCTACTACGTCCCCCTGGCCGACTTCGTCGACGGATCCGTGCGCCCCACCGAGGGCGCCAGCTTCTGCGAGTGGAAGGGCGTCGCCGCCTACTTCGACCTCGTCGGCGGCGAGGCCGGCGACGTGGTCGCCCCGCGTGCGGCCTGGACCTACCCCGAGCCGACACCCGGTTTCCGCGACCTGGTCGGGACCGTGGCGGTGATGCCGGGCGCGGTCGAGCGCTGCGTGGTCGACGGGGAGGTCGTGCAGCCCCAGCCGGGCGACTTCTACGGAGGCTGGATCACCGCCCGCGTCGTCGGCCCCTTCAAGGGCGTCCCCGGCAGCCGGTTCTGGTGATGTCCCTCCGCCCCGGCTCCGGCCCCGCCACCGAGAGGACCACCTGGTGAACCCCCCCGCGAAGACCTCGATCGACCATCTCTCGCTGCCACGGCGCCTGGCCCGTACCATCCCGCCCGTGCTGGCCGGTGCGGCCGTCGGCGGGCTCGGCACCAAGCCGGGCTCGCCCTGGTACCTCGCGCTGCGCAAGCCGTCCTGGCAGCCGCCGGCCGCGGTCTTCGCGCCGGTGTGGACCGCGCTCTACGCCTCCGCGGCGGGTGCCGCCGCCTCCATGCTCGAGCGGGTGCCGGTCGACGACCGGCACGACGTCGAGCGGGCGCTGTGGATCAACATGGGGCTGAACGCCGGCTGGTGCTGGCTGTTCTTCACCGCGCAGAGGCCGCGGTGGGCGCTGGCCGAGATCGTGCTGCTCCAGGCCTCGACGCTGGACCTGGTGCGCCGGGCGCACGCCGCCGGTGACGACCACGCCGCGCTGGCGCTCGCGCCGTACGTCGGGTGGACCGCGTTCGCGACCGCCCTGAACGCCGCGATCGTGCGTCGCAACCCCTGAGCGGCGTCGTCGGCGGCTCGACCCGGAGGAGGGTCCGGGCCGGCCCGCGCGTCGTGGCAGGGTGAGCGCGTGACCTCCCCAGCCCCGCTGTCCCTGCCCGCCGTCGAGGTCGCCCAGGAGTGGGTGGAGGCGGAGGCCACCGTCGGGCTCGACCGGGCGCGCACCCTCGTCGACGCCCTGCGCGCCGACCCGCCCGGCGACGCGCTCGAGGCGCTGCGGCAGTGGGACGAGGTGCACCTGGCGCTGTCGAACGTCGCGGCCACGGGCTCGCTGCTCAGCAACGTCCACCCGCTCGAGGGCGTGCGCGAGGCGGCCGAGCAGGCCGAGCAGGACGTGATGCGGATGCTCACGCAGCTCGGGCTGGACCGCGAGCTGTACGAGGTCTTCGCCGGCCTGGACGCCTCCGGGCTGGACGCCCAGGGCGCCCGCCTGCTGGGCAGGACCCTCGACGACTTCCGCCGGGCCGGCGTCGACCAGGACGAGGCCACCCGCGAGCGGATCACCGCGATCAACGAGCGGCTGACCGAGCTGGACCAGGCGTTCGGCAAGGTGATCCGCGACGACGTCCGGACGGTCCGGGTGGCCCCGGAGCGGCTCGCCGGGCTGCCCGAGGACTGGCGGGAGGAGCACCCGGCCGGCGACGACGGGCTGGTCACCGTCACCACCGACTACCCCGACGCGGTGCCCGTGCGGATGTTCGCCCACGACGCCGACGTCCGCGCCGAGATGACGCGGGCGTTCCTGTCCCGTGGGTGGCCCGAGAACGAGTCGCTGCTGCAGGAGCTGTTCGCGCTGCGCCACGAGCTGGCCACGCTGGTCGGCTTCGACGGGTGGGCCTCCTACGACGCCGCGGTGAAGATGATCGGCGAGGGCGCGGCGATCCCGGTCTTCATCGACCGGATCGCCGAGGCCGCCGAGGAGCCGATGCGCCGTGACCTCGCGGTCCTGCTGGCCCGCTACCGGGAGGACCACCCCGGCGCCGAGGTCGTGGCCCAGCCCGACGCGTCGTACTACGAGGAGGTCGTGCGACGCGAGCAGCTGCAGGTCGACGCCCAGCAGGTGCGGACCTACTTCGACTTCGGCAAGGTCCGGCAGGGGCTGCTCGACGTGACCGGACGGCTGTTCGGGCTGCGCTACGAGCAGGTCCCGTCCGCGCCGGTGTGGGCCGAGGACGTGACCTGCTACGACGTGTACGACGCCACGACGCCCGACGGCGGGGAGGACGTGACCGAGCCGTTCGGCCGGATCTACCTCGACCTGCACCCGCGGCAGGGCAAGTACAAGCACGCCGCGCAGTTCACCCTCGCCGACGGCGTCGCGGGCCGGCAGCTGCCCGAGGGCGTGCTGGTCTGCAACTTCTCGCGCGGCCTGATGGAGCACGACCACGTGGTGACGCTGTTCCACGAGTTCGGCCACCTGGTGCACCACGTGCTGGGCGGGCGCGGGCGCTGGACCCGCTTCGCCGGCGTGGCCACCGAGTGGGACTTCGTCGAGGCGCCCAGCCAGATGCTCGAGGAGTGGGCCTGGGACGCCGACGTGCTGCGCACCTTCGCCACCGACGCCTCCGGGGAGCCGATCCCGGCCGAGCTGGTCGAGCGGATGCGCGCCGGCGACGACTTCGGCAAGGGCTGCCACGCCCGGACGCAGATGTTCTACGCCGCGGTCTCCTACTGGTTCCACCAGGACCGCCCCGAGGACCTCACGGCGAGGATGCGTGAGCTGCAGGAGAGGTACTCGCCGTTCCCCTACGTCGACGGCACGCACTTCTTCGCCAGCTTCGGCCACCTCGGCGGCTACTCCTCGGCCTACTACACCTACATGTGGTCGCTGGTGATCGCCAAGGACCTGTTCTCCGCCTTCGACGCCGGCGCGATGTCCGACCCGGTCGTCGCCGCCCGCTACCGCGACCGGGTGCTGGCCCCCGGTGGCTCGAAGGACGCCGCCGACCTCGTCGCCGACTTCCTCGGCCGTCCCTACACCTTCGACGCGTACGCGCAGTGGCTGGCGCGGTAGCGCTGGTCCCACCGGCCCCAGGAGCCCCCGGTCGGCCGGGGATCCCCTTGCCCACGCCCGACACTCGGCGTACGCTCACGATATATCGCGACTGACTCACGAGTGTCGCGAGCGCGCGTACCGCGACGTCGAGCCGGAGGAGCAGTCATGAATCAGGGATTCCCGGGCCAGTGGGCCAGGCACATCGACGCCGTGTGGGGCGCGCAGCAGCGCCGCACGGCGGGCGGGCCGCTCGGGCCCGGCGGCGGCCCGGCCGGCGGACCGCCGCCGTGGCTGGCCGGCCTGTTCGGGATGGGCCAGGGCACCGAGCAGAAGGCGCCCCGTGCCCGCCGCGGAGACGTGCGCAGCGCGATCCTCGACGTCGTCCGCGCCGCCGCCGAGCGGGGCGAGCCGGTGAACGGCTACCAGGTGATCCAGCAGATCGCCGAGCGCAGCGACGAGGCCTGGCGCCCCAGCCCCGGCTCGGTCTACCCGACCATCAGCCAGCTCGAGGACGAGGGTCTGCTCGTCACCGACGAGACCCTCGGGCGCAAGAGCCTGCGCCTGACCGCGGCCGGCGAGTCCTACGTCGCCGAGAACGCCGCGGAGCTGGCCGCGGTCTGGACGCCCTTCCTGCGGCCGGTGCCGGGCGCCGGGGCGGAGCAGGATCCCGCGGCGACCGACGGCGGCGCCTCCTGGCGCGACCTCAAGCCCGAGATCGGGCAGATGATGAGCGCGGTGTGGCAGATCGTGACCAGCGGCTCGGAGACGCAGAAGACCGCGGCCGCCGCGGTCCTCGTCGAGACCCGCCGCTCGCTCTACGGGATCCTCGCCGACGGTGAGCACCCCACCACCGACCTCCCCGCGACCGACCAGATCGTCGGCGAGCAGGCCGAGGGCCCGCAATGACCTCGCCGGCCGACCGGACGCACCCGCATCCGTCCCGGCTGCGCGTCGGTGACCAGGAGCGCGAGCACGCCGCGACGGCGCTCGCCGAGCACTACGCCCACGGCCGGCTCACCCACGGCGAGCACGCCGACCGGCTCGACGCGGCGTGGTCGGCGCGCACCCGCGCCGACCTCGACCTGCTCTTCCACGACCTCCCGACCACCGGCTTCGGCCCGACCCCGCCGCCGGTCACGGTGACGAGGAGCACCGGGTGGTCGGGGCGCGGCGGACACCCGGGGCCGAGCCCCTGGCTGCTCCTGCTCGCGATCGTCGGCACGGTCGTGCTGGTCTCCGCGATCCCGTTCGCCCCGCTGCTGCTCGTGGCGTTCGTGGCGTTCGTCGCGCTCAAGCGGCACCGCCGCCGGGTGCGCCAGCCGGCCGACCTGCCCCTCTGGCGCTGACGCACCGCGACGCGGGTCGCCCGTGGCGGCGGTGGACGACCGACCTCCGCGGCCGCGCCACCTACGACCGGGCGACCGGGCGACCGACGCGTGGGTCCCGGACGGTGGCGCCGCCGGGCACGACGGGCCCGTCCCAGGGCCGCCGTCTCCGGCGTCCCGTTCGCTGATCCCGCGCCGGCCACAGGCGCACCCGTACCCTGGCCACAGGGCGGTCCTGTGGTGCCACAGGTCACGTCCCGCTACCGGAACAGCCCACCCGGGCCCAGGGTTGACCAAGCCAGAGGCCCTCGTACGGCCTCGCGCACCCCCGTACCGCACCCCCCAGCGCACCCAGGAGTGAGCCAATCGTGAGGAACATCCGCGTCGCCGTGATCGGCGCCGGGCCCGCCGGGATCTACGCCGCCGACATCCTGACCAAGGAGCACCCCGAGGCCAGGGTCGACGTCATCGAGCGGCTCCCCGCCCCGTACGGCCTGGTCCGCTACGGCGTCGCGCCGGACCACCCGCGGATCAAGGAGATCATCAAGGCGCTGCGCCGGGTGCTCGACCGTGACGGGATCCGCTTCCTCGGCAACGTCGAGTACGGCACCGACCTCACGCTCGAGGACCTGCGCGAGCTCTACGACGCGGTCATCTTCTCGACCGGGGCCATGTCGGACCGCGCCCTCGACGTCCCCGGGGTGGAGCTCGAGGGCAGCCACGGCGCCGCCGACTTCGTCAGCTGGTACGCCGGGCACCCCGACGTGCCCACCGAGTGGCCCCTCGACGCCGAGCAGGTCGCGGTCGTCGGGGCCGGCAACGTCGCCCTCGACGTGGCGCGGATGCTGTCCAAGCCGGCCGACGAGCAGCTGACCACCGAGATCCCCGACAACGTCTACCGGGGACTGGCGGCCAACCGGGCCACCGACGTGCACGTCTTCGCCCGTCGGGGCCCGGCCGAGATCAAGTTCTCGCCGATGGAGCTGCGCGAGCTCTCCCACTCCCCCAGCATCGACGTGCTCGTGGAGGAGGAGGGGTTCCAGATCGACGACGACGGCCAGTCGCGGATCAGCAGCAACAAGGGCACCCGCCTGGTGGTGGACACGCTGCTGAAGTACCTGGAGGCCGAGCCCACCGGTGCGCCCCACCGGATCCACATCCACATGTGCCAGAACCCCGTGGAGGTGCTCGGGGAGGACGGCCGGGTGGTCGGCATCCGCACCGAGAAGACCGAGCTGGACGGCACGGGCAACGCCCGGGGGACCGGGGAGTTCGTCGACCACCGGGTGCAGGCGGTCTACCGCGCGGTCGGCTACCGCTCCTCCGCCCTGCCGGGCCTGCCCTTCGACCAGGCGCGCGGCGTGCTGCCCAACGACGGCGGCCGCGTGGTCGACGACGAGGGCTTCGCCGTGACCGGCGTCTACACCACCGGGTGGGTCAAGCGGGGTCCCGTCGGACTGATCGGGCACACGAAGTCCGACGCCACCGAGACGGTCACGAACCTGCTCGCCGACCTCGACAAGCTCCCGGCCCCCACCGCCGACGACGACCTGCTGGTCCGCCTCGCGGGGCGCGGCGTCGACGCCACCGACTGGGAGGGCTGGGCCCGTCTCGACGCGCACGAGCTCGGCCTGGGCGAGGCGGCAGGCCGGGAGCGGGTCAAGGTCGTCCCGCGCACGGAGATGCTGCGGGTCTCGCGCGGCTGAGCGGTCCCCCCTCGGCAGGTGCGGCGCCCGTGGGTCACCATTGTCCCGACGCGCCCGCAGCCCGAGGAGAGCACCCGTGACCGCCCCCCAGCAGCGCCGTACCCTGCGGCTGGCCTTCACCGGCACCATCACCGGCGTCGGCAGCACCGCCGGCACCCGGGTCGTGGTCGGGCACTGGCGGCGTTCCCCGCTCGGTGCCTTCGCCGACGCCATGGTCGAGACGGCCGACGGTCACCGGGTGCTGGTGGCCCCGTCCCGGGACGTCGCCGACCTGGTCGCCTCGACCTACTCCTTCGACGAAGTCCGGGTGGAGCCCGTCGAGTGCGTGGCCGTGCCGACCTGGCTGACCTTCGCCTCACCGTCCCTGCGGCTCGCGGTCGGTGTCGGTCGGCGCACCCCGCTCGGCTGGGCGCTGCGCGCCGTGCCCCGTCCGCTCGCCGCGGCCCCGGCCTGGACGGTCGTCACCGATCCCGCCGCCCGGGTCCTGCAGCGCGGCGTGCGCACCCGGGGGCGTACCGGGGAGGGGCCCGACGCCCGCCGCGAGTGGTACGGCGCCACCGACCACCACCGCGTCCGGACCCTGGCGGGCTGGTGGCAGGAAGCCCCGCTGGGCGCGCTCGCCCCGGTGACCCCGGGCACGTCGTTCGGCTTCTCCTCCAGCCCGGTCGCGCCCTCGCGCACCGACGTCGTCTCCACCGTCGAGCGGTAGCCGCGCCGGCCGGTTCGGCTACCCGACCGGTGGGTGGCTGCCCCTTCGCAGGACGGCGTCGCCCACCGACCTGAGAAGGGTGCCGGAGCCGGGTCGGTCACGGGGTCGTGCCGCGGTTCACCCAGGTGGCGGTGACGACCATGCCGACCCGCTCGTAGAGCGACAGCGCGCCGGTGCGGGAGTCCGTCGAGAGGGTCACGGTCCCGCAGCCGTGGCGACGCCCGACGGCGGCGGCGTCGGCGAGGAGCGCCTGGGCCAGCCCACGGCGACGGTGGTCCGCGCGGACGGCCAGCCGGGCGACCCACGCCTCCGCGGCGCGCTCGTCGTCGACCCACGACGGGTGCACCACGATCGCCCCGACGACCTCGTCGTCGTGCACCGCGGCGCGCAGGTTCCACGGCTCGGTGCCGGGGCGGTGCAGGACGGTCGCCTCGAAGTCGGCGTAGTCCTCCGGCCCCCGGCCCTCCCACT
>JBKJPE010000215.1:0-19288 GCA_046595185.1 Nocardioides sp.
GGCCCCGACGCCCGAGCCGGCCCCGACGCCCGAGCCGGCCCCGACGCCCGAGCCGGCCCCGACGCCCGAGCCGCCCCCGACGCCCGAGCCGGCCCCGACGCCCGAGCCGCCCCCGACGCCCTAGCCGCGCCCCAGTCGGCGAACGCGAGCGAGTCGACCTCCCGGAGGGCCACAGTGACATCGGCGCGCGCTGCTCCCACTCTCCAGTTGGACTCCTGGGCAGAAGTGCTCGTCAGCGTCGGGCACCCACGACGCGTCCGGGGGGCCACCGTCGGGGTCTGCGACGAGGGGGCAGCGGGAGCACCGGCCCTGCTGGTGATCCTTCGGACCCGTGACGTACCGCAGCGACCGTACTCACGGACAGCGACCGCACCCCCGCGATTGCCACGACAAGGAGTGCGCTCATGACTGTTCTTTCCACGAAGACCGCGGTGGCGCTGATCGGTGCCAGCATCCCGGCCCTCAGCCTGCTCGGCGCCGGCACCGCCTCCGCGTACGACTCCTACGGCGGTGGGTGGGGTGGCCGCGACGACTTCCGCGCGGTGTCCTACCTCAACCCCGACATCGGCGCCGCCACCGCGAACCCCGACGTCAACCAGAACTCGAGCTGCTTCAACCCGGACCGGTCCGACAACCAGCAGTTCAGCAACCCGGGCGCGACCAACAAGAACGTGCACAACGACGCCTGCTTCCTCGACGACCGCGGCAACAAGGTCGGCAAGGGCATCGGGGCCACCTACGAGAGCACCGGTGTCGGCTACATCAGCGCCTGCCCGGACCCCGACGGCGCCGGTCCGCAGTTCGCCCGCACCGCGGACACCGACGGTGACGGCCGCGTCGACCGCTGCACCCAGAGCAGCTACCAGGACCAGGGCACCCTCGGTGTCGCCGACCGGCCGGGCGACTTCGAGTACCACGCCCGCCTGAACAACAACACCGCCACCGCCGGGCAGCAGAACGTCCGGTGGGGCCTGGACCGCGACCTCGACGGTCTCGGCTACCGCGGCACCAGCGGCAGCGTCACCGTCACCTGGTCGGCCAGCGGCGTGGGCGGCGGCTACGGCTCCGGCTACTAGGACGGTCGCCGTCGACCAGGCGGCTGACCTGACCGATCGGGACTGCTGCCTGGCCACCGGCAGCAGTCCCGAGCGCCTGCCAACCGGTCCCCGGTGCCGTCGCCGGGACGGACGCCGCCGCCGGGTGCCGTTCCCTAGCGGCGCGAGGTGGTCGCCGTCACCGCAGACGTCGTCACCCCCGGTCCCGACCGGCTGCTCCGGACCGATGGTGCGAAGAGGCCCGCGAGCACCTCGACCAGCTCGTCGTCGCCCTCCTCGGCTGCTTCGAGAAGTCGCCTCGTCGGTCCGTGCGCCAGCTGGTGCACGGCGCGACTCACGATGTCCTCGACCAGCGGGCGGAGCGCTTCGGGAACCCCCCGGACGGCGTGCTCGATCTGGCTCTGTGCGCAGCTGTCCACGTCGGCCCTGAGCCGGCGCACCGACCCTGCCGCCGATCTGCCCGCGAGCCACCCCATGAAGCGTTGCAGCTCGGCGTCGATGATCTCCTCGGCGCGGGCGACGTCCCGGGTCACTGCCTCGTCCTCGAACCCACCTGCCGATCTGACACCGGTGAGATCGATGAGCCTGACCCCGTCCAGCGCGCCCACCGCCGGGTCGACGTTGCGAGGCACGCAGAGGTCGATCATCAACGTCTCGCGCCGCCCGGGCGCACCGACCCGGGCCAGCTGCCCCGCCTCGAGCAGTCGCTGCGGGGACGCCGTGGCGAAGATCGCCACGTCCGTCGTGGGCAGCACCTGCAGGAGTCGTCCGAGGTCGATGACCGTGGCGCCGGCAGCCTCGAGACGCACCGCGTGCCGACGGGTCCGGTTGCACACCGTGACCGCGGCACCCAGGTGCCCGGCGCTCCTCGCCACCTCGGTGGCAACCTGCCCCGCACCGACGACCAGCACCCGTAGCCCGCTGAGATCGCCCCCGTGCTCGGCGGCCGCCAGGTGCACGGCTGCTGCCGCGACCGACCGTCCACCCTCGCCGAGGCTGGTGCTGCGGTGCACCCGGCGCGAGGTGTTCACCGCCGCGGCCATGAGCCGCTCGATCTCGCGACCACCCGCACCCGAGCTGCGGCTCGTCTCGGCGGAGGTCCTCACCTGACCGACGATGTCGCTCTCGCCCAGGACGAACGACTCGAGACCCGCGGTCACCCTCAGGAGATGGTGGACGGCATCGCGACCGAGGAGCAGGTCGGACGCCTCGTCGACGACCGAGCAGGGAAGACCGCGGTTGCCGGCGAGCGCACGGACCAGCGCGCGGGGCTGCACCGGGCCGGTCCAGGCCGCGTACAGCTCGGTGCGCTCACAGGTGGACAGCAGACCGAGCTGGCTCGCACCAGCGCGCTGTCGTAGGTCCGGCAGGGCGTCCTGCACCTCGTCGCGGGGGACTGACAGCGTCTCGAACAGGGGCATGGAGATCCTGCACCCCGGCACCGAGAGGCAGACCAGCCCGCCAGGAACTGCTGCGTCGGTCATCATCGTGGGCGCGCCTACCCGTCTGTTCCGCCACGTCCTGGGTGGGTGGATCCGAGCCAGCCTCGGGCCGGAGCCTTGCGGAATTCTTGGCGTCCGCGCCCACGAGGCTCCGGGATCCGACGGAACCATGCGCAGACTCCCGCCACCGCGGGGGATAACCTCGACGGATCCTCGCTGTGGACAGCGGCCCGGCCCCTGCTGACCAGGACCGGCGACGCAGGTTCGACTCCTGCCCGGGGAGCGTGACGAACGAGCTGACCGTGGTCCTCCTCGCCGCCGGGGGCGGGACGAGGATGAGGTCGAAGACCCCCAAGGTGCTGCACGCCGTCGCCGGCCGCTCCATGGTCGGCCACGTGCTGGCCGCCGTGGGGTCCCTGGACCCCGGGCGGGTCGCCGTGGTCGTGGGCCACCAGCGCGAGCTGGTCGGGCCCCACGTCGGCGAGCACCGCCCGGACGCGCTGCTGGCGGTGCAGGAGGAGCAGCTCGGCACCGGCCACGCCGTGCGGGTCGCGGTCGACGCGCTCGCCGCGGAGGGGCCGGTCACCGGGACGGTCGTGGTCGCGTACGGCGACACGCCCCTGCTGACCGGTGACGCCCTGCGCGCCTTCGCCGACGAGCACGCCGCCTCCGACTGCGCGGTGAGCGTGCTGTCCGGCCGGGTGCCCGACCCGACCGGGTACGGCCGGGTGCTGCGCGACGCCGACGGCGAGGTCGAGGCGATCGTCGAGGAGAAGGACGCCACCCCGGCGCAGCGCGAGATCACCGAGATCAACTCCGGGATCCTCGCCCTCGACGCCGACTTCCTGGTGGAGGCCCTGCCGCTGCTGCGCGACGACAATGCGAAGGGCGAGTACTACCTCACCGACCTCGTCGGGCTGGCCCGCCGGGCCGGCCTGCACACCGGGGCCCACCCGGTCGGCGACGTGCGGCAGACCGAGGGCGTCAACGACCGCGTGCAGCTGGCCGAGATCGGCCGCGAGCTGAACCGCCGCATCCTCGAGGCCTGGATGCGTGCCGGTGTGACCGTGGTCGACCCGGGCACGACCTGGGTGGACGCCGACGTCGTCCTCGCCCCCGACGTCACCCTGCTGCCCGGCACCCAGCTGCTCGGCGCGACCGTGGTCGCCGAGGACGCCGTGGTCGGCCCCGACACCACCCTGCGCGACTGCGAGGTCGGCGCCGGCGCCAGCGTGGTGCGCACCCACGGCCTGCTCGCGGTGGTGGGCGCCGGCGCCTCCGTCGGGCCCTTCGCGTACCTGCGCCCCGGCACGGACCTCGGCGCCGACGGCAAGATCGGAACCTTCGTGGAGACCAAGAACGCCGTCCTCGGCCGCGGCGCCAAGGTGCCCCACCTGTCCTACGTCGGCGACGCCGAGGTCGGCGAGGGCGCCAACATCGGGGCCGGCTCGATCACCGCGAACTACGACGGCCAGGCCAAGCACCGCACCGTCGTGGGCCGGCACGCGAAGACCGGGTCGCACAACGTCTTCGTCGCGCCCGTCACCGTCGGCGACGGGGCCTCGACCGGTGCCGGCACCGTGGTGCGCGAGGACGTGCCGGCGGGCGCCCTGGCCGTCTCCGCCGGTCCGCAGCGCACCCTCGAGGGCTGGGTGGCCCGCCGCCGCCCCGGCACCGCGCAGGCCGGGGCCGCCGACCAGGCCTCGGGACCCGGAGGTGCGCCCAGGCCGTCGGGTGCGTCAGACTGAGGCACGGCCCTCCGCACCCCCGGCGACCCTGGAGCGACGCACCGTGACCGGCATGAAGCGCACGACCGAGAAGAACCTGATGGTCTTCAGCGGGCGGGCGCACCCCGTCCTCGCGCGCGAGGTCGCCGACCTGCTCGGCACCGCGCTGGTGCCGCAGAGCGCCTACGAGTTCGCCAACGGCGAGCTCTACGTCCGCTTCGAGGAGTCCGTCCGCGGCTGCGACGCGTTCGTGCTGCAGAGCCACACCGCACCGATCAACGAGTGGATCATGGAGCACCTGCTCATGGTCGACGCCCTCAAGCGAGCCTCCGCCAAGCGGATCACCGTGGTGATGCCCTTCTACGGCTACGCCCGCCAGGACAAGAAGCACCGCGGCCGCGAGCCGATCTCGGCCCGCCTGGTGGCCGACATGTTCAAGACCGCGGGCGCCGACCGGCTGATCACCGTCGACCTGCACGCCGACCAGATCCAGGGCTTCTTCGACGGCCCCGTCGACCACCTGATGGCGCTGCCGATCCTCGCCGACTACGTCAAGCAGCAGTACGGCGGCCAGTCGCTGGCCGTGGTGTCGCCGGACGCCGGGCGGATCAAGGTCGCCGAGCGCTGGTCGGCCCGGCTGGGCGGCGCCCCGCTGGCCTTCATCCACAAGACCCGACGCACCGACCGGCCCAACGAGACCGTGGCCAACCGCGTCGTCGGCGAGGTCAAGGGCCGGATGTGCGTGCTGGTCGACGACATGATCGACACCGGCGGCACCGTGGTGAGGGCCGCCGAGGCGATCATGGAGGAGGGCGCGGCCGGCGTGATCATCGCCGCGACGCACGCGATCCTCTCCGACCCCGCGGTGGACAGGCTCAAGAACTCCCCGGCCGTCGAGGTCGTGGTCACCAACACGCTCCCGCTGGCCGACGACGTCAGCTTCGACAAGCTCACCTGCCTGTCGATCGCGCCGCTGGTCGGCCGCGCCATCCGTGAGGTCTTCGAGGACGGCTCGGTCACCTCGATGTTCGACGGCCACGCCTGACCCGGTCCCGCGGTCGCGGCCCGGGCACGCCTGACCTGGGATTGGTGCACCCGCCGCCCACGGTCTAGGATCGCCCAGTTGCCTCGGCGAGGGAGCGCGGAGCGATCCGCAGCTCCGTGATCGACAGGGCCGGCGGGCGCGAGAGCGCCGCCCACGCCGCGCTGCCGATCCCGGGCACGCGGCGTCTTCTGCCCCCGGGCACGGCGACCGCGTCCCCCGTCGGCGACCACCGACCAGCACACCCGCACCGACGAGCACACAGGAGCAACGATGGCCGCCGAGAAGATCAAGGCAGAGACCCGGACCGAGTTCGGCAAGGGGGCGGCGCGACGCATCCGCCGCTCCGCCAAGGTGCCTGCGGTCGTCTACGGCCACGGCGCCGAGACCCGCCACCTGACCCTGCCCGGCCACGACACCTGGCTGGCGCTGAAGGCCGGCGGCTCCAACGCGCTGCTCGAGCTCGAGATCGACGGCGAGACCCAGCTCGCGCTGACCAAGCAGATCCAGGTCGACCCGATCCGCCGCACGCTGGAGCACATCGACTTCGTCGCCGTGCGCCGCGGCGAGCGGGTCACCGTCGACGTCGAGGTCCACGTGGTCGGCGAGGCCGGCCCCGACACCCTGGTCGTCACCGAGAACACCACCCTGACCGTCGAGGCCGAGGCCACCCACATCCCCGAGCACCTCGAGGTCAGCGTCGCGGGCCTGCCCGCCGGCACGCAGATCACCGCGGCCGAGCTCGACCTGCCCGGCGGCACGGTCCTGGTCACCGACCCGGAGACGCTGGTCGTCAACGTCACCGAGCAGATCTCCGCCGAGGAGCTCGAGGCCGAGCTCGAGGAGGCCGAGGCCGAGGCCGGCATCGAGCGCGAGGAGTCCGACGAGGAGGCCGCCGAGGTCGCGGCCGAGGGCGCTGCCGAGGGCGACGCCGAAGGCGGCTCGGGCGAGGGCGACGACGCCGAGGGCGGCGACAAGGAGTGATGACCACCCGGCTCAGGTGGTTCCTGGGCCGGCTGGTCTTCCCGGTGCGGGGGACCGGTGGCACGCCCGCGCCCCGCACGGGGACCGAGCACGAGGAGGACCCGGTGGTCGACGACGCCGGAGCGTGGCTGGTCGTGGGTCTCGGCAACCCGGGGCCCGGGTACGCCGGACATCGTCACAACGTGGGCTACCTCGTCACCGACGAGCTGGCCCGTCGGCTGGGGTCGCGCTGGCGGGCGCACAAGTCCGGCCGGGCCGACGTCGTCGAGGGGCGTCTGGGCGCACCCGGGTCACCGGGCCCGCGGATCGTGCTGGCGCGCCCTCGCTCGTACATGAACGAGGTCGGCGGCGCGGTCAAGACCCTGGCCGGCTTCTACAAGGTCGACGTCGATCACGTGGTGGCGGTCCACGACGAGCTGGACCTCGACTTCGGCAGGCTGCGGGTCAAGCGCGGGGGTGGCGACAACGGCCACAACGGCCTGCGCTCGATGCGGTCCTCCCTGGGCGGCGGCGACTTCCACCGCGTGCGCGCCGGCATCGGCCGCCCGCCGGGGCGCCAGGACGTCGCCGACTTCGTGCTCTCCGACTACGCCAAGCGGGACCGCGACGAGCTCGCGCTGCAGGTGGACGCGGCGGCCGACGCCGTCGAGTGCCTGCTCACCGACGGTCTCGAGCGCACCCAGCAGCGCTTCAACTCCTGAGGGGGTCCCCGGCGCGCTCCGTCGGGTCGCCCGGCGGGCGCCAGCCCACCCGGTGCGCCAGACCGACCGCGGCCAGCTGCGAGCCCACCTCGAGCTTGGCCAGCACGGCCTTGACCTGGGTGCGGACCGTGCCCTCCGAGACCACCTTGCGCTCGGCGATCTCGCGCACCGAACGGCCCGTCATCAGCTCGGCGAGCACCTCGCGCTCCCGGTTCGACAACAGCTCGAGACGCGACAGCGCCGCCTCGCTGTCCTGGCGGTCGCGCCGCCAGGCCGCGATCAGGGACTCCCGCTCCTCGACGGTCAGCACCGGCAGGCCGGTGCGCAGGCGGCGCACGACCGCGAGGATCTCGTTGAGACGGCGGTCCTTGCTCACGATCGCCCGCGCCCCGCGCTGGATGCAGCCGCCGAGCCGGGCGGCGTCGAGCGTGCTGGAGACGATGACGACGTTGGCGCCGGCCTCGGCAAGGGGGCGGATGAGTGCGTCGGAGTCGCCGAAGTCACCGAGGTGGAGGTCGAGCAGGACGACGTCCGGCCGGTGCTTGAGCACGTTCTGCACCACCGCGCGCGCGCTGGTGCCGGCCCGGGGCGGCTCCGGCCGGATGGCGGTGTACTGCTCCACGCCCAGGGCGAGCTCGAGCGACTCGGCGAACAGCGCGTGGTCGTCGAGCACGACCACGCGGTAGTCCGAGCGGGCGGTGCGGGGGGTACTCACCGAGACCCGGTGCGACGGTCCGGCCACACGCGTCGTGCACCCCCACTAGGACTCCGGGCCGGCAGGAGGACCGGTGCGGTGGTCTTAGTTAACCAGCAGAGAGGATCCGCGCCCACGGATCGGGCCACGGGCATCCCGAATTCTAGGGAAATCGGGCTCCGGCCCCCGTCCGGGTCGGCGACGGGGTGGACGGTCAATGTCAGGACGGCATCAGGCCACCGGACCGAATCGGGTCGGGACGGTGCGCAGCCGACAGGCAGGGAGATCGATGGGTCACCGTACGAGGCACGGGCTGGTGCTGGTCGACGGTGAGCCCGCGCTCGTGGTCGATGCCACCGCCGCCGCCCTGCGCGGCCACGGCCTCGACGTCCGCACCCCTTTGGAGGAAGGCAGCCCCGAGGACCCGGCGGCCCGGTCGCTCCTGCTGCTGGTGCCGGCCGGGGCCGAGGCGGTCTACCGCGCCGTCGACACCGCCGGTCGCCTCGGCCTGCCCTGGGCCGCGATCGTCGACGGGCGCGCCGGCTCGCGCAGCGCGGCCACCGCCGACGCGCTGGCCGAGGCCGGCGCCGCCTGGGTCCTCGACGCCGACGCCGGCCTGCCGTCGGTCCTGGCGGCGATGGACGGCCTCGAGGAGGTCGCCGCGGGCGCCGTCGGCGACCCGCCGGAGGACCCGCCTCGCGCCACGACGACCTCCACCACCCCGCCGGCGCGGAGGCTGGCCTCGCTGAGCCACCAGGAGCGGGCCGTGCTGGAGGCGATGGCCGATGGCCGGTCGGTCGGCGAGACGGCCGACGACCTGGGCTCGACGATCGCCACGGTGCGCGCGAACCGACGCTCGGTCCGTGCCAAGCTCGGCGCCCGCTCGCACCTCGCCGCGGTCGCCCTGCTCCTGCGCCAGGAGGCCGAGGACGCCCCGGTGAGGGACCGCGCGGCCTCGGGCCCGGTCGGGTCCGCACGCCCCGGCGCCCCGGTCCCGCACCTGGCCTGACCGCTCCTGCGACTACGCTGCGGGCCGTGACCTCGCGCCCCCAGCCGTCCGACGCCGACGGCCCGCCCCTCGCTGCCACCACCGACGACCACGTGCTCGCCACCTGGCTGGCCGAGCAGGCCGGCCGGCGGCTGCTCGCGGTGCGTGCCGAGGGGCTGGAGGGCCGGGAGCTCAAGGACGCCGGTGACGCCGCTGCCCACGAGCTGCTGATGCGCCTGGTCGCCGAGATGCGGCCCGAGGACGCGGTGCTGTCCGAGGAGGGCAAGGACGACAAGGCCCGCCTGAGCGCCGACCGGGTCTGGATCATCGACCCCCTCGACGGGACCCGTGAGTTCTCCGAGCCGCCGCGCGACGACTGGGCGGTCCACGTGGCGCTGTGGCGGCGCGGCGCCGGTGACGGGTCCGGGGGCGACGGCGACCTGGTGGCCGGCGCCGTCGCGCAGCCGGCACTGGGCGAGACCTTCGCGACCGGGGAGGTCCGCGAGGTGCCCGCACGCACCTCCGAGCGGCCGCGGATCGCGGTCTCGCGGAGCCGTCCGCCCGCCTTCGTCGCCGCCCTCGCCGAGGAGCTCGACGCCGAGCTGGTCCCGATGGGGTCGGCCGGCGTCAAGGTGATGTCCGTGGTCCGCGACCTCACCGACGCCTACGTGCACGCCGGCGGCCAGTACGAGTGGGACAGCGCCGCCCCCGTCGCGGTGGCCCGCGCCGCGGGGCTCTTCACCTCCCGCGTCGACGGCACGCCGCTGCGCTACAACCAGGACGAGGTCTACCTGCCCGACCTGATCGTGTGCCGGCCGGAGCTGGCCGAGCAGGTGGTGGCGTTCGTGCGCTCCCACGGCACGCAGGTGTGAACCCCGGCGTCCGTCACGTCCTCCTCGACGCCGACGGCGTCCTGCAGCGCGTCCCGGGGGACTGGGTCGCGCTGGTGCGGCCCTGGCTCGGTCCCGACGCGCTCGGGTTCCTCCAGGGCTTCTGGTCCGAGGAGACCCCCGCGCTGCGGGGGGAGGGCGACGTCCTCTCGCTCCTCGCCGACCACCTGCGCCGCGCGGGCAACCCGGCCGACCCGGCCGAGGTGTTCGAGGCGGTCTGGCTGGCCATCGAGGTGGATCCCGCCTCGATGGCCCTGCTCCACGAGCTGCGCGCCACCGGGGTCGGGGTCCACCTGGGCACGAACCAGGAGCGCCGCCGGGCCGCCCACATGCGCACCGCGCTCGGCTACGACGACCTCTTCGACGTCTCCTGCTACTCCTGCGACCTGGGGGCGGCCAAGCCGGAGCCGGCGTACTTCCTGCGGGCCGTCGCGCGGGTCGGGGACGAGCCCGCCAGCGTGCTCTTCGTCGACGACCGCGCCGACAACGTGGAGGCGGCCCGCTCGGTCGGCCTGCGTGCCGAGCAGTGGCACCTCGACGACGGGCACGACCGTCTGCGGGCCGTGCTGACCGGCCACGGCGTGCCCCTCGCCCGCTGATCCGCGCGCGTCACCGGCCACCGGTTCATCACGCGTGTCGCGCGGGTGGGGGCAACGGCCCCGGCTGCACCTAGGGTGAGGTGCCCCCGTCGTACGACCCTTCTAGGAGCCTCCGTGCACCGCACCGCCACGCGCGCCCCCACCCCGGTGCGCAGGAGGGCCGCCACGCTCGTCGCCCTGGCGGCGGTCTGCGCGGCCGGCCCGCTGCTGCTGGTCCCCTCGGGCGCCGTTGCGGACGCCGTGACGGCCACCACGTCCGCCGCGGGGTCGTCCGGTCGCGAGCTCGTCCTCGACTTCGACGACGCCGTCGCCGGCGGCGAGGGCACCCGGGTGCCCACCGCGGGCACCGCCGTCACGACGGCCGAGGTGCGCACCCACGCGAGCGGCGCGGCCACCGTGCTGCAGCACGACGGCGCCGGGCGGGCGCTGCGGCTCCCGGCCTTCGCCTCCGACGCCACCAGGACGACCGCGCCGGTCGCGCTGGTCGCGGTCACCTCGACCGGGACGCCCGACCTCGACCCCGGTGCGAGCGACTTCGTCCTGGGCGCCTCGGTGCGCCTCGACGCCGTCTCGACGGGCACCGCGGTGGACGACGGGGACAACGTGGTGCAGCGCGGCACCTTCGGCGCCGCGTCCCAGATGAAGCTGCAGGTCGACGGTCGGCGCCCCTCGTGCCGGGTCAAGGGCGAGCTCGGCGCGGTGACGGCCTACGCCGACACCGTGCTGCGGGCTGACGTGTGGTTCGACCTGCGCTGCGAGCGTCGCGGCGACACGGTGACCCTGGTGCGGCAGCGGGTGCGCTCGGACGGCACGGTGGCGCGCCGCACGTGGTCGTGCTCGGGACCCACCGGCAGCCTGTCCGGGCTGGACCCGCGCGTCCCGCTGACCGTCGGAGGCAAGACCGACGCCACCGGGGCCCCGCTCACCGCCGGCGCGGACCAGCTCAACGGCAGCGTCGACGAGGTCTTCTTCAACGTCCTGCCCTGAGACGGCTCCGGGCGCAGCCGTGGCCACCGGGCCGCCGTAGACTCGTGTCGGCACCTGACCACCCCCGCGGGCTCCCGCGGGGGTCGTCGTGCGCTGCCCGCGACCGCGGGCCCGACCCCACGTAACGGAGCACCGTGTCCCTCTCCGGACTCACCGAGGCCGTCCTGGCCGACCCCACCCTCGCCGCCGCCCTCGAGGACGCCCGGACCGCCGGGGTGCCCACCCGCGAGCTGACCGGGCCCGAGGCGCTACGACCGTTCGTCGTCGCGGGCCTGGTGCGCGCCGGGCGCAGCGTGCTCGCGGTCACCGCGACCTCCCGCGAGGCCGAGGACCTGGAGGCCGCCCTGGGCAGCCTGCTCGACCCCGAGCTGGTGGTGTCCTACCCCAGCTGGGAGACCCTGCCGCACGAGCGGCTCAGCCCGCGCAGCGACACGGTGGGTCGCCGCCTCGCCGTCCTGCGCCGGCTGCGCCACCCCGGCACCACCGCGGGCACCGGGCCGGTCCGCGTGGTCGTCGCGCCCGTGCGCTCGGTCCTGCAGCCCCAGGTCAAGGGGCTCGGCGACCTGGTGCCGCTCGAGCTGGCCCCCGGCGACGAGGCCCCGCTCGACGGCCTCGTCCAGCGGCTCGCCGACGCGGCGTACGCCCGGGTCGACCTGGTCGAGAAGCGCGGTGAGTTCGCCGTGCGCGGTGGCATCCTCGACGTGTTCCCGCCCACCGCGGAGCACCCCCTGCGCGTGGAGCTGTGGGGCGACGAGGTGGAGGAGATCCGGACCTTCTCCGTCGCCGACCAGCGCACGCTGGAGCCCGCCGAACGGCTGTGGGCCCCGCCGTGCCGCGAGCTGCTGCTCACCGACGAGGTCCGGGCCCGGGCCGCCGACCTCGGGCGGGCCCACCCGCAGCTGCTGGGGCTGACCGACAAGATCGCGAACGGCATCGCCGTCGAGGGCATGGAGTCGCTGGCGCCCGTCCTGGTCGACGACATGGAGCTGCTGGTCGACCTGATGCCCGACGACACCCACGTGCTCGTCCTGGACCCCGAGCGCGCCCGCGGCCGCGCCCACGACCTGGTGGCCACCAGCGAGGAGTTCCTGGGGGCCAGCTGGGCGGCCGCGGCCTCGGGCGGCTCCGCTCCCATCGACCTGGGCGCCGCGTCGTACCACGCCCTGGCCGACGTGCGGGAGCAGACGCTGGCCCGCGGGCTGCCGTGGTGGACGATGAGCCCCTTCGGCCTCGACGACCTCGCGGTCCCGGCCGGCGACGTCGAGACGGTCGCCGTGCGGACGCTGCCGGCCGTGCCGGCCGACTCCTACCGTGGCGACGTCGACCGCGCCGCCTCCGACCTGGAGAAGTGGCGCGCCGACGCCTACCGCGTGGTCGTCGTGCACCAGGGTCACGGCCCGGCGCAGCGGATGGTCGAGGCGCTGGGGGAGCGCGACGTCCCGGCCGTCCTGGTCGAGCCCGACGACACCACCGAGCACCCCGGCGTGATCGAGGTGACCTGCGGGTCGTTGTCGCGCGGGTTCGTCGACGACACCAACCGGCTGGCCCTGGTCACCGGGGAGGACATCTCCGGCCAGAAGGCCTCGACCCGCGACATGCGCGCGATGCCGGCGCGCCGCCGCAAGCAGATCGACCCGTTGGAGCTGAGCGCCGGCGACTACGTCGTGCACGAGCAGCACGGGGTGGGCCGCTTCGTGGAGATGAAGCAACGCGAGATCCAGGGCGCGGTGCGCGAGTACCTCGTGTTGGAGTACGGCGCCGCCAAGCGCGGCGCCGCGCCGGACCGGCTCTTCGTGCCCGCGGACGCCCTCGACCAGGTCACCCGCTACGTCGGGGGCGAGCAGCCCAGCCTGGACCGCCTCGGCGGCGCCGACTGGTCCAAGCGCAAGGGCCGCGCCCGCAAGGCAGTGCGCGAGATCGCGGCGGAGCTGATCAAGCTCTACGCCGCCCGGCAGGCCACCAAGGGCTACGCCTTCGGCCCGGACACGCCCTGGCAGCGCGAGCTCGAGGACGCCTTCCCCTTCACCGAGACCGTCGACCAGCTCACCACCGTCGAGGAGGTCAAGTCCGACATGCGCCAGACCGTGCCGATGGACCGGCTGGTCTGCGGCGACGTCGGCTACGGGAAGACCGAGATCGCGGTCCGGGCGGCCTTCAAGGCGGTCCAGGACGGCAAGCAGGTCGTCGTGCTGGTGCCGACCACCCTGCTGGTGACGCAGCACCTGTCGACGTTCTCGGAGCGGATGACCGGGTTCCCGGTCGTGATCAAGGCGATGTCGCGCTTCCAGACCGACGCCGAGGTGCGCGAGGTGATGGTCGGGCTGGCCGACGGCACCGTCGACATCGTCGTCGGCACCCACCGGCTGCTCAACCCCGACGTCCGGGTCTTGGACCTCGGCCTGATCGTCGTCGACGAGGAGCAGCGCTTCGGGGTCGAGCACAAGGAGCAGATGAAGCGGCTGCGCACCTCCGTCGACGTGCTGGCGATGAGCGCGACACCGATCCCGCGGACCCTGGAGATGGCGATCACCGGCATCCGGGAGATGTCGACGATCACCACCCCGCCCGAGGAGCGGCACCCGGTGCTGACCTACGTCGGCGGCTACGAGGACCGGCAGGTCACCGCGGCCGTGCGCCGCGAGCTGCTGCGCGACGGTCAGGTCTTCTACATCCACAACCGGGTCAACTCCATCGACAAGGCCGCCGCGAGGATCCGGGAGCTGGTGCCGGAGGCTCGGGTCGCGGTGGCGCACGGTCAGATGGGCGAGCACCAGCTCGAGCAGGTGATGGTCGACTTCTGGGAGAAGCGCTTCGACGTGCTCGTGTGCACCACCATCGTGGAGTCCGGCCTCGACGTCTCGAACGCCAACACCATGATCATCGAGCGCGCCGACACCCTCGGGCTCTCCCAGCTGCACCAGCTGCGTGGCCGTGTCGGGCGGTCGCGCGAGCGCGCGTACGCCTACTTCCTCTACCCCGCCGAGAAGCCGCTGACCGAGACCGCGCACGAGCGGCTGGCCACCCTGGCCCAGCACTCCGACCTCGGGGGCGGCATGGCCATCGCCATGAAGGACCTCGAGATTCGCGGGGCCGGCAACCTGCTCGGCGGCCAGCAGTCGGGCCACATCGCCGACGTCGGGTTCGACCTCTACGTGCGCCTGGTCGGGGAGGCCGTGCAGGACTTCCGCGGCGAGGCCCCCGACGACGCCCTCGACGAGGTCCGCATCGAGCTGCCGGTCGAGGCCCACCTGCCGCACGACTACATCCCCAGCGAGCGGCTGCGCCTGGAGATGTACAAGCGGCTGGCCGAGGTGCGCATCGATGCCGACGTCGACGCGATCGGCGACGAGCTCCAGGACCGGTACGGCGAGCCGCCCGTCCCGGTGGTGAGCCTGATGCTGGTGGCGCGGTTCCGGGCCCGCGCGCGCCGGGCCGGCATCGGGGAGGTGACCCTGGCCGGTCGCAACGTGCGCTTCGCGCCGGTGAGCCTGCCCGACTCGCGCAAGGTCCGCCTCGAGCGGCTCTACCCCAGGTCGCTGGTCAAGTCCACGGTCGACACCGTCCTCGTGCCGCGACCGGGCATCCCGGGTCGGACCGGGACGCCGGTGGCCGGCATCGCCCTGCTTGAATGGGCGCGCGGAGTCATCGACAGCGTGCTGGACCCCGACGGGGCCGGCCTCGGAGGGGGAACCACGTGATCCTGCACGGAGCCCGGGCCGGGCTGGCCGGCGCGGCGGTGCTCGTCGTCGCCGGCGGCTGCGGCGTCGCCACGACGGGCCCGCAGCCGGGCGCGGCCGCGAGCGTCGGTGGCGCCACGGTGTCCAGCAGCACGGTCGACCAGTACGCCGCCTACTTCTGCGACGCCCTCGACGACGGCGCCCTGGGCGAGGTCGGCGCCGTGCCGGGGGCCGAGCTGAAGCGGGGCGTGGCCGGCAACCTGCTGCGTCGCCTGGCCGCGGACCGTTTCGCCGAGGAGCTCGGGGTCGAGCCGGACGACTACTACCAGCAGGTCGCCGCCCAGGCCGAAGCGTCGCTGACCGCGCTGCCCGAGGACGCGACCGCCGCCCTGGTCGAGGTGCAGAGCACCGAGGCGTACGTCGACAGCGTGGCGCTCGCCGCCGGGGAGCAGGTCCTGGCCGAGGAGGGCGACGACGACCCCGGCCCGGACGAGGCCCAGCAACGCGGCCTGTCCCTCTTCGCCGACTGGCTGGCCGACCAGGACGTCGAGATCGACCCGTCCCTGGGGGTCGGCCTCGACGAGACCGGTGCGCTGGAACAGGTCGACGGGTCCACCTCCGTCGCGGGCAGCGACCTCGCCGTGGCCGCCGCGACGAGCCCGGTGGACGAGGCCGGGCAGCCGGTCGCCGCCTACTCCGAGTACGTCGCCTCCCTGCCGGCCTCCCAGCGCTGCGGCTGACCCGTGTCGGACGTCGACCCGGTCGCCGGGTTCGCCGACCTGGTGCGCCTGCTGCGGGCGGAGTGCCCGTGGAAGGCCGCGCAGACGCACCGCACGCTCGTGCGCCACCTGCTCGAGGAGACCCACGAGACCGTCGAGGCGATCGAGACCGGGTCGCCCGCGCACCTGCGCGAGGAGCTCGGCGACCTGCTGCTGCAGGTCTTCCTGCACACCGCGATCGCCGAGCAGTCCGGGGACTTCACCCTCGACGACGTCGCGCGCGAGGTGACGGCCAAGATGGTGCGCCGCAACCCGCACGTGCTCGGCCCGGGCGCGGGCGGCGCCGGGGCGATGACCCCCGCCGAGGTCGACGACGCCTGGGAGGCGGCGAAGGCGCACGAGAAGTCGCAGCGCACCGGGCTCGCCGACGGCATCGCCCCGACCCTCCCGGCGCTGATGACCGCGGCGAAGGTGCTCGACCGGATGGCCCGCGCCGGTGCCGACCCGGGCCTGGTGCCCGCGACCGACGAGCACGCGGAGGTGGGGGAGCGGCTGCTCGCCCTGGTGGCCGAGGCGCGGGCGTCCGGCACCGATCCGGAGCAGGCGCTGCGCGCCGCCGTACGCCGCCGGCTGGGGTAGCCACCACGGGCCCCACGGCCCCACGGGCCGGCGGGTCAGAGCGCGGGGCGCAGGTGCGCCCAGGGGGCGGCGTCCTCGAGCTGGGCGGCGAGCCTGACGAGCAGGCCCTCGCTGCCGAGGCGCCCGACGAGCTGGACCCCCATCGGCAGCCCCTCGGGCGTGCGGTGCAGGGGGAGGCTGATCGCGGGTCGGCCCGTCAGGTTGGCCAGCTGGGTGTACGGCACCCAGCCGAGGTTCTCGCGGATCAGCTGCTGGACCAGCGGTGTGAAGCGCAGCAGCCCGGCGACCCGGGCCCGCAGCAGGGCCCGCTGACCCAGCACCGCGGCGGCGGGCAGGTCGAACTGGCCCACGCGCGGCGGCGGGGTCGCGGTCGTCGGCGTCAGCAGCAGGTCGTGGTCGCGGTGGAACGCGGCCAGGCGCCGCACGTGCGCGTGGCGGTTCTCCACGGCCGCGACGTACGTCGTGGCGCTGGTGGCCCGGCCGAGCGCGGCCATCAGCAGGGTGTCGGGCTCGAACCCCTCGTCACCCGCGCCCGACCGGGCCCGGAAGTCGTCGACCGAGCGGGCGCAGTGCACGAACCAGCTGGTCAGGAAGTCCTGGGCCAGGACCTCGTCGTCGACGGGCTGCTCGTCGAGCTCGACCACGTCGTGGCCCTGCGCGGCGAGCAGCTGCGCGGCGCGGTGGACCGCGGCGACGGCCGCGGGGTGGACCTCGGGGGTGATCCGGCTGGCCGCGCAGACCGCGACCCGCAGGCGCCCCGGGTCCCGGCCGACCTGCGCGGCGTACGACTCCTCGGGCGGCGCGGGCAGGAAGGGCTGCACGTCGCTGGCCCCGGCCAGGACGTCGAGCATCGCCGCGGTGTCGCGCACCGTGCGCGAGACCACCCCGTCGACGGTGGTGCCGGAGATGGTCTCCCCCACCGTCGGCCCGACCGGGAGCAGGCCGCGCCCCGCCTTGAGGCCGACCAGGCCGCAGGCCGAGGCCGGGATCCGGATCGACCCGCCGCCGTCGCTGGCCGCGGCGCACGGCACGACCCCCGCGGCGACCGCGGCGGCCGAGCCGCCCGACGACCCGCCGGGGGTGCGGTCGAGGTCCCATGGGTTGCGGGAGGGGCCGTGCGCGGCGGGCTCGGTGACGCCCTTCGCCCCGAGCTCGGGGGTGTTGGTCCTGCCCAGCACGACCAGGCCCGCGGCGAGCCAGCGATCGACGACCTCGGCGTTGGCGACGGCCGGGACGTCGACCATGGACCGTGACCCACCGCTGGTCGGGTGGCCGGCCAGGTCCTGACCGAGGTCCTTGAGCAGGAACGGCACGCCGGCGAAGGGCGCGTCGTGCGGGGCGGCGGTGTCGCGCACCGGCGGGTCCAGCTCGGTCACCACCGCGTTCAGCCGGGGGTTGACCTCGGCGAGGCGTGCCCGCGCGGCGGCGACGAGGTCGGCGGAGGTGACCTGCTCGTCGCGGACGAGGGCGGCGAGGCCCACGGCGTCGTGGGCGGCGTAGTCGTCATGGCTCAGCACGCGTGCAGGCTAGGGCACGGCCCGGAGCGCCGACCCCGGTCCGGGGTCCGCGTCCTGGGTCCGCGTCCGGGGTCCGCGACCGGACCCGTCCGGCGGTCTAGGGTGGTCCCGTCCCGTCCCGCAGCACAGGAGCAGTCCAGTGGCAGCAATCGAAGCAGTCGGCGCCCGCGAGATCCTCGACTCCCGCGGCAACCCCACCGTCGAGGTCGAGGTGCTCCTCGACGACGGCGTGTTCGCCCGCGCCGCGGTCCCCAGCGGGGCCTCCACCGGCGCCTTCGAGGCGGTGGAGCTCCGCGACGGCGGCGACCGCTACCTCGGCAAAGGCGTCCAGGGCGCCGTCGAGGGCGTGGTGGCCCGGATCGGCCCCGCCCTGGAAGGTGTCGCGGCCGACGACCAGCGCCTGGTCGACCAGGTCATGCTGGACCTCGACGCGACCCCCAACAAGGCCGAGCTGGGTGCCAACGCGATCCTCGGCGTCTCGCTGGCCGTGGCCCGTGCCGCGTCGGAGTCCGCCGGGCTGCCGCTCTACCGCTACGTCGGTGGCGCGAACGCCCACGTCCTGCCCGTGCCGATGATGAACATCCTCAACGGCGGCTCGCACGCCGACTCCAACGTCGACGTGCAGGAGTTCATGGTCGCCCCGATCGGCGCCCCGACCTTCCGCGAGGCCGTGCGGATGGGCGCCGAGGTCTATCACGCGCTCAAGTCGGTGCTCAAGCAGCGCGGCCTGGCCACCGGCCTGGGCGACGAGGGCGGCTTCGCGCCGAGCCTCGACTCCAACCGCGCCGCGCTCGACCTGATCGCCGAGGCCGTCGGCGCCGCCGGGCTGAGCCTGGGCTCCGACGTCGTGCTGGCCCTCGACGTGGCCGCGACCGAGTTCTGCGAGGGCGACGTCTACACCTTCGAAGGCGGCTCGAAGTCGGCCGCCGAGATGACGGCCTACTACGCCGAGCTCGTCGACGCCTACCCCATCGTCTCCATCGAGGACCCCCTCGACGAGGAGGACTGGGCCGGCTGGCGCACGATGACCGAGCAGCTCGGCGACCGGATCCAGATCGTCGGCGACGACCTGTTCGTCACCAACGTCGAAAGGCTGCGTCGCGGCATCGAGGGCGGCCAGGCCAACGCGCTGCTGGTCAAGGTCAACCAGATCGGCTCCCTGACCGAGACCCTCGACTCCGTCGACCTGGCCCACCGCGCGGGCTACCGCTGCATGATGAGCCACCGCTCGGGCGAGACCGAGGACACCACCATCGCCGACCTCGCCGTGGCCACGAACTGCGGCCAGATCAAGACCGGTGCGCCGGCCCGCTCCGATCGAGTGGCCAAGTACAACCAGCTCCTTCGCATCGAATCGCAACTCGGCGAATCGGCAGCCTTCTGGGGCAAAGCTGCGCTGGCGCCGCGGGCGTCGGCACGGGCATGACGCGACGCTCGACCCTCTCGGTCCTCGGCGGCCTCGTGGCCATCGTCGGGCTGGCCTTCGGGCTCATCTTCCTCGGCGTCATCCCGGTGCGCGCCTACGTAAACCAACAGCGTGAGCTGGCCTCGACGAGCGGGCGGCTGCGCGAGCTCAACAGCCGGAATCGGCAGCTGCGTGACCGAGTGCGCGTGCTGAAGACCGACC
>JBKJPE010000069.1:0-26864 GCA_046595185.1 Nocardioides sp.
ACCGCAAGCCGACAGACCGCAAGCCGGCCGACCGCGATCGGCCCGACCGCGGTCGGGCCGATCGCGGTCGGCCGGCTTGCGGTCTGTCGGCTTGCGGTCGGGCGCGGTCGGGGCGGGGGCCGCGACGACGTCGAGACCCAGCGCGGTCCACTGCTCGGCGACGAGGTCGGCCGAGTCGACGGGGACCAGGACCCAGTCGTGGTCGACCGTGCCGACGACCCGTACCTCGGCCTCCTCGGGCAGTGCCGCCAGGGCGGTGGCCAGCGCGGCGGCGCGGGCGTCGCCCGCGCCGGGCACGACCTCGTACGCCGCGAACGGCCCCTCGGGCCGGGCCTTGCGGGGCACGGCGCCGGCGGAGCAGACGACCGAGGTCGACTCGGCGGTGGCGGTGATCGACATCAGGGTCGCCGAGCTGACCCAGGACGGCAGGTCGGCCCCGGCGCCCAGGCGGGCGACGGCCAGGTGCTCGACGTGGCGGCGCAGCTCGGTGCTCACGGCGCGATCCCGACCGTCGTCAGCCCGAGGGTCTCCTCGAGGCCGAGGGCGATGTTCATGCACTGCACCGCGGCGCCGGCGGTGCCCTTGGCCAGGTTGTCGACGGCACCGACGGCGAGCAGCCGCCCGGCGGTCTCGTCGACGGTGACCTGGAGGTGGACGGCGTTCGACCCGATCACCGACTGGGTCTGCGGCCACTGCCCGGCCGGCAGCAGGTGCAGGAAGGGCTCGTCCGCGCAGGCCTCGGCGTAGGCCCGGCGTGCCTGCTCGGCGCTGACGCCGGGACGTACGGGCGCCGAGGCGGTGGCCAGGATGCCGCGCGACATCGGCACCAGCACCGGGGTGAAGCTGACCGACACCGCGGTCGGGTCGACCGCTCCGCCGGGATCGAGCAGCCGGGAGAGGTTCTGCGTGATCTCGGGCGTGTGCCGGTGGACCCCGCCCACGCCGTAGGCGGACGCGTTGCCCATGGTCTCGGACCCGAGCAGGTGCGGCTTGGCGGCCTTGCCGGCCCCGGAGGTGCCGGAGACGGCGACGACGACCACGTCGGGCTCGACCAGACCGCCCGCGACCGCGGGCGCCAGGCACAGGCTGGAGATGGTGGGGTAGCAGCCGGGGACGGCGACGCGGGTCGTGCCCCGCAGCGCCTCGCGGCGGCCGGGGAGCTCGGGCAGGCCGTAGGGCCAGGTCCCGGCATGCTCACCGCCGTAGAACGTCGCCCACTCCTCCGCGTCCTCGAGGCGGAAGTCCGCACCGCAGTCGACGACCAGGACGTCCTCGTCCAGCTGCGCCGCCAGGGGGCCGGACTGGCCGTGCGGCAGGGCCAGGAAGACCACGTCGTGGCCCGCGAGGGTCTCGGCGCTGGTCTCGACGAGGCGACGGTCGGCGAGGGGGACGAGGTGGGGTTGCAGGGAGCCGAGCAGCTCCCCGGCGTTCGAGCCGGCCGTCAGGGCACCGATCTCGACCTCGGGGTGCCCGAGCAGGAGCCGCAGCACCTCTCCCCCGGCGTAGCCGCTGGCGCCGGCGACGGCGATGCGAGTGGTCATGCCGCATGACTATACACAACGCCGTATGACTATGCGAGTCGAGATGACGCCCCCGACCGGCCGAGATGACGGTGGTGGACACTCGAGGTGACGCTCGCGGACACGCCGTCGGTCCCCTAGCGTCGCGACGATGACGTCACCGCGACTCACCCACCCGGCGCACCTCGACCACCTCCGCCGCGAGACCGCCCGCCTGCGGGACGTGCTCGCCCGCTCGGATCCCGCTGCGCCGGTCCCGGCCTGCCCGGACTGGACCGCCGCCGACCTGCTGTGGCACGTCGGCGGCGAGGTCCAGCACCAGTGGGCGTGGGTGGTCGAGCACCGCCCGCGGGGTCCTTCGGACGGGTACGCCGCCCCGGCGCGCCCGGACTCCGTGGCGGGGCTGCTCGAGGTGCTCGACGACGCCACGGCGCGGCTCCTGGCCGGCCTCCGAGGTGGTGACCCGTCGGAGCCGGCCTGGACGTGGGCCGACGCCGCCCCCGACCGCACGATCGGCTTCATCGCGCGTCGTCAGGCCCTGGAGGCGCAGGTCCACCGCCTGGACGCGGAACAGGTCGTGGGCGACGCGCGCCCGCTCGACCCGGTGCTGAGCGCCGACGGCGTCGAGGAGGTGCTCGCGGTGATGTACGGCGGATGCCCGCCCTGGGGCCGCTTCGAACCGGGCCCGACCTGGGTCCGCTGGGACCTGACCGACACCGGCGACCGGCTGTGGACCCGGCTCGGGCTGTTCGCGGGCAGCTCGCCGGACGGCAGCCGCACCTACGCCGACGAGGACGACCTGGCCGTGGTCGACGAACCGGGACCGACCGCCGCGGTCGTGGTGGCCGGCACGGCCGGCGAGCTCCAGTCCTGGCTCTGGCACCGCTCGGACGGTGCCGGGGTCACGGTGACCGGGGACGAGGACGCGCGCGGCCGGCTGGCCGGCATCCTGCGCCAACCGATCGACTGACCCGCCGCAACCGTCAACTCGGCCGTCCGCACACGGCATCTCGGCCGGCCACGAGCGGCACCTCGGCTAGCGCTGGACGGCGCCGCACTCCGCAGCGGCCACCGCGACGGCGGCGTCGCGGGCGGCGCCGGTCTCCTGCTCGGTCAGCGTCCGGTCCGGCGCGCGGAACCGCAGGGCGAAGGCGAGCGAGCGACGGCCCTCACCCACCTGCTCCCCGGTGTAGACGTCGAAGAGGCGCAGCGACTCCAGCAGGTCACCGGCGCCACGGCGCAGCGCCTCGGCGACGTCGGCCGCGGGCACGGTGGCGTCGACCAGCAGCGCGACGTCCTCCTTGGCCACCGGGAAGTCCGAGAGGGCCGGGGCCGGGACCACGTCGACGGCGTGCTGCAGCAGCACGTCGAGGTCGACCTCGGCAGCCACGGTGCGCGCCGGCAGGCCCAGGTCACGGCAGACCCGGGGGTGCAGCTCGCCGGCATGGCCGACCGACGTCGAGCCGACCAGCAGCTCGGCGCACCGGCCGGGGTGCCAGGGCGCACGGTCCGCACCCCGGGCGACGAGCTCGAGCCCGAGGACGCCCGCGACGGTACGCACCGAGGCCACCGCGTCGGACCAGTCGGCGGCCCGCCCCGGGCCCCACCAGCCCTCGCGCTCGCGGCGCCCGGTCATCGCCACGGCGAGGTGCAGCGGCTGGTGGGGCAGCGCGGCGTCGAGCGCGGTCAGCTCGGCAGGCGTCGGCCGGCGGTCGACGCCGTGGATCGGTGTGGGTCCGCCACCGTGGGGAAGCGTGACCGTGCCGGTCTCGAAGAGCGCGAGGTCGCCCGCGCCGCGGCCGAGGTTGCGGGCCACCGTCTCGAGCACCCCGGGCAGCAGGGTGGTCGACATCGCGGGTCGCTCCGCCGACAGCGGGTTGGCCAGGCGCAGCAGCGAGCGGCGCTCGTCGCCCGGCGGCAGCCCCAGCGTGTCGAGGTCGGCCTCACCGAGGAACGGGAAGGTGATCACCTCGACGTGCCCCGAGGCGGCGAGCGCCCGGCCCACCCGGCGCCGCAGCCGCTGGCCGCGGGTCAGCCCGCGTCCGGCCGGCGGGGTCGGCAGCACCGACGGCACGGTGTCGTAGCCGACGACCCGGGCGACCTCCTCGACGAGGTCGTAGGGGTCGGTGAGGTCCGGGCGCCACGGCGGCGGCACGACGCTGAGCACACCGGCGCCGTCGGCGACCTCGCAGCCGACCGCACGCAGGTGGGTGACGGCGGTGGTCTCGTCGACGTCCATCCCGCTGACCCGCGCCGCCAGGTCGCGCGCGATCGTGATCGGCGGCGCCTGCGGCGGCCGTCCGACGACGGTCACGCCGGGCTCGACGGTGCCCCCGGCGTACGTCGTGAGCAGCTCGACCACCCGGTCGGCCGCCGCCTCGCAGATCGTGGGGTCGACGCCGCGCTCGTTGCGCCTGCCGGCCTCCGAGGTGATCTTGTGGCGGCGCCCGGTGCGGAACATCGCGGTCGCGTCCCAGTGCGCCGACTCGACCAGCACCCGCGTGGTCGTCGCGGACATCTCGATGGTCCGCCCGCCCATCACGCCGCCCAGGCCGATGATCCCGGAGTCGTCGACGACCACGAGGTCGTCGGGCGACAGGGCCCGGTCGGTGCCGTCCAGGGTGGTGAGCCGCTCGCCGTCGCGGGCCCGACGAACCCCGACGGCGCCGGAGAGGCGGTCGGCGTCGTAGCCGTGGATCGGCCGGCCGGTCTCGAGCATCACGTAGTTGGTGACGTCGACCGGCAGCGACACCGAGCGCATCCCGGCCAGGGCCAGGCGTCGCGCCATGAAGGCCGGGGTGGGGGCGGCCGGATCGATGCCGGAGACGGTGCGCGCCACGAAGACCGGGCAGCCGGTCGGGTCCTCCACGCGGACCGGGTGGCCGGTGTCGTCCGCGGCGGGCACGTCGCGCAGGCACGGGTCGTGGTACGCCCCGGCGGGCAGGTCGTAGGCCAGCGCGGCGTCCCGGGCGATCCCCCGCACCGACAGCGCGTACGACCGGTCGGGGTTGATCTCCAGCTCGAGGACCTCCTCGTCGAGACCGAGCAGGCCGCGCGCGTCCCGCCCGGGCTCGCCGGCGTCCGGCGGGAGGACGACGATGCCGTCCGCGGAGCCGTAGGCGTCCGCCGGCAGGCCGAGCTCGGCGGCCGAGCAGATCATCCCGGCCGAGACGTGGCCGTAGGTCGTGCGGGCGGCGATGGCGACGTCGCCCGGGAGCACCGCGCCGGGCAGCACGACCACCACGAGGTCGTCGACGGCGAAGTTGTGCGCCCCGCAGACGATGCCCTGGGGCTCGCCGGTGCCGTTGGCCCCGCCCACGTCGACGGCGCACCAGCTGATCGTCTTGCCGTTCTTCTGCGGCTCGGGCTCGGCCGAGAGCACGCGACCCACGACGAGCGGGCCGGTGAGCTGCTCGCCGGGACGGTCGATCGCCTCTAGCTTGAGCCCGAGGGCGGTGAGTCGGCGGGCGAGGTCGTCGGTGGTCTCGTCGGGCGGCAGGTCGACGTGCTCGCGGATCCAGGAGACGGGGGCCTTCATCGGTCCTAGAGCTCCGTTCCGAACGCGGCGGAGTACCGCACGTCGCCCTCGAAGATGTCGCGCAGGTCCTCCGCGCCGTGGCGGAACATGAACGACCGGTCGATGCCCATGCCGAAGGCGAAGCCGGTGAAGACCCCGCTGTCGATGCCGCAGGCGGTGAGCACGCGCGGGTTGACCACGCCGCAGCCGCCCCACTCGATCCAGCCCTCGCCCTTGCAGGTGCGGCAGGAGGAGACGGCCGGCTCGGCGCCGCGGCACACGAAGCACACCAGGTCGACCTCGGCCGAGGGCTCGGTGAAGGGGAAGTACGACGGGCGGAACCGGGTGGTGATGCCGTCGCCGAACAGCTGGGTCGCGAAGTGGTCGAGGGTGCCCTTGAGGTGGGCCATCGAGATGCCGCGGTCGACCACGAGCCCCTCGACCTGGTGGAACATCGGGCTGTGGGTGGCGTCGTACTCGTCGGTGCGGAACACCCGACCCGGGCAGATGACGTAGATCGGGGGCTCGCGGGTCAGCATCGTGCGCGCCTGGACCGGCGAGGTGTGCGTGCGCAGCACGACGTGGTGGTCGGCCGGCTCGGCCCAGAACGTGTCCTGCATCGTGCGGGCCGGGTGGTCGGGGCCGAGGTTGAGCGCGTCGAAGTTCAGCCACTCCGCCTCCACGACGGGGCCCTCGGCGACCTCCCAGCCGATCGCGGTGAACAGGTCCCCGATGTGCTCGCTCATCAAGGTGATCGGGTGCCGTCCGCCACGCGGGGCGCGGTCGACGGGCAGCGTCACGTCGACGGCCTCCTCGACCAGCGCGCGGGCCTCGTGCGCGGCCTCCAGCTCGGTGGTCCGGGCGACGAGGGCCTTGGTGACGGCACCGCGGGCCTGCCCGACGCGGCGACCGGCGTCCTTGCGGGCCTGGGGCGGCAGCGCCCCGATCTCGCGGTTGGCCAGCGCCAGCGGCGACCGGTCGCCGGTGTGGGCGGTCCGGACCGCCCTGAGGGTGTCGAGGTCGTCGGCGGCGGCGATGGCGACCAGGGCGGCCTCGCGGGCCTCGTCGACCTGCGCAGCGCCCAAGGGAGTCACCTCGACGGGGTCGTAGTCGGTGTTGGGTCCGGACATGGGGTCGAGTCTAGGAAGCCGCTGCCCCGCCCCGCGACCGGGTTGTCCCGGCCGGGGGGTGACCGGGTCAGCCCGGGGGGTCCTCGTCGTACGCGGGCCAGCGCACCACGAGCCGGGCGCCGCCGCCGGGTGCGTCCTGGATGGCGACCGAGCCGCCGTGCGCGAGGGTCAGGCCGTGCACGAGGTAGAGCCCGAGGCCGGATCCCCCGTGGGCACCGCCCTTCCAGAACTTCGTGAAGACCTGGGGGCGCAGCGCCGCCGGGACGCCGTCACCCTCGTCGTCGACGACGAGGACCACGCCCGGCGCGTCCTTCGCCGCCGCGAGGTCGACGCGTACGGTCCCGGCGCCGTGGCGCACGGCGTTCTCGACCAGGTTGGTGACGACCTGCGTGAACTTGTCGGGGTCGGCCAGCACCGGGGGGAGGCCGGTGGCGACGTGCAGCTCGACCGGGGTGGCTGTGCCGGCGGTGACGGACTCCACCACCCGGGTGACCAGCACCCCGGCCTGGCAGGGGCGGAGGTGCAGCTGCAGGCGGCCGGTGTCGATCCGGGCCACGTCCAGCAGCTCGGTGATCAGCCGGCTCAACCGGTCGGCGTCGCTGCTCACGGTGTGCAGCATCAACTTCTTCTGGTCGTCGTCGAGCCGGTCCCACCGGTTCAGCAGGGCCTGGACGAAGCCCTTCACGCCGGTCAGCGGGGAGCGCAGCTCGTGGGCGACGGTGGCGACCAGGTCGGAGCGGTCGCGGTCCAGACGAGCCCTGCCGCGCCCGGACCGCAGGGCGACCGCGACCGTCTCGACGGGCGCGCCCCGCCCCGGCCGGTGCAGGCGTGCGGTCAGCAGCACCTCCTGGCCGTCGGGCAGGAGGACGGAGCGCTCCGGCACCCCGGTGCGCGAGCCGGGGCCGTCGTAGGGACGGCAGCAGGCGTACCAGTCGTGGCCGTCGGCGTCGCGCAGCCCGAGGACCTCCGCCAGCTCGAGCCCGACCAGCACGCCGGCGTCGCGCCCGAGCATCGACGCCGCAACCGCCGACACGGCCGTGACCCGGCGGTCGGGGCCGGCCAGCACGACCCCGTCGGGCAGCAGGTCGAGCGGGTCGGTGGGCGGCACGGCGCCCACCCTAGGAGGCGGCGCGGCGGTAGTCCCCCACGTTCGTGGGGGGTGTCGGGGGCAGAACCCCCCACGAACGTGGGGGACTACCTCGCCCGGCGCTGGGCCGTCGCGGAGGCGTAGAGGCACAGGGTCGCCGCCGAGGCCAGGTTGAGGCTCTCGGCGCGGCCGTGGATCGGGATGCGTACCCGGTGGTCGGCCAGCGCGGCCAGCGCATGGTCGAGGCCGTGGGCCTCGTTGCCGAGCAGCCAGGCGGTCGGGCGGGCGAGCAGGCCACCCCCGGGGTCGTCGCGGGCGTCGTCCTCGAGGTCGACGAGGTCGAGCTCACCGGCCCCGTCCGCGGCCAGCACCTGCAGACCCGCGGCGCGGGCGGCGTCCACGGCACGGACGGGGTCCGGCTCGAGGGCCACGGGCACGTGGAAGGCCGAGCCGGCGCTGGCGCGCAGGGTCTTGGCGTTGTGCAGGTCGACGGCGTCGCCGGCGAGGACGACCGCGTCACCACCGGCGGCATCGGTGGTGCGCACGATGGTCCCGGCGTTGCCGGGGTCCCGCACCTCCGCGCACAGCGCCACCAGGCGTGACCCGGGCAGCACGTGCTCCAGGGGCCGGTCGAGCAGCCGGCAGACGGCCACCAGGCCGGCGGGGGTGACGGCCTCGGTGAGCGAGGCCAGGGCCCGGTCGTCGACCAGGGTCACCAGGCCTGCCGCGGAGCCCTGCAGCAGGGTGTCGAAGCGGCGTACGGCGTCGGTCGTGGCGAAGACCTCGACCACACGACCGTCGACCGAGAGCGCAGCCTCGACGCCCTGGGGGCCCTCGGCGAGGAACAACCGCCGCTCGGTGCGTACCGAGCGGCGGCTGAGCCGACGTGCCTCCTTGACCCGCGCGTTGCCGGCGGCCAGGGGGGTGGTGCTCAGGCCGGGGCCTCGGCGCGCGGCGCGTTGACGTCGTCGGGCAGGGCCTCGCGGGCGGTCGCGACGAGGGCGCTGAACGCGGCCGGCTCGTTGACGGCCAGCTCGGCGAGGATCTTGCGGTCGACCTCGACGCCGGCCAGGTTCAGACCCTGGATGAAGCGGTTGTAGGTCATGCCCTCCGCGCGGGCCGCGGCGTTGATCCGCTGGATCCACAGGCGACGGAAGTTGCCCTTGTTCTTGCGCCGGTCGTTGTAGCTGTAGACCAGGGAGTGGGTGACCTGCTCCTTGGCCTTGCGGTAGAGCCGCGACCGCTGGCCGCGGTAGCCGCTGGCCCGGTCCAGGGTCGTACGGCGCTTCTTCTGGGCGTTGACTGACCGCTTGACGCGTGCCATGAGGGTGCTCCTTAGGTTCGTCGGTGACCGGGTCGGGGACGGGCCCGACCGGTGGGGGCGAGGGTCAGAGACCCAGCAGCTTCTTGGCGCGGGGGACGTCGTTCGCCGCGACCTCGGTCGTGCCGGACAGGCGGCGGGTGACCTTGGAGGACTTCTTCTCCAGGTTGTGGCGCTTGCCGGCCTTCTCGCGGCGGATCTTGCCCGAGCCGGTGACCCGGAACCGCTTGCTGGCGCCCGAGTGGGTCTTGTTCTTCGGCATGGTGCTGTCTCCTCAGGGGGTAGCAGGCGTCGTGGTGCACGCCTGACGGGCCGGGGAACGCCCCCGGCCGGTGGCTGTGTGCGTCTGTCGGTCGTGGACCGGGCGGTCCTCAGGCCTCGATCTCGGGGTCGAGGTTCTCCGAGCGTCCGCGCTCCTTGGCGACCGTGCTCCGTCCGGCGTTGGCCGCGGTCCGCTCGGCCTTGTCCTCGGCCTCCTCGGCGGCGCGCTCGGCCATCTTCTCCTCCTTCTCCGCCCGCAGCTGGCTCTTGGCCTCGGCCTTCTTGCGGTGCGGGCCCAGGACCATGACCATGTTGCGTCCGTCCTGCTTGGGAGAGGACTCGACGAAGCCGAGCTCCGACACGTCCTCGGAGAGGCGCTGCAGGAGCCGGAAGCCCAGCTCGGGGCGGTGCTGCTCGCGGCCGCGGAACATGATCGTGATCTTGACCTTGTCGCCGGCGGCCAGGAAGCGGACCACGTGACCCTTCTTGGTCTCGTAGTCGTGGCCGTCGATCTTGGGGCGGAGCTTCATCTCCTTGATCACGACGTTGGTCTGGTTGCGTCGCGCCTCACGGGCCTTCTGGGCGTTCTCGTACTTGAACTTCCCGTAGTCCATGAGCTTGCAGACCGGCGGGCGGGCGGTGGGCGCGACCTCGACCAGGTCGAGGTCGGACTCCTGCGCCAGACGCAGGGCCTGGTCGGTCGGCACGATGCCGACGGTCTCGCCGTTGGGTCCGACGAGGCGGACCTCGGGTACCCGGATCCGGTCGTTGATGCGCAGCTCGGTGCTGATGAGTCCTCCAGTGGGTCAGGGGCACGGAGGCTCTCCCCCGCCGCGGGCGCACGCTGGGGGGCGTACGGCCCGGGGACGAGAAATGGCTCCCGCTCGGACCAAGCGGGAGCCAGTGACCACATCGACACCCCGGGGGTGTCGCGACCGGTCGGGAGGGGCGGTGGTGCGCCCCGGCTCGACCGAGCCGGTGGACCGGACCCGACGACCTGGGCGGTGGTGGCCGCGGTGGTCGGTGCGGGTGGGAGTCGATGGTGCCGTGACCCCGCTTGTAGATCGTCGTGCTCGGCAGCCTGCGCTGCCTTGCACGTCGATCGGTCAACGCCAGACCCTAGCCGATCATTCCGGTGACGACCAATCCGGCAATGGCCCCGAGGGGGGCCCCGCCCGGGGGTCCGGCGGTGGGTCCGGCGGTGGGTCCGGCGGCCCCGCGGCGCCCGGGTCCCCGGGGGCTGCACCGACCCAGGCCAGTCTCCCCCCCACGTGCACCAGCCGCCAACCGGCGGCGACCGCCTCGAGGTCCTGACCGGTCAGGACGTACGGCGCGGGACCGGCGAGGTCGACGGCGAGCCCCGCGGCGCCCTCCTGGCGCGCGGCCGTGGCCGCGGTCGCGGCGGCGACGGGCACGGGGCGGGCGGCGGGGTCCCAGGCGGCCATCGCATCGGCGCCGGTGAAGGCCAGCAGAGCGGTACGCCCGTCGGCGCCGGTGACCAGCACGGCCGCCATGTCGCTGGTCTTGTCGTGGGCCAGGCCGTGCTCGTCGAGCTCGACCTCGCCGAGCACGGCGACCACCGGGACCAGGAGCCGGGCGCCGGCCAGCAGGGCCAGCACATCGCCCGTCGTACCCCCGCCGTGGGCCCGGGCGGCGAGCGCGGCGCGCAGAGCGGGGTCGGGCGCGCCGTCGTCGGCGGCGAAGCCGGGGTCCGGGATGTCGCGGAGGGTCACCCTGCCAGTCTCCGGCCCGGCCCCAGGACTGACCACCCCCGGCGCAGCCCGCCCGCCCGCTGGTCAGGGGTCTGCTCGCGCCCGACCCCGGGGCTGTCGATCCAGCGCAATTGTCGAGTTGGAACCGAGTTCTTCCCGGCCGATCAGTCGCAACCCAACAATTGCGCCGGTTCCGCAGCCCGCCGGCACCACCGTCGCTGTGCCACGCTGGACGCATGGACGACGCGACGTGGCTGGCGCTGACCGTGACCCTGACGCTGGTCGGGGCTGTCGCCACCTGGCTGGCCTTCCGCCGCCGCGGTGTCCCGGCGGCCGTGCTCGCCGCCGGTGTCACGCTGCTCGTGCCGGCCGCCTACCTGACCCGCACGCTGCGGATGCTGACCGAGGTGGTCTCGGTGGTCGCGGGGTGGGCCACGTCCCTGGTGCTCTCGCCGACCGTGTGGGTCGGGATCGCGCTGGCCGGCCTCGGCGTCCTGCTGATCGCGATCTCCCGGGCCCTGGCCGTGCGGGGGGTCGGGTCGCGACGCCGGGGCGTCCCCCGCCGTCGCGCCGCCGCGCCGGAGGCCGCCGCCGCGGGTGCCCGCCGGCCCCCCGTGGACGCAGGACGCGCGACCGGACCTGCCGCCGGCGACGACGACCTGGCCGACATCGAGGCGCTGCTGCGCCGACGTGGGATCTCCTGAGCCGCCTACCCCCGCCGCCACGCCCCGCCGACGCCCCCGCCGCCACGCCCCGCCGACAGCCCCGCCGACGCCCCCGCCACGACCGGGCTGCCCAGCCCCGTGCCGACGTCAAGCAGTTCACGCCCGCGCGTCAGCGGTCGATGACCGCGCGGAGCTCGCGGACGGCCCGGCGCGAGCGTGCCCCGTCGCTGCCCTGGATGGCCAGCACCGAGACGGTGCCCCCGTCGGAGAGGTCGAGGACCGCCCACGGCGACCCCGGCGCCAGGTGGATGCCGATGACCTGCTCCCACACCAGCCGGTGGCGGCGGTAGCCGTTGACGACCGTCAGGCCCTCCTCGTCGGCGCGCACGCGGCTGCGCACCAGCGAGTAGATGGTGGCCATGGCCAGCAGGGCCAACGCGATCACGGTGCCGCGCTGGAAGGTGGTGAACGACGCCCGCGTGGGGTCGTCGAAGCTGAACCAGGCTCCGGCGCCGACCGCGAACAGCGCGACCATGGCCACGAGCCCGGCGATGCGGGGACCGAGCGGCCGGTACGTCCGCGGCAACGACGGCACGCCGGGTGCCCCCGCGGGGGTGCCCGCCGCGTCAGAGCCGGCAGGCATGGATGTCGGTCGTCAGGATGCCGCGGGCGCCGAGGCCCCACAGCTCGTCCATCAGCCGCTGGGCGCCGGCGCGCGGCACCATCGCCCGCACCGCCACCCACCCGTCCTTGTGCAGCGGGAGGACCGTCGGGCTCTCGATGCCCGGCGTGAGCGCGACCGCGGCCTCGACGTGGGCGTCCTCGATGTCGTAGTCCATCATCACGTAGGTGCGGGCCACCAGCACGCCCTGGAGCCGGCGGCGGAAGACCTCCAGGCCGACCGGGTGGTTGCCCGCCCGGGTCACCAGCACCGCCTCGGACTCCAAGATGGGCTCGCCGAAGGTCTCCAGCCCCGCCTGACGCAGCGTGCTGCCCGTCTCGACCACGTCGGCCACCGCGTCGGCGACGCCGAGCGCGATGCTGGACTCGACCGCGCCGTCGAGGCGGGTCACCGTGGCCTCGATCCCCCGCTCGGCGAGGAAGGCCCCGACGACCCCGGTGTAGGAGGTCGCGATCCGCGCCCCCTGGAGCTGCGCGACGTCGGTGAAGCGGCCGATCGGGCCGGCGAAGCGGAAGCGGCTGCGCCCGAAGCCCAGCGGCAGCAGCTCCTCGGCCTTGGCGCCCGAGTCGAGCAGCAGGTCGCGGCCGGTGATGCCGATGTCGAGCGTGCCCTCGCCGACGTAGAGCGCGATGTCGCGCGGGCGCAGGTAGAAGAACTCGACGCCGTTCTCGGCGTCGGTGAGGGCCAGCTGCTTGCTGTCGTCGCGCTGGCGGTAGCCGCACTCGCGCAGGATCTCCGTCGCCGACAGCGACAGCGAGCCCTTGTTGGGCACGGCGATCCGCAGGGGTACGCCCTCGGTGGTGGTCGACATGGGGGTGCGGGTCCGTCCTGGGGTCAGAGGTGGGCGTAGACGTCGTCGAGCGTGAGTCCGCTGGCCAGCAGCAGCACCTGCGCGTGGTAGAGCAGCTGGCTGATCTCCTCCGCGGTGCGCGCGGGGCCCTCGTGCTCGGCCGCCATCCACGACTCCGCGGCCTCCTCGACGAGCTTCTTGCCGATGGTGTGGACGCCCGCGTCCAGCTCGGCGACGGTCCCGGAGCCGGCCGGGCGGGTGCGGGCCTTCTCGCTGAGCTCGGCCCACAGGCCCTCGAAGGTCTTCACGGCGGCCCAGCCTACGGCGTCGTCGACCCGTCCCCGGACCTGGGCGACGGCATCGGCGATGATCGAGGTGTGCCGGACCCGAGCGAGCCCGACCTGGCCGGCCTGGTCTGGCCGCTCACCACCGACCGGCTGCTGCTGCGGCCCCTGCTGCCCGCGGACGTGCCGGCGATGCACCGCTACCGCGGCCGCCACGACGTCGCGTGGTGGCTGGGGGCGGCGGCGGGCACGCCGGAGGACCTCGCGACCCGCTTCCTGGACCCCCGGCGGGCGGGGCGCACCCTCGTCGTCGAGCACGAGGGGACGGTCGTCGGGGACCTCATGCTGCGGGTCCAGGACGGCTGGGCGCAGGCCGGGGCGCCGGACGTCGCCCGGTCCAGCGAGGCCGAGCTGGGCTGGGCGCTGGACCCGGCCCACGGTGGTCGCGGGCTGGCGACCGAGGCCGTGCGCCTGCTGCTCGACGTCGCCTTCGACGGTCTGGGCCTGCGCCGGGTCACCGCCGCGTGCTTCGCCGCGAACGTGGCGTCCTGGCGGCTGATGGAGCGGGTCGGCATGCGACGCGAGGCCGAGAACGTCGCGGACTCCCTGCACCGCGAGCTCGGCTGGCTCGACGGGGTGGTCTACGCCCTGCTGGCCGAGGAGTGGCGGGCCTGAGGGCGCTCGGGTCCGTCGAGTCCGCGCAGGGTGATCGCGGTGGTCAGGGCGGCCGCGGTGGCCTCGTAGCCCTTGTCCTCCCGCGAGCCCTCGAGCCCCGCCCGGTCGATCGCCTGCTCGTCGGTGTCGCAGGTCAGCACCCCGAACCCGACCGGGACCCCGTGGTCGAGCGAGACCCGGGTCAACCCCTCGGTGGCGGCCTGGCAGACGTAGTCGAAGTGGGGCGTGCCGCCGCGGACGACGACACCGAGGGCCACCACGGCGTCGTACCCCTGCCCGGCGAGGGCGCCCGCGACGACGGCCAGCTCGACCGTTCCGGGCACCCGCACCACGGTGGCCTCGAGCCCGGCGTCGGCCGTGGCGCGGGCGGCGCCCGCGAGCAGGCCGCCCATCACCTGCTCGTGCCAGGAGGCCGCGACCACGGCGACCCGCAGACCGCGCGCGGCCTCGGGGTCGACCTGCTGGGTGGTGGGGGCGCCGTGGCCGCTCATGTGGGGTCTCCTTCGGTGAGGGTGCCGCCGGCCTCGTCGATGGCCGGCAGGTCGGGCAGCGCGTGGCCCATCCGGTCCCGCTTGGTCAGCAGGTAGGCGATGTTGTGGTCGTTGGGGCGGGTGGTCAGCGGGACGACCTCGACGACCTCGATGCCGAAGTCCTCCAGGTTGGTGACCTTGTCGGGGTTGTTGGTCATCAGCCGTACGCGCTCGACCTTGAGGTCCTTGAGCACCTGCGTCGCGGTGCCGTAGTGGCGGGCGTCGGCCGGCAGGCCGAGGTCGAGGTTGGCGTCGACGGTGTCGCGGCCGCCGTCCTGGAGCTGGTAGGCCTGCAGCTTGGCCACCAGCCCGATCCCCCGGCCCTCGTGCCCGCGCAGGTAGACCACCACGCCGCGGCCCTCGGCCACGACCCGCTCCAGCGCCTCGTCGAGCTGCGGGCCGCAGTCGCAGCGCTCGGAGCCGAGGACGTCGCCGGTCAGGCACTCCGAGTGCACCCGGGTCAGCACCGGCTCGGGACCGCTGACGTCACCGTGGACCAGCGCGATGTGCTCGGAGCCGTCGACGGTGACCCGGTAGCCGTACGTGGTGAAGTCACCGTGGCGGGTCGGCAGCCGGGTCTCGGCGACCCGCTCGACGAGGTTCTCGTGGCGGCGGCGGTAGCGGACGAGCTCGTCGATGCTGATCATGGCCAGGCCGTGCTCGTCGGCGAACTCGCGCAGCTCGGGGCCGCGCTTCAACGTCCCGTCGTCGTTGACGATCTCGACCAGCACCCCGGCCGGTGTGAGGCCGGCCAGGCGGGTCAGGTCGACGGCGGCCTCGGTGTGCCCGCGCCGCACCAGCACCCCGCCCTCGCGGTAGCGCAGCGGGAAGACGTGCCCGGGACGCGTCAGCTCCCACGGCTCGGTGGCGGAGTCGGCCAGCACCCGCACGGTGTGCGCCCTGTCGTGGGCGGAGATGCCGGTGCTCACGCCGTCGCGGGCGTCGACCGAGATCGTGTACGCCGTACGCAGCTTGTCGCGGTTGTGCGGCGTCATCAGCGGGATCTCGAGCCGGTCGAGCATCGCGGCCGGCATCGGGGCGCAGATCACGCCGCTGGAGTGCCGGACGGTGAAGCCCATCAGCTCGGGCGTGGCCTTGCTGGCCGCGAAGATGAGGTCGCCCTCGTTCTCGCGGTCCTCGTCGTCGACCACGACGACCGCGCGGCCGGCGGCGACGTCGGCGACGGCGCGCTCGACGCTGTCGAGGCGGACCCCGCCGTGGGGGGCCCGGGGAGCCTCGGGGGAGTGCTGCTCGGTCATGTCGTCTCCTGGTCCTGCGGGTGGCGGTGCTGCGGGGGCTGCTGCTCCTGCGCGTAGACGCGCACGAGCTTCTCCACGTGCTTGGCGATGACGTCGACCTCGAGGTTGACCCGGTCGCCCGGCGCGCGGGAGCCCAGGGTCGTCCGGGCCAGCGTCTCGGGGATCAGGCTGACGGTGAAGGACTCGTCGCCGGCCTCGACGACGGTGAGGCTGACGCCGTCCACGCTGATCGACCCCTGGTCGACGAGGTAGCGGGCCAGGTGCGCAGGCAGCGAGACCTCCACCAGCTCCCAGTGCTCGCTGGGCGTGCGGGCGAGGATCTCGCCGACGCCGTCGACGTGGCCCTGCACGACGTGGCCGCCGAGGCGCTTCTCGGCGGTCACCGCACGCTCCAGGTTGACCCGGTCTCCCGGCGCCGCCCCGGCCAGGCCGGTCAGCCGCAGGGTCTGGCGCATGACGTCGGCCGACCACTGCTCGCCGTCGTGGTCGACCACGGTCAGGCAGCAGCCGTTGACCGAGATCGAGTCGCCGGGAGCGGTGCCCTGGAGGACGAGCGGACCGGTGACGCGCAGGCGTACGGCGTCGCCCTGGTCGGTGATCGCGGCGATGGTGCCGAGCTCTTCGATGATGCCGGTGAACATCAGTTCTCCCTCGGGTCGAGCGTGAGTCGGACGTCGGGCTGCTCGCCGTCGAGCCCCGGTAGGACGGTCACGTCGGTGACCCGGGGACGCAACGCGCCGCTGATCGTGGGGATCCCGAGGTCGGCGACCGCGGCGCGGCCGGCGCCCAGCAGCACCGGCGCGACGTAGCAGACGACCTCGTCGACCAGCCCGGCCCGCAGGAACGCGGCGGCCAGGGTGGGCCCGCCCTCGAGGAAGACGTGCTGGCGGTCGTGGGTCCACAGCTCGGCGAGCGCCGCGGCCGGGTCGCGGGTGCGCAGGTGGAGGGTCGCGGCCCCGTCGTCGAGGACGCGGCTGCCGGCGGGCAGGTCGCGCAACCCCATCACCGCGCGCAGGGGCTGCCCGGGCAGGGGCTGGTCATGCTCGTCGCGGACCGTGAGCCGGGGGTCGTCCGTGAGGACCGTGCCGGTGCCGACGAGCATCGTGTCGCAGGCGCCGCGCAGGCGGTGGGCGTCGAGCCGGGCGGCGCGTCCGGAGATCCAGCGCGAGGTGCCGTCGGCCGCGGCGCTGCGGCCGTCGAGGGTGGTGGCGAGCTTCCAGGTCACGTACGGGCGCCGGTGGTGCTGCGCGTGCCGGTAGACCGCGGCCAGCGCCTCGGCCTCCTCCGCCAGGAGCCCCGCCTCCACCTCGACGCCGGCGGCCTCGAGCCGCGCCCTGCCGCCCGCAGCCACCTCGTGGGCGTCGGACTCGGCGAAGACGACCCGACGCACGCCGGCCGCCACCAGGGCCTCCGTGCACGGGCCGGTACGCCCGGTGTGGTCGCACGGTTCGAGGGTGACCACCGCGGTCGCGCCCCGGGCGGCGTCCCCGGCGCGCGCGAGGGCGTCGGCCTCGGCGTGCGGGGTGCCGGGGCCCCGGTGGTGGCCCTCGGCCACGGAGCGACCGCCCGCGTCGAGGAGCACGCAGCCCACACGACGGGTGTCGGCGACCATCGGCACGCCCGGAGTCGCTGCGAGCACGAGCGCGCGACGCATCGCGGCACGCTCGACCTCGCTGGTGCTGCTCACGGCTTCCTCCGCCCGGTGCCGGTCGCGGCCCGGGGAGGGCGGGAGGCGGGCGTAGCCGTCCGGGGTCGGGCGCCCTGAGGGTGCGCTCGTCCGGACGACTGCGTGCGCTTCCCATCCGGACTCTCACCGTCGGTCCAGGAGTTCCACCTGGTCAACCGGCCACTGGTGGTGGTCGGGTCGCGGACTGTCACCGCCGGCTCGGACTTGCACCGATCCCAGAGCACGCGAGTCGTGGACTCGTCTGCGTCGAGTCTGCCACAGCGCCCGCCCGGGGCCGTCGTGAGTCCGACCACAGCCGGTGCGTCTGATGGACGCGGCGACGACACGGACTGCCGCAGCCGCGACGGTCGCGCCCGGCGCACCAGCCGAGCGCGCCGCTGTCGTGCGTCCTGGCGGTGCGTCAGGCGCCGTGGGGGGCCGCAGCCTCGGCCGCGGAACGCAGCCGGGCCACCATGGCGTCGGGGTCGGCGGCGCCGAACACCGCCGAGCCGGCCACGAAGACGTCGGCCCCGGCCTCCGCGCACCGCTCGACGGTCTCCAGCGAGACGCCACCGTCCACCTGGAGCCAGGTCTCGACGCCGTGCCGCTCCAGCAGCGCGCGCGCGCGGCGGATCTTGGGGAGGACGAGGTCGAGGAACGGCTGGCCGCCGAACCCCGGCTCGACCGTCATCAGCAGCAGCATGTCCAGCTCGGGCAGCAGGTCCTCGTAGGGCTCGACCGGGGTCGCGGGGCGTAGGGCCATGCTCGCCCGCCCCCCGGCGGACCGGATCTCACGGGCCAGCCGGACGGGAGCGGTGGCCGCCTCGACGTGGAAGGTCACCGAGCCGCAGCCGGCCTCGACGTACGCCGGGGCGTGCCGGTCGGGGTCGGCGATCATCAGGTGGGCGTCCAGCGGCACCGGGCTCACCCGGGCCAGCGCCTCGACCGTGGCCGGCCCGAAGGTCAGGTTGGGCACGAAGTGGTTGTCCATCACGTCGACGTGGACCCAGTCGGCGCCCGGGATGCGGCCGACCTCCGCCCCGAGGGCGGCGAAGTCGGCGCTGAGGATGCTCGGAGTGATCTGGATGCCCACGACCGGCAACCCTAGGGCGTGGTCCGGTGGGTGTTGGTCGCACCCGTCACGAGGATCCCCCGCCCGGGCGGGTGTCGCGGCGTCAGGCGTCCGGGTCGGCCGGCGCCTCCGCGCCGTCACGCTCGTCGCGGTCGGCCCACTCCAGCAGCGGGGCGAGGTCGAAGACCTCGTCGTCGATCCGCTCGTGCAGGTCCCCGAGCGCGGCGAAGCGCACCGGGACGGTGACGATGGTGAAGTCGTGCGGGTCGCAGTCGTCGACCTCGTCCCAGCGCACCGGCGTCGAGACGCGGGCGTCGGGGAAGCCGCGCACGGAGTAGGCGGCGGCGATGGTGTGGTCGCGGGCGTTCTGGTTGTAGTCGACGAAGAGCTTGGTCGGGTCGCGGTCCTTGCGCCACCAGGTGGTGGTGACGTCGTCGGGCGTGCGTCGCTCGACCTCCCGGGCGAAGGCCAGCGCCGCGCGGCGTACGCCCTTGTGGTCGTGGTCGGGGCGCACCCGGACGTAGACGTGCAACCCGGAGCCGCCGCTGGTCTTGGGGAAGCCGACCGCGCCGAGCTCGTCGAGCACCTCGTGGACCACGCCCGCGACCCGCTGCACCTGGGCGAAGTCGGACTCGGGGCCGGGGTCGAGGTCGATCCGCCACTCGTCGGGACGCTCGGGGTCCTCGCGACGGCTGTTCCACGGGTGGAACTCGACGGTCGACATCTGCACCGCCCAGATCACGCTGGCCAGCTCGGTCACGCACAGCTCGTCGGCGGTGCGGTCCCACCGCGGGAAGTGCAGCCGCACGGTCTCGACCCACTCCGGCGCACCCCGCGGCAGCCGCTTCTGGTGCACCTTCTCCCCTGCCAGCCCGGTCGGGAACCGGTGCAGCATGCAGGGCCGCTCCCACAGCGCGTTGACGATGCCGGGCCCGACGGCGAGGTAGTAGTCGACCAGGTCGCGCTTGGTCGCCCCGCTCTCGGGGAAGTAGACGCGGTCGGGGTTCGAGACCCGCACGACGCGGTCGTCGACCTCGATCTCCACCGAGGGGGACTTCGTGGCCACGGCTCAGACCTTCCGCATCAGGGCGAGGAACATCGCGTCGGTGCCGTGGCGGTGCGGCCACAGCTGGGCCGTCCCGGGCAGCCGCCCGGCGGCGTCGGGCATGCCGGCCGGCAACAGCGGCACCAGGTCCTCGACGACGACGTCGGGGCGCTGCGACGCAGCGGCGACGACCTCGTCGGTCTCGGTGAGCACCGGCGAGCACGTGGCGTAGAGCACGACGCCACCGGGCCGGGCCAGGTCGAGCGCTGCGCCGAGCAGGCGCCGCTGGAGCAGGACCAGGGTCAGCACGTCGTCGGGCCGGCGCCGCCAGCGCGACTCGGGGCGGCGCCGCAGCGCGCCGAGCCCGGTGCAGGGCGCGTCGACCAGGACCCGGTCGGCGGACCCGGGGAGCATCGGCGGGCGGGTGCCGTCGGCGGTCAGGACGACGTACGCCGCCCCGACGGCCCGGGTCGGCGCCAGCGACCGGGCGACCAGGCCGGCGCGGTGCTCCTGCCGCTCCACCGCCACCACGCGGGCGCCGCGCGGAGCGGCCAGGGTCGTCAGCAGCACCGCCTTGCCACCGGGCCCGGCGCACAGGTCGACCCAGGTCCGGTCGCGGCCCTCCACCGGTGCCGTGGCCAGGACGTGCGCCACGAGCTGGGACCCCTCGTCCTGCACCCCGGCGCGTCCCTCGGCCACGGCGGGCACCGCCGAGGGCGCCCCCGAGGTCAGCGTGACCCCGTAGGGCGACCAGGGTGTCGGCTCCCCGGGCAGCTCCTCGCGCGTCGAGAGCCCGGGCCGGGCGACCAGGGTGACGCGCGGCGCCACGTTGTCGGCGCGCAGCAGGTCGTGCAGCTCGTCCTCGCCGAGCGCGCGGCGCAGCTCCTCGACGATCCACCGGGGGTGGCTGAAGGCGATCTCCTCGTGGTGGCTCGACCCCGGCGACGTCGGCGGCGCGAGGGTCTCGATCCAGCCGTCGAGGTCGTGGGCGGTCACGCCGTGGAGCACGGCGTTCGCGAAGCTGGCCGCGCCGGAGCTGGCGCGGTCGCGGACCAGGTCGACGGTGGTGCTGATGGCGGCGTGCGGCGGCACCCGCATCGAGAGCAGCTGGTGGGTGCCCAGGCGCAGCGCGTCGAGCACCTTGTCCTCGACCTTGCGCAGCGGGCGCTTCACGCACGCCGCCAGCACGGCGTCGTAGGTGCCGCGGAGCCGCAGGGTGCCCGAGGCCAGCTCGGTGGCGAAGGCGGCGTCGCGGCCCTCCAGCGCGAGCCGGCCGAGCACGGCCGGCAGGACCAGGTTGGCGTAGGCGCCGTCGACGCGCACGGCCTTGAGGACCTCGTACGCGGCCAGCCGTGCCGGGTCGACACGGGAGGCGCCGGCCGCCGGGCGGGCGGAGGGCGTCGCGCCGTCGCTCGGCGCGGCGCCGGAGCGGGACGGCCCGCGACGGCGTCGCTCAGCCACGCGGGTCCTCGGTCCCGGCGGAGGCGGCACCCGGACCGACCGGCCCCCCGAGGCGGTCGCCGGGGCCGGGCCGCGCGCCCCGGGCCCAGTCGGCCGCGGCCATCCACCCCTTGCCCACCGGCTTGACCCGGCCCAGGCGCAGGGTCCCGCGGGCGGTGCCGACGTGGACGTCGCGACGTCCGACGACCAGCTCTCCGGGCGCCGGTGCCCCGCCCGACGGCGCGGCGCCCCGAACCTCGACCTCGCGCTCGATGTCGACCGGCTCCAGCTTCAGCCTCTCCCCGTCCCAGGTGGTCCACGCGCCGGGCGCGGGCGTGCAGGCACGCACCAGGCGGTCGATGCCGACGGCCGGGTCGGTCCAGTCGACCTCGGCGTGGGACACCTCGATCTTGGGGGCGACCGTCACGCCCTCGGCCGGCTGCTCGCGGGCGTCGATGCTGCCGTCCTCCAGGCCGTCGAGGGTCGCCACCACGAGCCCGGCCCCGCCCTCGGCGAGCCGGGCCAGGAGGTCGCCGGCGGTGTCGCGGGGGCGTACGCGCTCGGTCATCACCCCGAAGGTCGGCCCGGCGTCCAGCGCCTTGATGATGCGGAACGTGGTCGCGCCGGTGACCTCGTCGCCGGCCAGCAGCGCGTGCTGGACGGGGGCGGCCCCGCGCCACGCCGGCAGGCACGAGAAGTGCAGGTTGACCCACCCGTGGCGCGGGATGCCCAGGACCGACTCGGGCAGCAGCGCCCCGTAGGCCACCACGGGGCAGCATTCCGGCTCGAGGGCGGACAGCTCCTCGGCGAAGCCCGGGTCGCGGGGGTGCGCCGGCCTCAGCACGGGCAGCCCGAGCTCCGCGGCGGCCCGGCCGAGCGGGCTGGCGACCAGGCGGCGGCCGCGACCGGCCGGCGCGTCGGGACGGGTGACGACGCCGACGACGTCGTGGGAGGAGCTCATCAGGGCCGCGAGGGTGGGCAGGGCCACCTCGGGCGTGCCGGCCAGGACGACGCGCACGCCGCTAGAACCCCAGCCCGCGGGTCGCGTGGGGCGACACCTTCACCCGGGGCCGCTCGGCGCCGAACCACTCCGACTCGCGGATCTCGCGCATGGCCTGCTTGCGGCCTGCGGGGTCGAGCCGGTCCAGGAACAGCACGCCGTCGAGGTGGTCGGTCTCGTGCTGGAACGCCCGCGCCAGCGTGTCGGAGCCGACCAGCCGGACCGGCTCGCCGTGCTGGTCGGACCCGGTGGCCACCACCGACAGCGCCCGCCGGCAGTCGATGACGAGGCCGGGGATGGACAGGCACCCCTCCGAGCCGTCCTGGGTCTCCTCCGACAGCGCCAGCGAGGGGTTGACCAGGTGACCGACCTCGCCGTCGACGTGCCAGGTGAACACCCGCAGCCCGACGCCGATCTGCGGGGCGGCCAGGCCGGCCCCGGGAGCCTCGAGCATGGTCTCCGTCAGGTCCGCGACGAGGGTGCGCAGCTCCTTGTCGAAGTCGGTCACCGGCGCGGCCGCGCGCCGCAGGACCGGGTCGCCGAAGAGGCGGATGGGCTGGATGGCCATCGGGGGTGAGGTCTCCTGTGGGGCTCGAGGGGGCCGGCGACGGGCCGGGGCCGGCGCGTCACCGGGCCGCGCGGACCCATCCTAGGAGGACCTCGGACCGACGGCCCCCCGGCGGCGCTCAGAGGGTCGGTGGGTCCACCTGGACGCGGACGGGGTCGAGCTTGCGGGCCGAGCGCACGCGCTGCAGCTCGCCGAGCGCGCGCGACAGCGCCGCACCCTCGCCCCGCGGCACACGGACGACGACGCGCTCGCGTCCCTCCCCCACCGGCGCCGGGCCGAGGACCTCCGCGGAGGCCGGGAGGGCCAACAGGGTCAGCGCGTCGTCCAGCGCGCCGGGCTCACCGGTGAGGCTGGCCAGCCGGGACGAGGGCGGCAGGTGGGCCTCACGGCGCTGGTCGACCTCGCGCTCGGCATGGCCGGGCTGGTCCCAGCGCACCAGCGCCTGCACGGAGGGGTGCGCCGGGTCGGCCACCACGACCGCCCGGGCACCCGGGCGGGCCAGCGCCACGGCGTTGCTCCAGCGGCGCAGGGCCTCCTCCTCGGCACGCAGGTCCACGCGGTCGAGCAGCAGCCAGGCGTCGAGGAGGAGCACCGCGGCGTAACCGCCGTCGGCGACCGGCTCGGCGCCGGGGGTGGCCACCACGACCTGGGGGGACCCGTCGACCCGGGCCAGCACCCGGTCGCCGGAGGACGACCGCACGCGCGCCCGGGGGAAGGCGCGGCCGAGCTCCTCGGCGGTGCGGACGTCGCCGACCACCGGGGCCCGCAGCCCGTGCCCGCCGCACTGCGGGCAGGTCCAGGCCGGGGCCGGGGTGGCGCACCACCGGCACGCCGGTGGCGCGGACGCCCCGGTCAGGGCCAGCGGGCCGGTGCAGCGCGGGCAGCGACAGGGGGTGCGGCACCGCTTGCAGACCAGGGCCGTGGCGTAGCCCCGTCGCGGGGTCTGCACCAGCACGGGGCCCTGCTGCAGGCCGGCGCGCAGGACGGCGTGGGCCGCCGCGGGCACCCGCGCCCCCCGGCCGTGGGGGTCGCGCTCCCGGGCCAGGTCGCTGGCGCCGGCCACCTCGACCACCACCCGCTCGCGCACGGTCGCGCGGGAGGCCCGCAGCGGCCGGGCCCAGCCCGTGCGCAGCAGGTAGGCCGTCTCGGCCGTGGCGCCGAAGCCGCCGACCAGCGCGGCGGTGCCCTCCCGGGCGGCGCGCAGCAGCAGCACCTCCCGGGCGTGGGGGTACGGGGCGCGGGGCTCGGCGAGCAGGTCGTCCCCGTCGTCCCACACCACGACCAGCCCCAGGTCGTGCACCGGCGCCAGCGCGGCGGCCCGGGTGCCGACCACGACCCGTCGGACCCCGCGGGAGACGGCCAGGAAGTCGCGGTAGCGCGCGGCCGGGCCGGCGTCGGCGGTCAGCGCGACGTGGTGCCCGGGGCCGAGCACGTCGTCGAGGGCGGCCGAGACCCGTCCGACGTCGCGCCCGTCGGGCACGCACAGCAGGGACCCGCGCCCGCCGGCCAGGGTGGCGGCCGCGGCGTGGGCCAGCGACCGGGGCCAGTCGGTGCCGGGCGCGGGGTGCCAGGCCGCCCGCGGGGCACCGCCGTCGTGCAGGTGCCGCAGGAACGCCGCGCCCGTGTCGTGGTCGGCCCAGGCTGCAGCGGCCTCCTCGGGGGCCCAGCGCGGCGGCCCTGCCGCGGGGGCGGGCGCCAGCTTCTCGGCGGCGGCGTGGCGCGGGGGCACGGCCAGGCGGAGCACGTCGGCGCGGGTCCCGGCGTAGCGTGCGGCCACCTCGGTGGCCAGGCCGGCCACGAGCGGGGTGAGCACCGGCTCGGACCCCACCACGCGGCGCAGCGGGGTCAGCGCGCCGCCGTGCTCGGAGGACGCCGAGCGCGCCAGGACGTAGCCGTCGGCCTCGTGCCCGGCGAAGCGGACCTTGACGCGCACGCCCGGGCGGGCGGCCTCGGCCATCGAGGCCGGCACGGAGTAGTCGAAGTCGCGGTCGAGGTGGGCCAGCGGGGCGTCGACCAGCACCCGGGCCACCGGGTCGACCGCGGCGGTCGCGGCGGCGCCCGCCGTGCGGGCCCGGGTCTCGCGGGCCCGGGCCTGCGACACCCGGACCTGGCGGCGCACCAGCCCGGGCAGCAGCTCGGGGTCGGGACCGGCATCGCCCGCTCCCCCGCTCCCGCTGCCCGCCATGGCCCGGTGTCTACCAGCCCGCGGCGACAGGCCGCGGGCCGGCGGAGGTCGCGGCGGGGCCGGCGGGTCTGTCGTGGACGCTCAGGCGCCGACGGCCGCGCGCAGGGCGTCGGCGCGGTCGGTGCGCTCCCAGGTGAAGTCCTCGTGCTCGCGGCCGAAGTGGCCGTAGGCCGCGGTGCGGGCGTAGATCGGCCGCAGCAGGTCGAGGTCCTGCACGATCGCGGCCGGGCGGAGGTCGAAGACCTCGAGGACGGCCTGCTGGATCTGCTCGTCGGGCACGGTGCCGGTGCCGAAGGTCTCGATGAAGACCCCGACCGGCTGGGCCTTGCCGATCGCGTAGGCGACCTGGGCCTCGCAGCGGCGGGCCAGGCCGGCGGCGACGACGTTCTTGGCCACCCAGCGCATGGCGTAGGCCGCGGAGCGGTCGACCTTGGAGGGGTCCTTGCCGGAGAACGCGCCGCCGCCGTGGCGGGCCATGCCGCCGTAGGTGTCGACGATGATCTTGCGGCCGGTCAGCCCGGCGTCGCCCATCGGCCCGCCGACCACGAAGCGTCCGGTCGGGTTGACCAGCAGCCGGTGGTCGGCCGAGGGGATGTCGAACTGCGCCAGCACGTGGTCGATGACGTGCTTCTTGATCTCGGGCTCGAGGGTGTCGAGCTCGACCTCCTCGGCGTGCTGGGTCGACAGCACCACGGTGTCGACGCGGACCGGGCGGTTCTCGGCGTCGTACTCGATGGTGACCTGGGTCTTGCCGTCGGGGCGCAGGTAGGGCAGCGTCCCGTCCTTGCGAACGGCCGAGAGCCGCTCGGAGAGGGTCTGCGCGATCTTGATCGGCAGCGGCATCAGCTCGGGGGTGTCGTCGCAGGCGAAGCCGAACATCAGGCCCTGGTCGCCGGCGCCCTGCTTGTCCATGGCGTCCACCGAGCCGGTACGCGACTCGTGGCCGGTGTCGACGCCCTGGGCGATGTCACCGGACTGGCCGCCGATGGCGACCATGACGCCGCAGCTCTCGCCGTCGAAGCCCTTGTCGGAGTGGTCGTAACCGATCTCGAGGATCCGGTCGCGGACGACCTGCTTGATGTCGACGTAGCCGGTGGTGGTCACCTCGCCCGCGACGACGACCAGGCCGGTCGTCAGCAGGGTCTCCACCGCCACCCGGCTGTGCGGGTCCTGGGCGAGCATGGCGTCGAGGATCGAGTCGCTGATCTGGTCGGCGATCTTGTCGGGGTGACCCTCGGTGACCGACTCCGAGGTGAAGAGACGTCCAGGCACTGTGGCTCCGTTCGGGCTGGTTCAGGGGGGCGACCGGGGTGCCCCCGGACGGGGGGAAGGCTAGACCCGCCGGTCGGGCGATCCCGAATCGCGGGACGCCGGTCCCGGTGGGTGGTCAGCCGGTCCCAGGCCGGCTGTAACGCTGTGTTACTTCATCTCGCGCACCGTCGCGACCCCGTACCAGACGATGTAACACAGCGTTACAGCTGGCTCGGGGTCGCTGGCGCGTCGAGGAGCCGCAGCACGACCTGGTCCCAGACGACGTGGGCGACCGCGGACTTCGGGCCCCGCGGCACGTCGATCTCCGCCCCGTCGGCGGCGAGGAGGACCGCCTGGTTGTCGGGCGCGCCGAAGACCGCTCCCCCGCCCACGTCGTTGACCACCAGCAGGTCGCAGCCCTTGCGGGCCAGCTTGGCCCGGGCCAGGTCGAGCACGCCGGCGTCGTCGTCACCGGTCTCGGCCGCGAAGCCGACCAGCACCTGGCCGGGCGTGCGGGTCTCGGCCAGCTCCCGCAGCACGTCGGGGTTCTGGGCCAGCTGCAGGACCGGCGCGGAGCCGTCGACGGCCTTCTTGATCTTGTGCTGCTGCTCGCCGACCGGGCGGAAGTCCGCGGGGGCGGCCGCCATCACCACGGCATCGGCGCCGTCGCGGGCCGCGAGCACGGCGGTGCGGAGCTCGGCGGTGGTCCCGACGTGCACGACCGACACCCCGGCCGGGTCGGGCAGCGTGGTGTTGGCGGCGACGAGGCGGACCCGGGCGCCCCGGGCAGCGGCGGCCCGCGCCAGGGCGTACCCCTGCAGGCCCGAGGAGCGGTTGCCCAGGAAGCGTACGGGGTCGATCGGCTCACGGGTGCCGCCGGCGGAGACCACGACGGTACGCCCGGCGAGGTCCGGGGCGGACGTCCCGCGGGCGAGGACCTCGAGCACGACAGCGGCGATCTCCGCCGGCTCGGGCAGTCGTCCCTTGCCGCTGTCGGCCCCGGTCAGGCGACCCTCCGCCGGCTCGAGGACGACGACGCCGCGCGAGCGCAGCAGCGCCACGTTGGCGCGGGTGGCGGGGTGCTCCCACATCTCGGTGTGCATCGCCGGGGCGAGCACGACCGGGCACCGCGCGGTGAGCAGGGTGGTGGTGAGCAGGTCGTCGGCCAGGCCGTGCGCGGCCTTGGCCAGCAGGTCGGCGGTCG
>JBKJPE010000105.1:0-5491 GCA_046595185.1 Nocardioides sp.
GTCCGGGGGGAGTGGGGGGGAGGGGGGCAGCAGCTGAAGGCTAGATCCTGTCGTCTTCCTGGTGCAGGGCAATCGCGATGTTCACCTCCACGGTCTGCGGGGGTAGGTGACCGGGCACGACGTAGCCGTGCCGGCGAACCCGGCGAGGCACCTGTGCACCGGCCGGCCCGGGCCGGATGGTCCTGAGACCGGGTGCACCCCGAGAGGAGCTCACCGACTCCGCCGTGCTGCGAGCCGTCTCGGCTCAGCGCATGTCGAGGAGCAGGCGCGTCGGCCCGTCCCGCCGCTCGGTGAGGGTCGCGGTGCCGGAGGCGTGGTTGTACCGACCGGTGCCGCCGGTGATCGCCAGGGTGGGATCGCCGCCCATCGACCCTCTGCGGAACGCGACCAGTCCTTGCAGCGCGATCTGACCTCGCCCGTTCAGGACCACCGTCACCGTGCACGCCAGGGCGAACCTCTCCGGGCCGGCCCGGGTCACGTCACAGCGGCCGTTGTCCCGGCCGACCTTGTTGCCCTGGTGGAACACCTTGTCCCGGAAGACGATGTAGTCCCCGATGCTCGGCCCCTTCTTCCCCACGTCCTCGAAGTGTTCGGACGCAGTCCGCAGGGTCACCCTGAACCGATCGGTGTTCAGATTGTCGGCCGCCGCTGGCGTCGTCATGGTGAACGCGGACGCGCACACCATCAGTAGCACTGCAGAGGCCCTGGCTATTCGTCGTCGCATGGCTGATCCCCCTCGCTGGTGCCCCGGCGCCGGTCGCGCAGGAGCCGTGCCTCTCAGGCATACTCCTGGGCCATCTGCTTGTCTACGGCCCCGATTTGGTGGGTTGGGCATCGGTCGCACCCTGTATTCCGGGGTCGCTGGCCTGTGGGGCGGTACCGCCGATAAGTGACATTATGTCATCAAGCTGCAGCCGCACCGGATTCATCACCCTCGCCAGCCCCGTCCCGCTCCCCCGCCCCCGCTCGCTCCTCCTGGCCGCTACCGGCCACGCGATCCGCTCCATCAAGTAGGTGGCTCTACCACTACCTTCACCAGGGCATCGTCGAAGGCCACCAGACCGGCTAGAGACTCGAGGCCGCGGCTCGGGGCGCCGTAGGACCAGGCGACGTCGCCCACCTGCTCGACGCTCCAATATGCAGTGGTCGTGCCCTTATAAGGGCACAGCGATTGAGTCTCGCTCGCAATGAGCATGGAGAAGTCGACGCAGGTTGGATCGAGGTACCAACGCGGTGGGAGACTGGTCTCGAAGACGGCGACGGGCGCCGTCGAGTGCGCGACGACGCGCGGCGGTACGCCACCGCTTCCTGGCAGCGTCACAGTGACGGAGCGGTCCGAGCGCAGTGCGTCGACGCGCACGTACGGGTTGCGAGGGTGGCCATGGACCGGCTCGCTCTCCTCGTACCAGTCCTGAGCCGCATCGAAGCCCACGACAAGGTGAGCGGGCAGTCGGTCGCGCTCGGGCAGCGGGCGGGCCAGAGCGAGGGCATGCTCGTCCAGATCGGCCGCCGGGACGGCGTACTGCGGGTAGTACGGGTGCTCCCAGACGTAGTAGGCGGCGATGGTGTCGATGATCCACTGTCCGTCTCGTCTGGCTCGGAGCCTGCGGGGGCACGGTTCGACGTGGCCGCGCTGGACGGGTGGGCCGGGATAGTGCCCGGCGTCGACATCGACGGCAGCAGGTCGGGGATCGGGCATGGGTGCTCCTCACTCGTTCGCCGACCCAGGAGGGCAGGGTGCGGCGTCATGTCGGCAGATGTCGCGAGCCGTCAGGTGAGTATGTGTCGGCCGTCGCGTCGGTCCTACCCCGGAGCGCTGGGCTGATGAGAATGCGGGGCCCAGAGAGCTGGTGCTCAGCCGGTAGCCGTCATCAGCGCCGACCACGCCCGCTCGGCCAGCTCATGCGCCTGCTGCGCTCCGGCCGGCTCCCCCAGCACGTGATAGCGGTAGAAGAGCGGTGCGATAAGCGCGTCGTTCAGCCTCGACGTTGCCCCGTTCACATCGGTATCAGCCGCGAGTACCCCCTCGTCGACGGCACGGGACACGATCGCACTGAGGTCGTCCCACGAACCATCGGCGAAGGTGCGCACCGCACGGCGCTGATCGGGCTCGTCGAGCGCACGCGTCGCCATCGTCACCGCTGCCCGGCCCCAGTCGTCGGCGAGTCCAGCGGCGAACGACACGGCGTACGTCGTCAGCGCGGTGTAGGCGTCCGGAGTGGGCTGGTCGCCGTCGACATGGTGCCCGGCCCGGGCAGAGAAGGCGTCGCGCAGGATCTCCTCGCGCGTGGTCCAGTGGCGGTACATCGTCGAGCGCGCCACGCCTGAGCGCTCGCTGATGAGCTCGATCGTCACCCGGTCGAATCCCACCTCTGCAAGCACGTCCCAGGCCGCCGCGAGCACCCGGGCTTGGGTACGGGCCACCCGCGGATCAGCGTTGGGGCCTCGCGGCGAGACGATGGACATGGAGCCAGTGTGCCTCGTCACGGTCCCCGGGAGGGGGCGCCTTCCACCCTGAAGGAGATGTATCGAACTCCTGAGTTTCATTTAACGTCACACCTCGTGACGACCTCTTCCTCTCCCGACACCACTCCGACCGCTCACACCACCACCACCGACCCGCGCCGGTGGGCAGCGCTGAGCGTCCTGCTCCTCGTGCAGTTCATGCTCATCCTTGACGTCTCGATCGTCAACGTGGCCCTCCCCGAGATACAGAACGAGCTCGACTTCACCCCGTCGGGACTCACCTGGGTGGTCGACGGCTACGTCCTGATGGCCGGCGGTTTCCTCCTCCTCGGCGGCCGGCTCGGTGACGTGCTGGGTCGGCGTCGGATGTTCCTGGCCGGTGTGGTGCTGTTCGGCGTCGCGTCCATCGCCTGCGGTCTCGCCCAGAACCCCACCCAGCTCGTCACTGCGCGTTTCGTGCAGGGCCTCGGCGAGGCGCTGGCCGCCCCGGCCGCCCTCGGCCTGATCGCCATGCTCTTCACCGAGTCCGGCGAGCGAGCCAGGGCGATCGGCTACTTCGGTGGCATCTCCGGCGTCGCCGGCACCGCGGGACCGATCTTGTCAGGCATCCTGGTCGAGTACGCCAGCTGGCGCTGGATCTTCCTGGTCAACATCCCGGTCGCGATCGTGGCACTGGTGCTGGTGCCCCGCCTTGTCAGCGCCTACAAGCCCACGGTGCGCGGGCGGATCGACGTCCCGACGTCGGTCGCCATCGCGCTCGGCTTCACCGGCATCGTCTACGGCGCGATCGAGGCAGTGGAAGAGGCGTGGACCGCTCCGTTGGTGCTGGTGCCGCTGGTGGGCGGTGTCCTGCTCCTCGCGGTCGCCCTCGCCGCTCAGGGCCGGATCGCCAACCCTCTGGTGCCGTTGCACTTCTTCACCGACCGCACCCGGATCGCGGCCAATGTGGTGACCATCTTCTTCTTCAGCGTCTTCTTCAGTCAGTTCTTCTTCGTCACCCTCTACCTACAGAACGTCCTGGGCTTCTCGGCGCTGCGCACCGGCTTCTCGTTCTTGCCGTTCGGCATCGTGATCGGCGCGGGCATCGGCATCGCCACGGCACTGACACCGAAGGTGGGCCTGAGGCCGATCCTCACTTCCGGCACCCTCATCACTGCTGTCGGCGCGCTGCTCTTCACCCGGATCTCGGCCGACGGGTCATTCCTGACCCAGGTCCTGCCGGCGAGCCTCGCGATCGCTCTCGGCTCCGGCCTGTCCCTGCCGTGCCTGGGCAACGGCGCGGTCACCAACGTCACCGAGGGCGACGCCGGGCTCGCCTCCGGCCTGCAGCAGGCTCTGCAGCAGGTGGCCGGAGCGGTCGGCCTTGCGGTGCTCGTCAGCCTGGCGCTGCGCAAGGCCGCCGACCTTCAGGCCGGCGGCGCCACCCAGGCCGAGGCGATCGTCGACGGCTACCGGCTGGCGTTCTTCGTCGGCGCCGGGCTGCTCGGCGCAGCCACGGTCGCAGCGGCCGCGCTGTTGCGCCCGGGTACCGATGACATGGAGAACCAGCCCGAGGGCGTCAGCTAGCCGGGGCCGACGACGCCCTCCCCCGCTCCTGCGAGAACCTCTGGCTGCGGGCCGGCGGCGCAGAGCCCTCGGATTGCGGATGATCGTGATGGACACCACCGCGGACTCGTGGGTCTTCAAGCCCGACACGCGCCTCTCCGGCTGCTCCCGGACATCCTGTTCAGCCGAGGAGGGATCGACTACCTGCGATCCGCGGCATTGTCAGAAGTGGTCGGGGCGCGACTGCAGGAACTCGCGCAGGTACGGGATTGTGAACCGCAGGTAGCCGCGTCGGCTCGGCTCGACCAGCCCCGCGACGATCAGGCGGGCGCGGTAGCGCGAGACGTACCCGTGGTCGCGGCCCATCCGGCGCTCGACGTCGGCGATCGAGGACTCCCCCGTGTCGTCCTGGGCCATCGCGCTGACAAAGGCCCGGTCGCCCTCGGAGAGGTCGTTGACCGCCGGCTCGTGCAGCGCGAACCCGGCCTCGCGCACGGCGGCGGCGACCCCGGCACGCACGTGCTCGGCCGCGATCGTCAAGGCCGCGGGGTCCTGGCGCCAGACCTGGTCACCGATGACCTGGACGAGGTACGGATAGCCGTGGGTGGCCAGCGCCATGGCCGCCACCTCGGCCTCGGCGACCTCGCGACCGGCGCGCAGGATCGGCACCCGCAGCGCCTCCTCGGCGGCGACCGGGGTGAGCGGGGTGAGGACGAAGCGGCGGGCGCGCCGCAGGAAGGTCGAGACGTCGGAGGCGAGCAGGTCCTGGACCGCGGCGGGCAGGCCGGCAGCGGCGAAGGCCACCGGGCGCTCCTCACGGAACGCGTGCTGGACCACCGCGCAGAGCTGGGCGACGTCGGCGCGGCCGTCGCGGGCGTGGACCTCGTCCAGTGTGACGAGGATCCCCGTGCCGTGGTCGTCGAGCACGTCGGTCAGCGCGTTGAGCTGGCGCCGAAGCCCGCCCGGACCGTTCTCCTCGGGCAGGTCGAACTCGAGGCCCCCGAGGCCCGAGGGCAGCGAGAAACCGCGGACGCGACGTCGCGACGACGGGGCCTGGCGCATCAGGTCGGCCAGCTCGGGCAGGCCGTCGTGGGTAAGTCGCTCGAGCAGCCCGGCCGTGGCCGTCTCGGAGACCACCAGCCAGCCCCGCTCGCGCGCGAGCGCCTCAGCCTCGTTGAGCATGACGGTCTTGCCGATGCCGCGGTTGCCGGTGAGCAGCGCGGCCCGCCCGGCCGCCCCCGGGCCCGCGTCGAGCGCGTCGCCGAGCTCGGCCAGGATCGCGTCGCGGCCCGACACCAGCGGGGGGCTGGTGCCGAAGGAGGGGCGAAACGGACTACGGGGTGGCATGCCGTCCACTCTTCATCATCTTTCATCAAAGGTCGAGTGATTCATCATTCTTCATCGACCTGGCGGGCTGGAGCCGCACCATCAGCACCATCAGCACACCAGCACGGCGAGCACGGGCGAGCACGGCGAGCAC
>JBKJPE010000146.1:0-26483 GCA_046595185.1 Nocardioides sp.
TGCAGCCCGGCGAAGACCAGCGCGGCGCCCGCGCCGGCGAGCGCGGCCACCCAGAACACCGAGGGGAGCCGCTCCCGGGTCCGCAGCACCGTGGCCACGGCGGTCGCGGCGGGCAGCACGGCGATCACGACGGCGCCGTGGCTCGCCGGGACCGCGGTGAGCGCGAAGGACGTCAGGAGCGGGAAGCCCACGACCACCCCGCCTCCGACGATCGCGAGGCGCCACCACTGGCGGCGTGTCGGAAGGCGCTGGCGGGTCACCGCCAGGCAGAGGCCGGCAAGGAGCGCGGCGAGGACCGCCCGGCCGGACCCGACGAGGAGCGGCGGGAGCTCGGCGACGGCCAGCCTGGTCAGCGGCACGGTCAGGGAGAAGCCGACGACGCCCACCAGGCCCCAGGCGGGACCGGACCGCAGGACGGGAACCGCGCTGCGGGCCGTAATAGTAGCGCTATCGTCGTCTGTCATGGACAACGATAGCAGCGGTCGCATCGTGGAGGCGCTGCGGGCCTGGGTGGCGACGGCCGCCCCGGGGGCACGGCTGCCGTCCACGCGGCAGCTGGTCGCCGCGCACGGCGCCAGCCCCGTCACGGTCCAGCGGGCGCTGCGGATCCTGTCCGCGCAGGGGCTCGTGGAGACGCACCCGGGGGTCGGCACCTTCGCGCGCGCCGTACGCCCGGTCCGCCCCGTGGACCACGGCTGGCAGAGCGCCGCCCTGCGTCCACCTCCGCCGCGCTCCCCCGGCGTGCCGGCCGCGCTGCGCACCACGACCGACGACGTCATCGCCCTGCACTCCGGCTACCCCGACCCCCGGCTGCTGCCGGAGCGGCTGGTGCGCAGTGCCTCCACCCGGGCGGCGCGTACCGAGGCCGCGCTCCTCCGGCCCCCCTCCGCCGGCCTGCCCGGGCTGCGGGCGTGGTTCGCCGAGGAACTGGCCGCCACCACCCCGGTCGACGTCACCCCTCCCGCCGCCCACGAGGTGGTGGTCCTGCCCGGCAGCCAGAGCGGGCTGAGCTCGGTCTTCCGGGCGCTCGTCGGCCCGGGCGAGCCGCTGCTGGTGGAGTCCCCGACGTACTGGGGCGCCCTGCGGGCCGCCGACCAGGCCGGCGTCCGTCTGGTCGCCGTGCCCTCCGGCCCGCGCGGGCCCGACCCCGCACGGCTGTCCCGCGCGTTCTCCGAGACCGGTGCCCGCGCGTGCTACGTGCAGCCGCACTACGCCAACCCCACGGGTGCCCAGTGGACCCCGGCGCTGGGGGCCGAGGTGCTCGAGGTCGTGCGCGGGCACGACGCCTTCCTGGTCGAGGACGACTGGGCGCACGACTTCGGGATCACCACGACCCCGCTGCCCCTCGCCTGCCTCGACGACGCGGGGCACGTGGTCTACCTCCGCTCGCTGACCAAGAGCGTCTCCCCGTCGCTGCGCGTCGCCGCACTCGTGGCCCGCGGTCCCGCCCGGGACCGGCTCCTGGCCGACCGGGCGGCCGGGTCGCTCTACGTCAGCGGGCTGCTCCAGGCCGCCGCGCTCGACGTGGTCACCCAACCGGGGTGGCGCACCCACCTCGGACGCCTGCGTGAGCAGCTGCACGCGCGTCGCGACCTGCTGGTCGGCGCGCTGCGCGAGCACGTCCCTGACGGCGTCCTCGAGCTCGTGCCCGCCGGTGGGCTCAACCTGTGGCTGCGACTGCCGACCGGCACCGACGTCGCGGACCTGGTGCACCGCTGCGACCGTCTCGGTCTCGCCGTCGCCGACGGTGGCGAGTGGTTCCCCGCCGAGCCGTCGGCGCCCTACCTCCGCCTCGGCTTCGCCGGTCCCCGGCCGGCGGACTTCGACGAGGGCGCGCGCATTCTCGGCAGGGCACTGGCCGCCACGACGCCCTGAGGACCACCCCGACGGCTCGGAGCGAGCGGCTCAGACCAGGTCGCCCGGGTCGGAGGGCACGTCCACGGCGTGCTGTTGCAGCAGCTCGAGCGGCACGAGGCGCAGCACGGCCTCGTTCGAGGACGCCAGCACCACGGGGGCGGCGACCCCGTCGCGGTGCGCCCGCACCCAGTTCAGGGCGGTGACGCACCAGCGGTCCCCGGGCATCAGCCCGGGGAAGGAGTACGCCGGCATCGGCCGCGACAGGTCGTTGCCGATGCTGCGCTGGTGCTCGAGGAACTCAGCGGTCGCCACCGCGCAGATCGTGTGGCTGCCCTGGTCCTGCTCACCGGTGCGGCAGCAGCCGTCCCGGAAGAACCCGGTCATGGGTTCCGTGCCGCAGGGCTCCAGCTCACCACCGAGGACGTTGCGCTCGCTCACCGGACCACTCTCCCACCCCGGGACCAACCGGGCCCGCTGACGGGTGGGTCGCGATGGAGGTCGACCCTGGCCGGGCTCGCTGCGCACCTCGAGCCGGCCCCGGTGGGCCAGCACGAGCTCCTGGTCCACCGCGAGGTCGTCGGGATGATGTCGTCGGGATGATGTCGTGGAACCGCATGCCGCGCAGCTCGGCGCCGGTGCAGCCGGTCATGGTGGCGGACCGACGTTCGCGAGACCACGGGACTCCCAGCGGGAGGAGGAGCAGGACGCCGGGGGCTCGCGCGTGCGTTGCCACGTCCCACAGCACCGGCGGGGCCGCACCGCACTCGGCCCGACTCGGTGAGGCAGGCTGGGCCCATGACGCACGAGGGACCCGGTGACCGTCTCGCGGCCCGGCTGGAGCTGCTCGGCCTCACCGGCGCGCTCGCGGGCTCGGGCCTGCCTACCGTGGACCGCGACGGCGACGGGCGCGCGGTGTGGACCGACCCGCTGACCGGGCGCGAGCTCACCGACGACGAGATCGGGCGGCTCGACACGCTGCTGCGTCGCGAGGGCTCGGAGCCCCGGCACGCGGTGCCCGTGGGGCTGGTCCAGGTCGCGCGCAGGGCCCGGTTGCGCGAGGAGCTGCTCGCCTCACCGTGGCACGACTACGTCTCGCTGGCCGAGGTCCGTGGCGCGTCGGTCGAGGCGACCCGCTTCGCGGTGCACAAGGCCGCCGCGACCCACCGGCTGCTGCTCGTGACGGCCCTGGACCGGGTTCTCGTGCCGGGCTTCCAGCTCACCGACGACGGGGAGGTGCGCGCGGACCTCGTCCCCGTCCTCGAACCGCTCCTCGCGGCCCGCACAGACCCGTGGCGGGTGTGGGCGTGGCTGACCCACCCCGCGGCGCTGCTCGGAGGGCTCGTGCCGGAGCGGGTGGCCGCCGACCCCGCCGAGGCCGACCTGGTGCTGCACGCCGCCGTCCGCCTGGCCGAGCGGTCCAGGCACGTCGGGGCCTGAGGGCGGCCCTAGCATCGAGTCGTGCACACCCCCGCCGTCGCCCTCACGACGTACGACCGCGCACCGCAGCTGCCGGGGATCCTGCTCGGGCGTCTCAGCGTGTTCCACGGCGCACTCACGCTCGGGAGCTCGCTGCTGGTGACGCACCGCGACGACGCGACCTGGGACGGCACGCACCTCAGGTTCGCCGGGGTGGACTACGCCGTCGGTGACGCCTTCTGCGCCGCCGGCGGCCAGACGACGGTGGGGCGCCTGAAGCAGGTCGACCTGCCGCCGGGGTGGCCGGCCAACGCCGGGGCCGTCGTGGTCCGCCGACCCGACGACGTCCCCGGCTCCTAGCTCAGCGCCCGAGGCGGGTGCGCAGCTGCTGGCTGGGACGCTGCTGCTCGCCCTGCTGGGCACCCAGCACGACGAGGACGCCCGTCACGGCGGGGATGGCCCACTGCACGACCTGGAGCTGGCGCTGGGCCGCGGCCAGGTCCTTCGAGGCGTGGGCGGTCGGCTCGGTCGCGCCCTTGCCGCCCTGCTGGCTCTCGCTCTCGACCTTGCGACCGAGCATGCCACTGTAGGCGGTGAGCCCAGCGGCAGCGACGGTGAGGGCCAGCTTGATCGTGGTGTTCGCGGCTGCCTCGTCCTGCTGGCGGACCCGCCGGCGGTTGGCGTAGATCAGCCCGGCCCCACCCACGGCGTGCGCACCGATCGCGGCCGCGTTGACGGGGGCCCAGCGCTTCCAGCCCTGGGAGGAGAGGCTGAGGCGCTCGCGGGGGTCCGCCGCCTGGGCAGCGGCGCCGTTGAGGCCGACCGCGCCCATCAGGGAGCCGCCGAACCACCCGGCCAGGCCGAGGTCGTGGAGGCTGCGGATGGTCGTGTTGCGCTGGGACATGGTGGTCCTCCGGAACGTTTCTGCTGGCGGTCCACGGCCCCGGTCGGGGCGACGTGGTGGCCGGTCGGGTCGCGTCCCGACGTCGCGGGAGACCGTCGACGCGGCGCTCTCGACGCTAGGCGCGCCGGGAGAGGATCGTTACCACCCCGGCAGGGGACGTCCGGCGGCCTCGAGGGGGATGCCGGCGGTTTTCAGGTGACGCCTGGCGCGTCCCCCGGGCTACGGACGCACGACCTGACTGACCTGCAGCGCCGTACGTCCCGGACAGGCCCGACGTCCGGCCCTGCCGCCGTGCCGCCCGAGCTGGTCGAGTGGGGTGGTCGGGCACCGGGCCCGTCGACGAGGAGCAGGAGCGCCGATGACCAGCACCACCCCCCGAGGCCCCGGTCGTGGCGGATCACTCCGCGAGATGACCGCCGACGAGTGCTGGGAGCACCTGGCCCGCTGCAGCATCGGGCGGATGGCCTACGTCGACCGCGACGGGCCCGTGGTCGTCCCGCTGAACTACCGCGTGGCCGACGCCCGGATCTGGGTCCGCACCGCCTCCTACGACCACCTCGCGATCCACCTGCCCCACCAGCAGGCAGCCTTCGAGGTCGACCAGGTCGACGAGCACGCCCACAGCGGGTGGAGCGTGCTGGTCCGGGGCCGCGCCGAGCACGTCGTGGCCGGACCCGGCGGGTCCCCCAGCGACTGGCCGGACCCCGACCCCTGGCCCGGTGGGGTGCGGTGGATGACCTTCTGCCTGTTCCCGAGCCAGGTGACCGGACGGGTGCTGCACCAGGGTGACGTCACCCCCGCCCCCGGCCACGGACCTGGTTCCGCCCAGCGGCACCGGGCCAGCGGCACAGGGCCCCCGCACCGGTGAGCGACGTGCTGCTGGACGACGGCACGGTGGCGGTGGTCCGTCCGCTCGGTCCCGAGGACCGCGAGGCCCTGACCCTGCTGCACGACGGCGTCTCCGAGGGCAGCTTCCGGCTCCGGTTCTTCGGTGCCGGACGCCGCCTGGGCCACGACTACGTCGCGCACCTGTTCTCCGACGACGGTGCCGCGATCAGCCTGGTCGCGCTGGTGCGGGACCGGGTCGTGGCCCTCGCGACGGCCGAGCTGCAGGACGCCACCACGGCCGAGGTGGCCTTCCTCGTCGCCGACGACCACCGCGGCCACGGGGTGGGGGCGCTGCTCCTGGAGCATCTCGCCGCGGCCGGCCGCGACCTCGGCATCCGTCGCTTCACCGCCGACGTGCTCCCCGAGAACGCCGCGATGACGCGGGTCTTCCGCGCCGCGGGGTTCACCGTCGCGCGGGAGACCGCGCACGGCGTCGTCGAGGTGAGCATGTCGACGTCTGCCTCGGAGACCGCCGTCGCCGCGGCCGACCGGCGAGAGATCGCCTCCGAGGCGCGGTCGCTGGCCCCCCTGGCCGCTCCCGCGGGGGTCGCCGTGGTCGGCGCCCGGCGCGACGGGGCCGGCATCGGGGGCGCCGTCCTCGGCTCGATCCTGCGCGGGGGCTACACCGGGTCGCTCGCCGCGATCCACCCCACCGCAGCAAGGATCGGGGAGGTCCCTGCCTTCCCCCGTCTCCTCGACGTCCCGGGACCCCTCGACCTCGTCGTGGTGGCGGTGCCCGCGCCTGCGGTGACCGAGGTGCTGCTGGACGCAGCGGCGGCCGGTGCCCGCGCCGTGGTGGTGGTCTCCTCGGGGTTCGCCGAGACCGGGCCCGACGGGGCCGCCCGGCAGCAGGAGCTGGCCCGGCTGGCGCGTGCGCACAGCATCCGGCTGGTGGGGCCGAACTGCCTCGGCGTGGTGGCCAACGACCCCGCGGTGCGGCTGAACGCGACGTTCACCGACCTGGTGCCACCGCCCGGTGGGCTGGCCGTGGCCTCCCAGTCCGGCGGCGTCGGCGTGGCCCTGCTCGACGTCGCGCGATGTACCGGTCTGGGGGTGCGCACCTTCGTCTCCCTGGGCAACAAGGCCGACGTGTCCGGCAACGACCTGCTCTGCGCCTGGATGGACGACCCGGACGTCACCGCGGCCGCGCTCTACCTGGAGTCCTTCGGCAACGCGCCCAAGCTGGCGCGTCTCGCGCGCCGCTTCTCCGAGCACAAGCCGCTCCTGCTCGTCGCCGGTGGCCGGTCCACCAGCGGGCGGCGCGCCGGTGCCTCGCACACGGCCGCCAGTGCCACGGCCTCGACCGCCGTGGACGCCCTGGCCGGCCATGCCGGCGTCATCGTGTGCCGGAGCGCGGACGAGGTCGCGGCGACCGCACTGGTGCTGACCGAGCAACCACGCCCGGCCGGCCCGCGCGTGGCCCTCGTGACCAACGCCGGCGGGGCCGGGGTGCTGGCCGCCGACGCAGCCGACGGCGCCGGGCTCGTCGTGGCCCCCTTCACCGAGACCCTCCGCGACCGGCTCGACGAGGTCGCCCCGGGGCTGGCCGGAACCAGCAACCCGGTCGACCTGGGCGCCGGGGCCTCGCCCGCCACCCTGGCCGCCGTGGCGACGCAGGTGCTGGCCTCGGACGAGGCCGACGCCCTGCTCGTGATCCTGGTCGCGACCCTGGTCGCCGACCCCGGACCGCTCGCCGACGCCCTGGCCGGCGCCCGCACCGGTCGTCCCGACGTCCCGGTGCTGCTGGTCACGATCGGCACCGGCGGGCGGGTCGACCGGGTCCCGGGCGTGACCACGCCGGCCGGGGTCACCCAGGCCGTGGACGCGCTGGCACGCGCCAGCCGGTACGCCGCCTGGCTGGCCGTCCCCCGCTCCGCGCCCGACCCGGTCGACGAGGTGAGGGCCGCGGCGGCGCGCCCCCGGGCCGGTGCGGAGACCGGCTGGCTCGGCCTCGACCGGGCCCGCCCGCTGCTCGCGCCCTACGGCCTGGACCCGGTCGGCGAGGCAGCCCGTGGCCCTGTCGGGGCCGCTGCCGCCGCGGACCGCGCCGGCTACCCGGTGGCGGTGAAGGTCGGCGACCCCCGTGTGGTGCACAAGACCGACCGCGGCCTGGTGCGCACAGGGCTGACCTCGGCGGCCGAGGTCTCCGGGGTCGTCACGGCGTTCGCCCAGGAGCTGGGCGCCCGGGCGGAGTCAGTCGACGTCGTGGTCCAGCCGATGGCCCGGGGCGTGGAGATGGCGCTCGGCCTGGTCCGGGATCCGACCTTCGGGCCGCTCGTGATGGTCGCAGCGGGAGGCACCACCAGCGACCTGCTCGACGACCGGGTGTTCCTGCTGCCGCCGCTCGACCCGGGCACCGTCGCACGCGCCGTCCGGTCGCTGCGGGCCTGGCCCCTGCTCGACGGCTACCGGGGTGCTCCCCGGGCCGACGTCGCCGCCCTCGAACGAGCCGTCACGGCCCTCGGGGCGCTGGCCACCGAGGTGCCGGAGGTCGCCGAGCTGGACCTCAACCCCGTGCTGGTCGACGTCGACGGCCTGCACCTGGTCGACGTCAAGGTCCGCCTCGACCGCACCCCGGCGCCCGACCGGGGCGTGCCCCGCCGGCTGCGGGACCCACGATGAGCTCCGCCGGCCCTCACGACAGCCGATCGGCGCCCGTCGGCCCGGTCCCGCAGGACCACCAGCCCTACCCGCTCCCCCGGCGGCGCAGCAGGCTCGGACCATGACCAGCCAGGGGCAGGTGCCGTGCCGACGGGCGGGCTGAGCGCGGGACCGGCCGTGGAGCGCCTCGGTGCCGCCGACTGCAGGGTCCTGCTCGGCTCACGCTCGTTCGGCCGGGTGTGCTCGTCCGTCGACGGCGTGGTCCGCGTGGACCTGACGACCTACGCCCTCCGGGGGTCGGCGCTGTACTTCCGGGCGGCCGCCTTCGGTGAGGTCGCGCGGCGGGGACGTACCCACCCGGTCACCCTCCAGGTCGACGACGCGCGGGACGACCTGCCTCCCAGCTGGTCGGTGACCGCGTCGGGTGCAGCGTCCCGGGTGGAGCACGCGGCGACGCTCGCCTCCCTCTGGTCGGCGCCGCGCACCCCGCCCTGGGAGGCAGGGACGAGCGCCCAGTGGCTGGTGCTGGGCATCGAGCTCCTGCAGGGCCGGCGGGTCCGCCTCCCGTCCTGAGAGCCGCCTCAGCCCGGCCCGGCAGCGCCCAACGGCACCGTCCACACCAGCCGGGTGCCGCCCCCTGCGGGAGTGCCCAGGTCGAAGGACCCTCCTCGTCGCACGGCGCGGACGCGCAGGTTGTCGAGCCCGCTGAGCCTCGTGCCCTCGCCGAGCCCGACGCCGTCGTCGCAGACCCGGACGACCAGGGTGGACGGGTCCGCCTCGACCGACACCTCCACCCGGTGGGCCCGGGCGTGCCGGCCGGCGTTGCTGAGCCCCTCGCGCACGACGGCCTCGACGTCCTCGTGCATCGGTGGGTCGACGAGCAGGTCGAGCGGTCCGCGGAAGGTGACCGCGGGCCGCTCGGTCAGCAGCACGCTGGTGGCCGCGACCACCTGCAGCACCCTGGCCCGCAGACCCTCGCGCACGCCGCCGTCGTCGGACAGGCCGAAGATCGTCGTCCTGACCTGCCGGATGGTGGCGTCGAGCTCCTCGACCTGTGCGCCGAGCCGGTCGGGCATCGGCCCCGCCGGGAGCGCGGCGCGGACGCTCTGGATCCCGAGGCCCGCAGCGAAGAGGCGCTGCACGACGTGGTCGTGCAGGTCGCGCGCGATCCGCTCCCGGTCCTCCACCTGCTCGAGCCGGGCCCGGGCCAGGCGCGCGTCGGCCCGGTCCAGGGCCAGCGCGGCGTGGTCCGCCAGGGACGCGGCGACGTCGAGGTCGAGCTCGGTGAAGTGCGGCTGCCCGCGGTCGCGCAGCACCAGGATGCTCCCGCGCAGCCCCACCTGGGAGGTCAACGGGAGGGCCATCGCCGGGCCGCAGGCCGCGACCGGCAGGTAGCGCGAGGCGGCCTCGTCGCCGTTGTCGAGCAGCTCCTCCAGGAGCTCGTCGACCAGCTGCGGCCGGCGGGTGCGCAGGCACCGTCGGACCAGCCCGTCCCCGGGCGGGAGCCGTCGACCCAGCACCCGGGTGCTCGAGGCCCCGCTGGCCCGGTCCGCGCCGACGTCGTCGAAGGGGTCCTCCTCGCCGTGCGTCAGCACGACGGCGACCAGGTTGGCTCCGGCGAGCTCCCGCACCCGGTCGGCCACCAGCTGCAGGGCGTCGACCTCGGTCGCGCTCAGCAGCTCCTGGGTGATCTCCGTCGTCACCGCGGTCCACCGCTCGCGCCGTTGGCTCTCCCCGAAGAGCCGGGCGTGGTCGATCGCGATGCCGGCCGTCGTCGCCAGGGCCTCGACGAGCACCTGGTCGTCGTCGCTGAAGGCGTCCGTGCGGGTGTCGGCCAGGTAGAGGTGTCCGAAGACCTCGTCGCGGACCTGGAGCGGGACGCCGAGGAAGCTGGCCAGCTCCGGGTGTCCCGGGGGAACGCCGACCGAACGGGGGTCGTGCGTCATCGACCCCAGCCGTACCGGTCGTGGGTCCTCGGCCGAGGGGGCCAGCAGGCCGAGCCCGACCGGCAGCGCACCGATGGCGGTCACCGTGGCCTCGTCCATCCCGGTGTGCACGAACTGGTCGAGCAGGCCGTCGGTCCCGAGCACCCCGATCGCGGCGTACGGGGCGCCGACCAGCTCGACGGCGGCCTCCACGATCTGACGTAGCGTCCGCGGCAGGTCGAGGTGCTCGACCGCGAGCCGGTTGGCCTGCAGCAGGCGGCGCAGCTGCGCCGGGGTCGTGCCCCGGAGCTCGGGTCCTCCGGCGTGGGGTCCCGTCTGTTCGCGCAGTGCCACGACGGCGCTCCTCGTGTCTCGGGTGCACTTGCTCCGGCCGTCGGATCACGGGGTGCCCACCACCGTACGCCCGTCGTGCCGAGGCCGCAGGTCCCGGCGGGCCGGGGCATCGGCCACTGCCGGACGGCGCCCCGGCCACCCAGGCTCGGACCATGGACCTCGACCTGGCCCCGCCCACCACGCGGCGACCCCACGCCGAACCGGTCGGTGCCGAGCTCGACCGGCTCGGCGCGGACGCCTGCCTCGGCCTCACCGAGGCCGACGCGGCGGCCCGCCTCGGGGCCCACCGGCCCAATCTGCTGCCGGAGGATGCCGGTGACCCGGTGTGGCGCCGGGTCCTGCGCCAGCTCGCCGACCCCCTGATCTACGTGCTGCTGGCCGCGGCCGCCACCACCCTCGTGCTGCGCGAGCACGTCGACTCCGCCGTGATCCTGGCGGTGGTCCTGGTGCGCGCGACCGTGGGTCTCGTCCAGGAGACCCGGGCCCTCGCCGCGCTGGACGGCCTGCGGCCGTTGGCGCTCGCCGAGGCCAGGGTCGTGCGCGGCGGGCGCATCCGTACCGTCGGCTCGGCCGACCTCGTGCCGGGGGATCTCATCGCGCTGGAGGCCGGGGAGAAGGTCCCCGCGGACCTCCGCGTCGTCGACGTCGAGGACCTGTCGGTCGACGAGTCGTCGCTCACCGGCGAGTCGGACCTGGTCGTCAAGGCCGACGCGGTCCTGGCCGGGGACACCCGGGTCGCCGATCGCCACAACATGCTCTACGCCGGCACGCTGGTCCGCACCGGGTCGGCCCGCGCCCTCGTGGTGGCCACCGGGGAGGACACCGAGCTCGGAGGCATCCAAAGCCTCGTCAGCGCAGCCACGCTGCTGGTCACCCCGTTGACGCGCAAGCTGGCCCGCTTCAGCTCGCTGCTGACCATGGTCATCGTCGCCCTGGCCGCGGTGACCTTCGGCGTCGGCCTCCTGCGCGGCCAGGACGCCCCGGTCATGTTCACCGCCGCGGTCGCCCTGGCGGTCGGGGCCGTCCCCGAGGCGCTGCCGGCCGCGGTCACGGTCACGCTCGCGATCGGCGTCACCCGCCTCGTCCGCCGGCGCGCGGTCGTCCGGCGCCTGCCCGCGGTCGAGACGCTCGGCGGCACCACGGTGGTCTGCACCGACAAGACCGGCACGCTGACCACCCACCAGATGACGGTGCGCTCGCTCTGGACCCCGGGCGGGGCCTACGACGTCACCGGCGCCGGCTACGGGCCCGACGGGACCGTGACCCGTGACGGCCTCGTGGCGGATCCGGCCCGGGACGCAGCGCTCCGCTGGTGCCTGACGTCCGGGTCCCTGTGCAACGACGCCGGCGTCGTCCACGACGGGACGCAGTGGCTGCTGACCGGTGACCCGACCGAGGGCGCCATGTTGGTGGTCGCGTCCAAGACCAACCTCGCCGGGGTGGTGGAGGACGAGCTCCCCCGGACCGCCACCATCCCCTTCGACCCCCGGCGTCCCTACATGGCCACCCTGCACGACGCCGGCGAGCACCGGGCAACCCTCGTGCTGCTCAAGGGGGCGGTCGAGCAGGTCTCCGCGCTGTGCGACCTGCAGATGCGTGCCGACGGGGGCACGGAGCCACTCGACCACGTCACCCTCTCCCGGGCCGTCGAGGACCTGGCCGCCCAGGGCATGCGGGTCCTGGCCACGGCGGTCGCGCTCGGGGGCTCGCCCGGTCACTTCACCACGGTGGACCTGCACCGGACCGGCCTGGTGCTGACCGGGCTCCAGGCCATGCTCGACCCTCCCCGGCCCGCGGCGGCCGCCGCGATCGCCGCCTGCCTGGCTGCCGGCATCGAGGTCAAGATGATCACCGGTGACCACGCCGCCACCGCGGCGGCCGTCGCAGCGGAGCTGCGCCTCGACCCACGCACCGACCGACCACCGGTCCTCACCGGGGCCGCGCTCGCGGCGCTCGGTGACGACGCGTACGACGCGGCCGTGACCTCCACCCGGGTCTTCGCCCGCGTGGCCCCCGAGGAGAAGCTGCGCCTGGTCACGACGCTGCAGGCGCACGGTCACGTGGTGGCGATGACCGGCGACGGAGTGAACGACGCGCCCGCGCTGCGCCGCGCCGACATCGGCATCGCCATGGGCCTCGGCGGGACCGAGGTGGCCAGGGACGCCGCTGACCTGGTGCTCCTCGACGACGACTTCGCCACCATCGAGGCCGCGGTCGAGGAGGGCCGGGGCGTCCTCGACAACCTGGTGAAGTTCATCCTCTGGACGCTGCCGACCAACATGGGTGAGGGACTGGTGATCCTGGTCGCGGTGATCCTGGGCACCGCGCTGCCGATCCTGCCGACCCAGATCCTGTGGATCAACATGACCACGGCCGTGCTGCTGGGACTCACCCTCGCCTTCGAGCCACGCGAGCCCGGGGTGATGCGGCGGCCCCCGAGGGCCCCGGACCTGCCCCTGCTCACCACACCCCTGGTCTGGCGGACAGTCCTGGTCGCCGGCCTCCTGGTGGCCGCCTCGTGGTGGGTCTTCCACGACGAGCTCGGCCGCGGCGCCGCTCTGGCGGAGGCGCGCACGGCGGCGGTCAGCGTCTTCGTCCTCGTCGAGGTCGCCTACCTGGTCAGCTGCCGCTCCCAGACCTCGGCCCCCTGGCGGCTCGGCCTGCCGAGCAACCCCTGGGTGGTCGGCGGGATCCTGACGCAGCTGCTCGCGCAAGCCGCGTTCACCTACCTCCCGGTGATGAACACGGTCTTCGGGACGGCGCCCCTCGGCCTCGACACCTGTCTGCGCGTCCTGGCGGTCACCGCCGCCGTCACGGTGGTCCTCACCGCCGACAAGGCCCGTGCCCTGAGGCACCGCGCCGCGGGCTCGGGGGGCACGCCCGCCCGCTGAGGAGTCAGCGGACCTGGGTGCCGGTGGTGCCGGCCACCACGGCCGCGGCGTCCTCGAGGGCACCGATGGCGGCCCGACCACCGGTACCGACGACGAACCCGGCCGCCGCCGCGACCTTGGGCCCCATCGAGCCGGCCGGGAAGTCCGCCTCCGACAGATCGGCGGCGCGGACCGCCCCGAGCGGGCGCTCCTCCGGGGTCCCCCACCCGGCCATCACGGCGGGCACGTCGGTGAGCAGCACGAGCGCCTCAGCCCCGAGGACGGTGGCGACCAGAGCAGCCACGTGGTCCTTGTCGACGACGGCGTCGACACCGGTCAGTCCGTGGGGTCCTTCGACGACCGGGACCCCGCCGCCTCCGGCCAGCACCACGGTCGTCCCGTGCTCCAGCAGGAGGCGGGCGGTGTCCACCTCCACGATGCCGGTCGGCAGGGGGGAGGCGACCACGCGGCGCCAGCCGTCTCCGTCCGGCTCGACCGTCCAGTGCTCCTGCGCTGCGAGCTCGTGGGCCCGGGCCTTGTCGTAGACCCTCCCGACGAACTTGGTGGGGTCGGCGAAGGCCGGGTCGTCCGCGGACACCAGGGTCTGCGTCACGAGCGTCACCACCGGCGTGGTCGCCCCGGCGTTGACCAGCCCTTGCTGGAGCCAGTAGCCGATCAGGCCCTGGGTCTCGGCGACGAGCTCGCTGAAGGGGTACGGCCGCGAGAGTGCCGCGTCGCCGGCCGACTCGAGGGCGAGCATCCCGACCTGGGGGCCGTTGCCGTGCACCAGCACCAGCTCGTGTGCCGAGGCGACCGCGGCCAGGGCGGGAGCCACCCTGGCCACCCGTGCGACCTGGACGGCGGCGTCAGGGACCTGGCCGCGGGGCAGCAGGGCGTTGCCCCCGAGGGCGACCACGACCCTCATCGGCGGTGGGGCCGGGCGGCGGTGACCGTGGCGTACGGGGTCGGCGTCATGCTCCCCACGCTCGCACGCAGCACGTACGCGCGGTGGGACCAACGGCCCTGTCCGCCCTGTCGATCGGGTGCCACCGTCGAGAGGTGCGCCGACGGCGCCGCGTGCTGCCGGGAGGCCCCCATCGAACATCCGAAGATCCGTGTCTACCTGCTGGACGACCACGAGGTCGTCCGGCAGGGCCTGCGAGCCCTCCTGGAGGGCGCCGGGGACATCGAGGTCGTCGGGGAGTCGGGGTCCGCGGTCGAGGCGACGAACCGGATCCCCGCGCTCCGCCCGGACGTCGCCGTGCTGGACGGCCGGCTGCCCGACGGGTCCGGGGTGGCGGTGTGCCGTGACGTGCGGTCGGTCGACCCCACCATCAAGGCCCTCATCCTGACCTCCTACGACGACGACGCTGCACTGTTCGCCGCGATCATGGCCGGCGCCGCCGGCTACGTGCTGAAGGAGACCAAGGGCGGGGACCTGGTCACCGCGGTGCGCGAGGTGGCCGCCGGACGCTCCCTGATCGACCCCGGTCTGACCGCGAAGGTGCTGGAACGTGTGCGGCACCCCGAGCAGACGGCCACCGAGCTGCGCGGCCTCACCGACCAGGAGCTGCGCCTGCTGGCCCTGATCGCCGAGGGCCTGACGAACCGGCAGATCGGTGAGCGGATGTTCCTGGCCGAGAAGACGGTCAAGAACTACGTCTCCAGCATCCTGTCCAAGCTCGGGCTCGAACGCCGCACCCAGGCCGCGGTCCTCGCCACCCGCCTGCTGTGAGCCGCCCGCCTCGTCGGTGGCGCTGCCGCCGAGCCCAGGCCCTTGGTCCCCGCCGGGGCTGGGCCGGGGGCGTGGGGCACCGCGGGTGGCGCCACCGGGTCGTGTGCCTCAGACGAGCTGGGACCCGCTCTGAGGCACGTGACTCCGCGCCGGGTTGAGCGATGTGTCCGCTGGCGCCTGACGCCGGGACGGTCGAGCTCCTTGTCGCTGAGGCCCACGATCTCCTTCAGGGTGGGCGTCTGTCCGAGGGCCGCTCGATGTCACACCTGGAGCGGCGGGACGACCACGACCGGCCCCGGGGCGTGGCGCAGGAGCGCTCTGGTCGACGACCCGAACGACGACCGAGGGGTGTGGGCCAGGCCGGAGTGCCGCCCCACCACGGTCAGGCTGCTGGACGCGGCGAAGGCCACCAGGTGCTCCGAGGTGCGCCCGACGCTGGTCTCGATGCGGAGGTCGAGCCCGGCGGGACGACCCGCGAGACCCTCGACCCAGGACTTGATCTCGGTGGCCCGGCGCGTCTCGTGGGTGGCGAGCTGGTCCGCGGACCACGCCAGCTCCAGCGGGGGATCCCAGCTGCAGAGCACCCGCAGCGCGACGCCATGGCGTGCTGCGTACGCCGCGGCGAACGCGACGGCGACCTCCGCGCGCTCCACCCGGTGCCGGCGCAGGTGCCGGCCGGTCTTCCCCTCGGCAGGAGTGCGCAGGTCGGCCGGGTGCAGGTCCACACCGACCGTGACCGGGGCGGTGGTGTCGCGGGCCCCGGGCGGTGGCCAGTCGTCGGGCACCACGGCCACCGGCACCGGGCAACGCCCGACGACCGCCATCGACGTGGTGCCCTCTGTCCAACGACGGACGGCGCCGAGCCGGCGCTGGCCGATCACCAGCAGCTCTGCGCCAGGGCAGGCCTCGAGGAGGACCTCCCACGCGTGGCCGGTGGCCCTCTCGGTGGTGACGCGGGTCGTCGCCGACCGCGCCTGCGGGTCGGGCAGTCCCTCGACGAGGGCGTCGAGAGCGGTACCGGCGGACTCCCACCCGGGCTCGGGGTAGGGCGTGGCCAGGTGCCCGAACGCTGGAGCCAGCGGCTCCTGCGGCGCGCAGGCGGTGAGCAGGTGCAGCGGGCGACCCGAGGCACGCGCGTGTGCGACGCCCCAGGCCAGGGCCCCGAGCGGTCGGCCGTTGGCCTCGTGGACCCGCGCGCGCGGGTCGTGGTCGGTGTCGACGCCGACCAGCACACCACCGGGCGGGGTACGGGTCGGGCGGGTGCCCGGGAGTCCGGAGACCTGGGCGGATCTGCGGCGGGGCCTGCTGCTGGTCTTGCTCATGGTGCCTCCTCGATGGCGGTGGACCGCCATCACCACGCTCCTCCTGACTGGTGCCCGCCGCAGGGGCCGAAGGTCCGCTCAGGACCTGCCGACGGTCCGCAGACGGTGGCGCCGGCGTCCACGACGAGCGCCACCAGCACGACCAGCCGGCAGAACAGCCACCCCGTCGCCGAGGGCCAGGCCGTCTCGGGACATGGGCGACCCACGCACCGCCAGGGGGACCAGGAGGACGGAGGTGCCGACGCGCGAGAGCCGCCCGCCCTCAGCGTCGTGGACGGGGACCCCGGTCATCGCCTTCACCACGCGGTGATGACCGACCCGACGTGGGCACCTCGCAGCGGAGCCCGGGTTCCGCTGCGCGAGGTGGAGGTCGTCACGGACACCCGGGGCGGATGGAGGGCCGGAGGTCCTCCGGTTCGGCCCGGTCGGCCGTGGCGCCCGGTCTCGTCTCCGGTGAGCCTGGGCGCATGGACGAAGCGACGCACCAGACCATCAGCCCCGGCAGCATCGTCGTCGGGATCGACGGGTCGTCCTCGTCGCGCCGGGCCCTCGGGTGGGCCGCACGCCAGGCCGCCCTGGAGCACCGCCCCCTGGCCCTGCTGCACGCCGCCCACCTCGGCGCCGCCGGCGACGCCCTCCGGGACAGGGTGCCGGGGACGGAGGTCGGGCGGGTGCTCGAGGACCTCGCCGCGTCCGGACGAGCGCTGCTCTGCACGGCGGCCGACCAGGTCCGTCGCGAGGAGCCCGAGGTCGAGCTGCAGGAGGTGCTCAGCACCGACGACCCGCGCGAGCTGCTGCTCGCCGGTGCCGCCACTGCTGCGATGACGGTCGTGGGCTCCCGGGGTCGGGGACCGGTGAAGAGCCTGTTCCTGGGCTCGGTGAGCCTGGCGGTCTCCAAGCACGCTGCGGGTCCGGTGGTCATCGTCCGGGAGACCGGGTCCCAGGTGGCCGACGGCGGCGTGGTGGTGGACGTCGACGGCACGGTCGACTGCCTGCCGGCCATCGAGCTGGCCTACCGCACCGCCGCGTTGCGCTCCCTCCCGCTCACCGCGCTGCACGTCTTCTGGGACGCCGTACACCGCGAGAGCGAGGTGCACGTGGTGCGGGACGACGAGGACGTCCTGGGCGACGTCCGTGCCCTGCTCTCGGAGTCCGTGGCCGGGATGCGGGAGCGGTATCCCGAGGTCGAGGACCGCCTCGTCCTCGAGCGCGGGTTCCGCGACCGACAGCTGATCCGCGCCGCGGAGACGGCCGCTCTCGTGGTGGTCGGCGCCCGGCACCGCGGTCGCGTCGACGACTTCCTGCACGCCTCGGTCGCCGCGACCGTGGTCGAGCTCGCGCGGTGCGACGTCGTCGTGGTGCCGGCCGGCGCGCCCTGAAGGACCCGCAGCGCCCGGTCCGGCGGGGCCGTCGGGTGACGCCCCCGCCGGCGACGCCCACCGCCACCGGCACGACCTCGGGCGTGGAGCTGCTCTGGCTCCCTCCCACCGACTACCCGGCGCGACTGGAGATCGACTACCCCGAGCACCTCTCGCGTGGCCTGGTCCTGGTCAAGTGGTGGCTGCTCGTGCTGCCCCAGTTCGTCGTCGTCGGCATCCTGACCAGCGGCGTCCTGTGGTCGGGCGGCAGCGGCCCCGGTGGCGCCCCGCAGACCGGCGGCCTGATCGGCGTCCTGGTCCTCGTGGCCGTCGTCGTCCTGCTCTTCACCGGGACCTACCCCCGGGGCATCTTCGACCTCGTCCTGGGTCTGGACCGCTGGTGCGCCCGGGTCGCGGCGTACGCGGCCCTGATGACCGACCAGTACCCGCCGTTCCGTCTGGACAGCGGCGAGGCCGAACCGCTCCCGGCCACGGGGCCCGTCCCCGCCTGAGCGCACGTCAGCCGTCGGTGGTCCACCACCGCCCCTCGGTGCCGCCGAGTCCGCCGGGCACCGCGCCTGGGAGCCGGAGGGCCCGGTCGACCGGGTCCGTCGGACGTGGCGCCGGACGGCCGCGGGCCCGACGCTGGACCGGTGGACCCATCGCCGGAGCGACCGAGGACCGGCGCGGCGGGTCCGGAGCACCTCCTGCAGGTCCGCCACCACCCGGCGGTGGCGGCGCACCAGCGAGCCATGGCCGAGGACGTCCAGCTGCGTCTTGCGGACGGGATCACCCGCTTCGCCGGGTCGATGCCCTTCGTCTACGCGCACGTCGCGGTGTTCGCGGCGTGGATGCTGCTGCTCGAGCGCAGCCCCTGGCCGGCACTGACCCTGGTGGTGTCGCTCGAGGCCATCTTCCTGTCCACGTTCGTCATGATCGGTCAGAACCGGCAGGCGAGGTTCCAGCAGGCCAAGGCCGACCACGACTTCCTCTCGCAGGGGGAGGACCTCCACGCGAACACCGAGATGACCCGGGTCGTCGAGGGCCTCGTCCGCGACATCCACCGGACCGTCCACGAGCGCCCGGCCCCGTGACCGGCCCCGTGCCCGGCCCCGTGACCGGCTCGGCCACCGGCCGGCCCGTCGTCCTCGCCCTCGGCGACGACGGTTCGGTGGCGGCGGTCCACTACGCCGTCGAGCATGCCCGCCGCCGCAGCAGTCCGTTGCACCTGGTGCTGGTCGTGGCGCCCGGGGCGGCCGGGCGGGACCTGGACCACGAGCTCGAGCTGCGCTCGGCGTCGGGGCTCGCCCGCGACCGTGCCGCGGGTGGGCCAGCGGTGAGCGCGGCGCTCGTCCCGGGGACCGACGTGGCGTCCTTGCTGGTGGAGGCCGCCGCCGACGCAGACACCCTGGTGCTGGGGCGCCCCGCGACCTTCCACACCGGCCGGATGCTGGACGGGTCGGTCCTCGCGGTCGTCGCCGCACGCAGCCCCGCCCAGGTCGTGGTCGTCCCGCCGGGGTGGCGCCCCCGCCCTCACGAGGACCCTGTCGTGGTGGTGGGCGTGCAGGACCACGTGGAGGCGCCCGCGCTGCTGGACGCCGCGGCCGCCGCAGCCCAGGACCTGCAGGCCCGGGTCGTGGTCGTCCACGCGCAGCGGGCCGGTCGCGACGATGCCGTGGTCGTGGCCGGCGACGCCCGCCACCGCGCGTCCTGCCGGACCGTGCACACGAGCCTCGGGCCCGGCGTCGAGCAGCTGCGGTGCTCCTGGCCGGACCTCCAGGTGGACCTGGAGGTCCATCACGGCCACCCGGAGGCGGTCCTGGTCACCAACGCCTTGGGGGGCTGACCTGGTGGTCGCGGGGCGCCATCACCACCGGCTGCCGCTGGGCTCCCACCTCGGCCCGGTGTCCCGCGCCCTGCTCGACCGCTGCACCGCCCCGCTCCTGCTCACCTGACCCCACCCGACCCACCACGAGGGTCTGGGTGCCGGGCCAGGGAAAGGGTCATGGTGAAGGTCGACCCGACCAGGACACCGCTCCACCGGGTCCCTCGCCGTCACCTCGCCGACGTGCCGCTCGACGCACGGGCCACCGACGGGAGCTGGCGTGACGGGTGGAGAGGCGGTCCCCGCCCCTTGACTAGATCTGTCGCGCGTGATGGATTGCTCCTGGATGTGCCCCTCATCACACCTCCGGGAGCAGACGTGCAGCAGCTCGACTCACCAGGCGACCTCCGCCTCGATGACCAGCTCTGCTTCGCCCTGTACGCAGCGACCCACGCGATCACGCGTCGCTACGGCCCCCTGCTCGACGCGATCGGCCTCACCTACCCGCAGTACCTGGTGATGCTCACGCTGTGGCAGGACGGGCCCACGACGGTCGGACGGATCGCGGAGCGCCTCGAGCTCGACTCCCACGCGGTGACACCGCTGGCCGACCGCCTCGAGCGCGTCGGTCTGGTCCGGCGCCGTCGCGGCGAGGACCGCCGCGTGGTCGTCGTCGGCCTGACCGACCGGGGGCGCGACCTCGAGGCCGCGGCCTCGCGCGTCCAGCAGGAGGTCGCCTGTGCGACCGGGCTCGACCCCGACGACCTGGCCGACCTGCGGCAGCGCCTCCGCGCGCTGTCCGGCGAGCTCGGCCCCCCGAGACGTCCCTCCCGCGCCCTGCGGGCGGCACGAACGACAACCGAAGGGAACGTGCCATGACCCAGATCATCGAGCCCGAGGCCGAGGTCGGCGACATCGCCGAGGCGGCCGAGCAGGTGCCGGACGACGCCTCGTTGTACGAGCGGCTCGGCGGCGCGTACGCCATCGCCGGTGCGGTCGACGTCCTGGTCGACCGGTTGTTCGACAACGTCCTGGTCAACGCCAACGCCGGGGTCCACGCCCACCACGGCGACAGCGCCAACGCACCCGGGTACAAGTTCCTCGTGACCGCCTGGTCGATCGAGGCCGCGGGCGGGCCGCCTTGCTACCTCGGTCGCGACATGGTGGCCGCCCACGACGGCCTCGCCATCGACGCGGACGGGTTCGACGCGGTGGCGATGGAGATCGCGGCGACGCTGATGTTCCTCGGTGTGCCCCAGCGCGAGCGGGACGAGTTCAACGCCATCATCGAGTCCTACCGCCCCGAGGTGGTCCAGGCACCGGCTTCCTAGGCCCCCGGGAGTCCGCGCGTCGGACGAGCACGGCCGGTCGGCCCGCGGGGCCCGACCGGCCGGGCCCCTGCCCGGTCCTCACGCGTCCAGCGAGCGTCGCAGCCGTCGTCCGAGGTGCTCGACGGCGACGCTGAGCAGGAAGGAGGCCAGCAGCAGGGAGGACACGACCGCGAACTGGAACGAGGCGAGGTTCTCGGCGAACAGCCGGCCCAGGCCGGCGGCCCCGACCACGCCCACCACCGTCGTGTCGCGGATGCTGACCTCGAACCGGTACAGGGTGTACGTCAGCAGCTCGTGGGTCGAGCCGGGCAGGACCGCGGCCACGTTGGCCAACCACCCCGGCGTGCCCGCGCGCTCCAGCGCACGCGCGGCCGAGCGGTCCTGCGACTCCCAGGCCTCGGCGACGAGGCGGCCGAGGATCCCCGAGGCGTAGAGCCCCAGGGCCAGGACGCCCGGCAGCACGCCGGGCAGGAGCACGAACAGCGCGAGGACGGCCCACACGGTCGGCGGCACCGAGCGCAGCACGAGCAGCGCCAGCCGGGCCGGGTAGCGGCCGACGGACCTACCCGCCGCCCAGGGTCCGACCACGACGGTGACCCCGACCGCCAGGGTCATCGCCAGCACGGCCATCGCCACGGTGTCCGCGACGGCGTCGACCAGGGCGGCGACACCCCCGTCGGGCAGTCCCGGTGGCAGGAGATCGGCGAGGAGCTCGCGCGAGAGCTGCCAGGTGAAGGGGTCGGTGAGGCCGTCGAGGGACAGCCCGGTGGCCCACCAGCACGCCACCAGCGCCGGCAGCAGCAGGTAGACCGTGGCCCGCGACCACGGACGGCGGCGGCTCACCGAGGCGCGTCGCGGCCCGCCCGCGACCACGGCGGCGACCGTCCCCTCGGCGTCCGCCGCCCGCTCGGCGCCCGGGGCCGGGGACAGGCCCCCCACCTCACGGCGGACGCGCGCCGACCACGCCTCGACCGCCGCCGAGAGCAGCAGCAGGACGTAGACGAGGGTCCAGACCTCCTCCCAGTTGCGGGACTGGAGGCTGACCACCAGCTCCTGGCCGATCCCGCCGGCGCCGACGAAGCCGAGCAGCACCGTGGAGCGCACCGAGCACTCGAAACGGTAGAAGGAGTACGACAGCATCCCACGCGAGGCCGCCGGCACCAGGGCGTAGACCAGCGCGGGGACCTGCGGCGCACCGGCCCGGCGCAGGGCGAGGTACGGGCCGGTGTCGGCGCCGTCGATGGTGTCGGCGAAGACCTGTGCGGTCTGGGCGCCGAACGGGATGACCAGCGCCAGGACGGCCGCGAGCGGGTCCAGGCCGAGCACGCTCACCAGCAGCAGCGCCCAGACCAGCTCGTGGATGGAGCGCAGTGCGACCAGCACCGCGCGCAGCAGCGACCGCAGCGCACGCCAGGACGCAGGCACCCGCCCGGGCCAGGCAGCGTCGCTGAGGACCAGTCCCCCGACGAGTCCCAGGAGCAGCGCCCCGGCGGTGCCGAGGGCCGCGAAGGCCAGGGTGACCAGGGTCGCCTCGCCCACCAGCTGCAGGAACGCCCCGTCAAGGCGTGGCGAGAGGGCGCGCGCGACGAGGTCGCGCAGCAGGGCGCCGGCGCTCCCGTTGACCACCTGGCCGTCCTCAGGCTGCGCGCGGACCCATGCCCACGCCACCAGCACCACCACGGCGAGGACGAGGACCACCCGTCGCCGCAGCACCCGGCCCCGGGTGACGCCGCGCCGCGGCCGGGTGGTCGGCGGTGCGTCGTCGCGGGTCCCCGAGCGCGGGTCGAGAGCTGTGCTCACGTCGCCGCGTACAGCTCGTCGAGGTGGGTCGCGCGCAGGTCCCGCGCCCGGACGTCGAGGGTGACGCGGCCGTGGCGCAGGCCGACCACCCGGGTGAAGTGGTCGCGGGCCAGCTCCGGCTGGTGCAGGCTCACCACGGAGGTGCCGCCGCCCCCGTGACCGGGGCGGCACAGCAGGCCCAGGACCCGGGCGGAGGTCGTGGGGTCCAGGCTCGAGACCGGCTCGTCGGCGACCACGACGTCGGCGTCCTGCACCAGCAGCCGGGCCAGGGCGACCCGCTGCCGCTCCCCGCCGGACAGGTGCTCGACGCGGGCGTGGGCGGCCCAGCCGAGACCCACCTCCTCCAGCGCGGCGGAGGCGACCTCGTCGGGGCGGGTGGTCACCAGGGCACGGAGGGCACGAGAGACCGACCAGGCGCCGAGCCGCCCCGCGTTGACGTTGTGCAGCACCCGTACCTGCTCGATCAGGGCGAGGTCCTGGGTCAGGCTCGCGACGCGGCCGAGCAGCTGGCGCCGCTCCGCACCGGCGAGCCCGGTCAGCGACCGCCCGAGCACGTGTACGTCCCCGGCGGTCGGCGAGAGCGAGCCGGCCAGCAGGCGCAGCAGGGTGGACTTGCCCGCGCCGCTCGCACCCAGCAGCGCCACCCGTTCTCCCGCCCGGACCTCCAGGTCGACCCCGTCGAGCGCGGCGTGGCCCCCGACCACGAACCTCGCACCCCGCAGGGCCAGGACGGGGCCGACCCCGGTCACGCCATCAGGCCGAGCGAGCGGGCGACGTCCTCGAGGTCGCCGTACGCCGCGTTGTCGGCCACCACGAACGACTCGGCACCGAAGAGCTCGAGGATCTTGGCGTCGGCGGGGTCGTCGGCGTCCAGGCCCAGGATCAGGTCGAGCGCGGCCTGGCGGGTGCCCTCGCCGAACACCTCGTCGATGTCGGGGCGCACCAGCCAGTGGTAGTCGGCGTACCCGGGGGTCCGCCAGAGCACCTGGACGCCGCTGAGGTCGACCTCGCCGGCCTCCTCGGCCGCGGCGAAGACCTGCTCGTTGACCGCGCCGACCTCGAAGGCCCCGCTGGCGACGGCCTCGATGGTGGCGTCGTGGCTGCCGGAGTACCCGGGTTCGCCGGACAGCTCGTCGATGGCGACCCCGGCCTGGTCGAGGAAGTACTCCGGCATCAGGCGGCCCGAGGTCGAGGTCTCGCTGCCGAAGGTCAGGCTGCGCCCGCGCAGCGAGGTCAGCCCGGAGACGTCGTCGAACGGGTCCAGGCCCGAGGCCTTGGTGGCGATGAAGAGGCTGTGGAAGTCGGCGTCGATGTCGCGCTGGGCGATGGCGTCGGCTCCCGGCACCAGCTCCCGGGCCTGGACCCCGGTGAGGCCGCCCATCCACGCCAGATGGATGTCACCGCGCTGGAAGGCGCGCACCACCGCGGTGTAGTCGGTGACCGGGCGGTACTCCACCTCGAGCCCGGTGGCCTCGGCGAAGCGGTCGGCCATGGCCGGGTAGAGCCGGTTGAGCAGCTCGGGGTCCTGATCGGGAATGGCGGAGATCCCGAGCGGGCCGGCCGGGGCGGCGCTGCCGGACCCCGTCGACGCGGACTCGGAGCCGCAGGCCGAGGCGCCGAGCACGACGGCGCCCCCGACGAGGAGGTGGCGGCGGGAGAGCGTGGTCATGAGTGGTCCTTGTCTCGAGACGGGGTGGTCAGGCCGACGACGGCCAGGCAGAGCAGGAGTGCTGCGGAGGTCGGGGTGCCCCCGAGCAGCGGGTCGGAGAACCCGAGCTGGACGTGCAGCGACAGCGCGGCCAGCACCGCGACGCCGGCCGCGACCCGTCCGGCGACCGCGACCCCGCGTGAGGCCAGCAGCACCAGCACGCCGACGATGAGGACGACGAGCCCGCCGAGCAGGTTGTACTCGCCCAGCGAGACGGAGATGTCGGTGCTGCGCAGACCCGGACCGGTGCTCGCCAACGGGTCGTCGAGGCTGAGCGCCACGCTGTAGAGGCCGACCACTAGGGCCAGGGCCCCCCAGGCCCGCTGGAGCAGAGCAGAGGTGCGCAGACCGGCGCGTACCGCGTCGACGGCGGCCCGGCGGCCCGGGGTGCCGAGCAGGAGCACCAGGTGGGCGCCGATCATCAGCCAGTACGACCACGGCCACTCGTTGGGCGCGAAGGCGACCGCAAGGCCGATGGCCAGCGACTGCGCGACCCCGAGGGCGGCGGCGGCGCGGACGGCGGTGCCGGTCAGCAGCATGACGGCCAGGGCCGTCTCGGCGACGATCACGCCGTAGCCGAACAGGGTGATGTTCGGCAGGACGAGGTTCTCCACCACCCACGAGAAGGGGGGCAGGACCGGGTCCGAGACGGCGTAGGCGGTGAAGTGGTAAAGGCCGCTGTCGGCCTCCTCCCCGAAGTCGGGCGCCCGCTTCCAGGACACGTTGTAGAGCCACATCAGACCTACCAGGATGCGCAGCGCCGCGAGCCCGACGTCGCGGGGACCCTCACCGATCTCGACCGCCGGGTCGGTCCACCACCTCAGCCGCTCACGCACACCGGAACACCTCCCGGCCCGACGCCGCCGCCGCACCCTGGACCTCGAGGATGTCGTTGACCACGCCGAAGACCTCGGCCAGCGGCAGCGGCGCGTCGGCGATCCTCATGTTCGGGTTGGTCACCGCGACCGGGTGCCACCAGGCACCGTCGGCGGTGATGACCGGCTCGGGCGCCAGGGAGTCGAGCGAGACGTGCACGCCGGTGTCGGCGAAGCCCTCGAGCGCCACCGGCCGGATGACGCGGTCCTCGGGGTCGATGCCCACCTCGTCGAGCCGGGCGTGCAGCGCGGTGACGCCCTCGGGGTCCTCGTCGAACATCGTCGCGGCCACGCGCACCCGGAAGCCCAGGCCGCGGGCCAGGGCGATGCCCTCCATCGCCCGTGCCCACGAGCCCTTCCCGCGCTGGGAGTCGTGCAGCTCGGGCCCGGCGGAGTCCAGGCTGACCTGGAGGGTGACCGAGCGGTCCATCGCCTCCAGCGTCGCGCGGCGGGTGCCCTTGCCGAAGACCATGGCGTTGGTGAGGATCGTGCGCTCGAAACCCTCGGCCGCGGCGACGAGGTCACCGAGCCCGGGGTGCATGAAGGGCTCGCCGCCGGTCAGCAGCACCTCCCGGCCACCGAGCCGGCCGAACTCGGCGTACGCCTCGCGCATCACGTCGAGGTCCACGCGACGCGCGGTGGCCTTGGGCGAGGACTCGGCGCAGCAGTAGAGGCAGGCGAGGTTGCAGTCGAAGTTGGTGTAGACCCAGAGCCGCTCGCCCACCGGCGTCTGCGACCCCTGGCTGAAGACCGTGCCGACGGTGCCGCCCTTGCGCACCGCGAACCACCAGGGCCCGGTCGCGGTCTCGGCGCTGGTGGCAGCGATGTCGTTGCCGACCATCTCCGCCCACGCGGGGAGGTCGTCGACCACGCTGGGCTCCGCGGAGCGGATGGCGAGCAGACCGCCGTCGTCGAGGCGGCGCATCGACCGGGTGATGAGGAGGAGCAGGCCGCTGCCGCAGTCCATGTCGCCCCCGTCGATCGTGCTCGCGGTCTCCGGGAAGCCCTCGGGGGCGGTCGGGTGGGTGAGGGAGGTCATGGGGCTGATCCTACGGCTGGGCGGCGGTCGTGGCCCCCGCGGCTCGCGCACGGGGCCCACGGGGTGGTCACCTTGCCTTCGGAGCCGACGACAGACACGCTTGGTCGGTGATCCCCGCCATCCACGACCGCCCTGACGACGCCTCCGCCCGCCTGAGCTTCTGGGAGGACGTCCACGGCGGCAAGGAGGTGGACTCGGTCTCGTGGTGGCAGTCGGTGCCGGGCCTCTCGCTCGACCTCGTCGACCGCACCGGCGTCACCCACGAGGCCGGTGTCGTCGACGTCGGGGCGGGGTGGTCGACGTTGGTGGACCACCTCGTGGAGCGGGGCTTCACCGACGTCTCGGCCATCGACCTGTCCAAGACGGCGCTGCAGACCGTGCGCGACCGCCTCGGCCCGGCCGGCGACGCCGTCACCCTGACGATGGCCGACGTGCTCGACCTGGACCTGCGGCGTGACTTCGAGGTCTGGCACGACCGCGCGGTCTTCCACTTCCTGACCGAGGAGGACGAGCGCGAGGACTACCGCGCCTCGCTCGACCGGCACACCGGGCCCGGATCGTGGGCCGTGGTCGCCACCTTCGGACCCGACGGGCCGACGCACTGCAGCGGGCTGCCGATCGTGCGCTACGGCCCCGAGGCGCGCGCTGCGGAGTTCCCCGGGTGGACGCTGGTCG
>JBKJPE010000159.1:0-7466 GCA_046595185.1 Nocardioides sp.
CCGGGCGCTCAGCCCGTGCTCGTCACCGGGCCACCGGCCGAGCACTTGCTCCTCGTCGAGATCGTCCGCGGCGTCTGAGACGACGCGTTCGCCGCGGTGGACCCGTTCGAGGCTTTCGACCAGGTCCTCGGGTAGGAGGGTCTTGGAGAGGTACCCGTCGGCGCCGTTGGCCAGGGCGGTCCTGATCTGCGCCTCGCTTCCGTTCCAGCTGAAAATGACGAGCTTCGCGGCGTCCAAGCCGATCCATCTGCGGGGGTCGGGTGCGGGTGTGTGCGGGTTACCGAAGATGTCTTGGAGGATGACGTCGACGTTGCTGCAGACCGGGGCGTTCACGACGGCCTCGGCGACGTGGACCCGGTCGACATAGGGCTCGAGCACGGCGCGTAGGCCGGCGACGACGAGGGGGTAGTCGTTGACAACCGCAAGCTTCAGCGTCATGGCCGGTCCTCCAATGTCAAGTAAAGGTCGCCGGGCGGTTGAGCGTACTGGTGGACCCCCGGCCAGCAGTGGGATGGTACTCCCGCTGCAGAAGTCAGACGGCTGTCCAATTGGGTGAGACGTGCGGGCGCCGTTAGATCGGCGAAGCGGCATCTGCGGTCCGGCCGGTGGAGGCGTGAGTACGCCCCCGGTCCTCAGGGGGGCGAGGGGCCGGGGGCGTACCGTGCTCGTGCGTTGGAGTCAGCCCGAGGCGGGAGAGACTAACCAGATCGTCGTGCGATCGCCAAGCCGATGAGGATGCTGCCGAGCGCGGCACCGAGGTGGGTCGGCAACGAGAAGCCGTCCATAAGTCAAGGGGGCCTGACTCGACCGGAGTTCAATGACGCAAGGAAAAGCGCCCCCCTGGGGCCCCGGGGGTGTGGCAGGCGGGGTCGACGTGGCGACCGGCTCACCCCTCCGTCTGCCTGGGACTGTACGCGCCCGGCGCCGAAGGGGGACTGTGGGGGCGAGGGGCATGGTTCAGTTGACAGCCAAGCACCATGGCGGCCTGGAACTGCACGACAGAGCAACGGCGACCGACCACGCCCACGGGGGTAGGGAGCCTGCCGGGCACGCTGACCGGTGTGATGATCGTTCACCCACCCCTCGACATCGACTGTCGGGCTGGGGCGTCTACCGGCGGCACCCCCGCACTGAGCGGGAGCCGCTCGTTGGGCCCGTCCGGGTAGAGAGCTATGGCCTGTCGGCTGCTGCCTGCACGACCAACTCGGCCAGGTCGCCAGCCTCCACACCGGTCTCGCTCGACATGTCCAGCAGGACCGCTGCCGCCTCATTAGTCGTCAACCGGCACCGCTCGGCGACGATCTCTGCCGCGGCGAACATGATGGGTGAACTCGCTACTGACGCCATGTTGATCGCTCCATGACTCGATCGGGAGGGTCGGGCACCGGCCTGGATCCAGAACCAGCAGCGGCAGCCTGCCAGAGCACGGCGGGTTCGTTCCTCACCCTGGGGGTCATCTCCCCAGCACAGCTCAGTTGGGCGTGCCGATGTGCCGGGTAGCGGTCGATGTTGTCTGGGTCCAGGGCGCGCAAGAACACCCCCCGCCCGGCCCCGTGGGTGGGGGTTGGGCGGGGGCGCGTTGAACCCGGCGTGTGACCGGGCGCGTCACCGGGCGTGTTCAACCGAGCAGGTCCCAGTAGGCCCGGCCCCACAACTCGGACGGCGTGAGGCCCAGCAACCGTGTGCACAACCGGTGGTCGCCTGGGCGAGCTCGTCCCCTGTCATCTCTGGCACCCGGGCTAGGAGGGCGAGCTGCTCCTCGGTGGCGCGGTTGCGCAGGTGCGGACCGGCACCGAGCGCGGCCTACAGGGGTAATGCCGCGGTCTTGCGGTGGGTGGTCACCGCGAGACGTCCAACTGCGAGGCGCGTGGAATCCGCAGACGGTCCGCAAAGCACTTACCAACAACCAACAACGCACCACGACCTGAGGGACCATTGGGGCTGGTCAGCAACGACAGCCAACGGCGCCCGACAACCGTCCGCCATGCGGGGGTAGTTCGAGCTGTACTACGACATCTCGCCCCTGCACCCCGTCCTACCTGGGGTTCCAGGTTCTGGGGGTCCGTGAGGAGTACCCCAGAAGGTCCGCCGACGATGTTGTCGGCGGACCTTCTGGTCGTGTACGGACACCTCGGTGACCGTGCCGGTCCTTGCTGTGAGAACCGCGTCGATGGCCGCCGCCGTGCGTTCCTCGGAACCGGGCCGGCCGTAGGTGTCGAGCGCGGTCCTCGCGCTCGCCGGGTGAGAACACCGTCCTGGTCCGGAGGTAGACCGCCCACCTGGCCGCCGTCGAGGAGTGCTTCCTCGGGCTCCACCGCTGCGACGAGCTCCCGCTCGAGGTGTGGATCGGGATCAACACCGACGCCTGGAGCCTTGCCACCGCGATCGCCGCTGCTTCCTCCTACGACGCCGTGCGGGGCCAGGTCCAGGCGGAGCGGAGGATGTAGGCGAGGATGGCCACCTCGAGCACGACGCCGAGGCCGTAGAAGTAGATCCAGGACTCGCCGACCACGTTGAACGCCGAGACGGGGATGTAGAGCGAGGCCACGACGAGGTTGAGCGTGCGGTTCGCACGGGCGGGCAGCGTCATGGAGAGCAGGATCATGAGCGCCGGGATCCCGACGAGCACGAGCGAGGTGACGACGAAGGTCTGGCTGATGTCGAACTCGAAGACGACGCCGGCCAGGATGTCGTCCACGGCGCCGGGCTTGTACAGGTGGAGGTAGTCGACGTAGATGTAGAAGAACATGAAGCTGGCCCAGGCCGCGGCGAGCTTCGCTCGGACCGGCGGGGGCGGATCGTGCAGGACTGTCGCGGTCGTGGTCGTGGATCTGGTCGTGGTGCTCATGGTCTCCTCTTTCTCATCGGGTCGTCGATGTCACGATGGCTGAAAGTCTGCTCGGTGCCATCGGTCGGCCGGCTCGATCTTCCTGGTCCCTGTGACGAGTCGCTTCTCGTTCTTTCGGCTGATCCGGGACCGGCACGGCACGACCGGATCCCGGACCGGTTGGTGCGGTGGAGGAAGAACGGAGGGTCACCCGGACGCGCCTCCCCTGACTGGCCAGAGGCCGGCACCGCTCGGGCGTGGCGACAACGGGTGCGTCACTTCACTGCCTGGACGACGACGGGTTCGTCGCCATGACGCTCGTGCTGCCATCGTCGTCGTGGCTCGCACCGACCCGGACCGGGGCACTCCAGGTCTCGAGGAGCCGTCGCACGAGACCAGGCCCCGCCGTCATCGCACGGCCGCGACCCTGTCCGTCCCTTCGGTCGACGCCGACCCGCCACCGCGCTCACCTCGCGAGGTTGACCCGTGCCATCCTTGGACCGCGCGCAGCGGAGCCGTGGGTGGACACGGGTCGCGTCGTCAGGGAGCGGAGTGCGACGTGGTGGATCGGGTGGTGCTGCACGTCGGGACCATGAAGTCGGGGACGACGTACCTCCAGCGCGCGCTGGACACGGGGATCCTCGAGAGCGTCGGAGGGTTCTACGCCGGCGGGTCGTTCAAGGCACAGGCCAGAGCGGTGGACAGCCTTCCCCGCTGGACGGACCGTCGGACCCCAGCCGCCTGGCACGAGCTGGCCCAGCGGGTGCAGCGGCGCGACGGCGTCGCCCTGTACTCCCATGAGTTCCTGTCCTATGCCCCGCAGGGCCGCGTGCGCCGGGTCGTCGAGTCGTTCGGCGGTGCGCCGGTGGAGGTGGTCCTCACCGTCCGCGACCAGCAGACGGCGATCCCCGCACAGTGGCAGACCTACGTCCGCAACCAGGGGACCGACGCCTGGGAGGTGTACGTCCGACACCTCGAGAGCATCCGCCGCGGTGGGCGCAAGCGAGCGCGCCGGGTCCACGCCGTTCGCAACTACCGGCGCGCGCAGGACGTACCGGACATGATCGCGCGATGGCGGAGCCACCCCGGCGTGTCGTCGGTCAGTGTCGTCCTGGTGCCGCCCGCCGGCTCGCCACCGCAGGTGCTGTGGAGGCGCTTCTGCGAGGCCGCTCGGATCGAGGCGCCGGATCCGCCGGACGCCGCGGTGCGGCACAACGAGTCACTGGGCTACGCCTCGTGCGAGCTGCTGCGGCGGCTCAACCCGACGCTGGAGGGCCTCACCCTGCTCGAGCGCCAGCGCGCACGGAACGCGCCGGTGCAAGCGCTGCTCCCGCTGCGGGCCGAGGAGGGGCGCCCGCAGCTCGACGGGCAGGGCATCACGCTGGCGCTGAAGCTCAACCGCAGGATCCTGCGCACCGTCTCCTCCGAGGACGTACGCCTCGTCGGCTCGGCGGACGAGCTGCCCGTGGAGGGTGGCGGTAGCGGACCGGCGTCGATCCCCCCACCCGACCCAGGGGAGCTGCGCCGCGCGACGGAGTCTGCCTGGTCGAGCTGTGTCCCGGGTGTCACCGCTCCCGACGACCTCGACGACCTGGTGGTGGAGCTGGGCCGGCGCCTGGCCGAGCGCTTCGGACCGTGACAGGAGGGGATGCTCAATTGCGCTGATGCACCGCGACCTGCGGGGCGCGACATCCGTGTGGCGCGCCGACAGCGGCACGTGCGGCCCCCCGGGGTCAGACCCGGCGCGTCGCCATGGCGGCGGCACCCGTCGCGGCCAGCACGGCAAGGCCCACCAGGACCGTGGGCAGTCCGATCGGACCGATCAGCCCGCCCACGACCGCCGGGCCGACCACGGCGGCGAGTGCGCCGACGACGAGGACGCCCGTCATGGCCTCGGTCGAGTCCTCGGGGGCCAGCGTCGAGGTCCAGAGAGCGATGACGGCGGCACCGCCCATGAATCCCGGGGCGAAGACCACCGCGGCCACGAGCGCCGCGGCCCACACGTCGCCGGCGAGACCGAGGACCGCCAGTGCGGCGGCGAGGAGTCCGAGGCACGAGGCGGCGACCCGCCGTGCGCCGATCTGCTCGCACCACCGGCCCGTCATCAGCCCGACCAGACCGACGACCCCGATCACGGCGTAGAGCGCCGGCCCCGCCGCGGCCGGCAGCCCGCCCTGGCGGAGCGCCTCGGCGGCGTAGGTGAAGAACAGGGTCGTCGTCACGTAGTAGCCGACGGCGTAGCTCGCCGGCAGGAGCAGTGGCCGCCACGCCACGCGGGGCCTGCCGCGCGGCACTGGCGCAACCCGTGGGGTGAAGCGCAGGTTCAGCACCGCTGCGCCGGCCGATGCGAGGCCGACCGCGGCCCAGACCGCCCGCCACCCCGGCACGACGCCCGCGACGATCGCCGCAGCGACCAACCCGGCACCGGTCCCGGTGCTGATGGCCGCGAGCAGCCACGGGCGGTCAGCAGGTGGAGCGACGGCCGCGACGAGATCGTTGTAGGGCGCCCAGACCCAGCCCGCGGCGCTGCCCACGAGCACGGCCCCGGCAGCGAGCACCACTGCGTGCGGCGCGACGAGCACCACCAGCCCGCCGACGGTGCCGCACGCGCAACCGAGCGTCGTGGGCGCGCGCGGACCGAGCCGCCGCGCGAGCCGGGGTGCCCCGAGGATGCCGGCGAGGTAGCCCGCGAACGTTGCCGAGGCGATCAGGCCGAGGAGCGGGTCGGACAGCCCGTCTGAGGAGAAGGCGGGGTCCACGCGCAGATCGGGCAGCGTGAGCCCGAACGCGAACCGACCCATCCCGAACTGGACGGCCACGACGACCGCCCCGGCCGCTCCGACGCGTACGGCCGCGGCGTCGGTGCGGGCGGCCACGGAGACGATCCTAGGTGCCGCGCCCGGTCCCGCTCCGTCGAGGGCCCGAGGTCACGACGCACTCCGCGGTGTCGGTCAGCCCTTGCGCGCCGCGCGCTTCGCGGCGGACTCCTCGCGCTGCTCGACGAACCGCGTGGCCTGCTCGTCGAGCGCCGTGACCGCGGCGGCGAGCTCCTCGCGGGCCCGCTCGCCCTCCTCGTCGAGCCCGTCGAGGTCGAAGAGTCCCCACTGCCGCACCAGGGGCATGACGACGTCGTCGTGGTGGATGCGCAGGTCGTAGATGCCGGCCCTGGCCATCTGGACCGCCTTCCGGGCGAAACCGGGGATCACGGAGCCCGGCATCTGGAAGCCGACGACCTCGTCGGTGATCGCACGCATCGTGGGCCCGGGTGCGAGCCGCAACGCGGCCTCCACGATGTTGCGGTAGAAGATCATGTGAAGGTTCTCGTCCTTCGAGACCCGGGTCAGCAGCCGCTCCGCGACCGGGTCCTCGGTGATCCGGCCGGTGTTGCGGTGCGACACCCGCGTCGCGAGCTCCTGGAAGGACACGTAGGCACACACGTGCAGCAGCGGCTTCTCACCGGAGTCGAAGCCGGCCTCCATGGTCTGCATCCGCGCCCGCTCGAGCTCGTCGGGGTCCACGCCGCGGGTGACCAGCAGGTAGTCGCGGATGCAGAACGCGTGACGGCCCTCCTCCGCGGTCCACCGGTTGACCCACTCCCCCCACGCACTGTCGCGACCGAAGGCCCGCTCCACCTCGCGGTGGTAGCTCGGCAGGTTGTCCTCGGTCAGCAGGTTGACCTCCAGGGCGGTCCGACCGATCGGGGAGAGCGTCGACTGCTCGACCGACCACGGCTCGCCGTCGAGAAGCGCGAAGTTGCGACCCTCGCTCCATGGGACGTACTCGTGAGGCATCCAGTCCGCGGCCACTTCCAGGTGCCGGTCGAGGTTGGCCTTGACCGTCGGTTCCAGCTCCTCGAGGAGGATCGCGGTGTCCATGTCTCGGCCTACCACGTCCCCGGCGCCGCGGATAGCCCCCGACGGATCTGCCTCTTGACCCCGGACGCCGCCGGGAAGACACTCGAAATGGCGCGAGGGGGCGGTGGCGATGGACGAGTACCTGATCGTGGCGAACCAGACCTTGGGTGGAGAGGATCTGGCCCGCACGGTGCATGAGCGCATCGGGCGGGGGGAGAGCAGCTTCTACGTGCTGGTGCCGATGGCCCCTCCCCACCACGAGAGCGGATGGAGCGGCGGCTTCGTCCCCTACGAGGGCATGTCCGCGTACGAGGCGCGGGCGTGGTTGGAGCAGGACAGCCACCACCGGCGGACGATGGTGGAGGCGGCCACGAGTCTCGCTCAGCAGCGGTTGACCGAGATGACCGAGGCGATCCAGGGCGCGGGCGCCGCGGCGGACGGCAGCATCTGCGACCCCGACCCGCTCCCGGCCCTGAAGGACACGATGGCCGAGCACTCCTTCTCCGAGGTCATCATCTCGACCCTGCCGGCGCGGCTCTCGCACTGGCTCAAGATGGACCTGCCCAGCCGGGTGGCGCGCGTCTCGCGAGTGCCGGTCACCACGATCGAGGCCCACAACCCGCCGGAGGAGTAGCGACCCGAGCGCCTCGGGCCGACGACGCCCCCACCCCCGGGGTGGTGCGATCATGGTGGGTCATGCACCTGCCTCACGAGGAGCTCGAACCCGTTGTCCCGACCTGTGCGTACCGACCGTCACGTGGTCCGCGGTGCCGGCCTCGCGAGCC
>JBKJPE010000022.1:0-3021 GCA_046595185.1 Nocardioides sp.
CGGACCGGCCGCGCTGGCCGACGCCGCGGAGATCCGCCGGCGACTGCGCGCCCAGGTGGCGGCGGCCCTCACCGACCACGACGTCCTGCTGTCCCCCACGCTGCCGACCACCGCACCGCTCTTCGCACCGGCCGGGCCGCCCACGTCGTCGGTGGCCGACCCGATGCTCGCGCCGTACACCGACTGCTGGACGGTCGTGGCCAACCTGGCCGGGGTCCCCGCCCTGTCGCTGCCGGCCGGGACCTCGTCGGCCGACGGGATGCCGGTGGGGGTCATGCTCACCGGCGCGGTCGGGTCGGACGACCGGCTGGTCGCGCTCGCGGCGCTGCTGGCCCTCCCGTGCCCGCTGCCGGGCCGCCCGGTCCCCGGCTAGCGTGGGCGCATGACCAGCACCACGACCCGCCGGCACGAGGACGTCGAGGTGGACCCCGTCACGTCGATGTTCGCCAGCTCCTCGGTCGCCGAGCACGTCGTCCGCGGGGTGCTCGGCCTGCTGCTCGTGGTCGCCGCGTTCGCGCTGGCCGGCCGCCAGCCCCTGGCTCTGCTGCTGCTCGTGCCCGCCGTCGTGGCCTGGCGCGGCTGCCCCACCTGCTGGCTGATGGGCCTCGGTGCGACGCTGAGCCGCGGCCGGGTCGCCGGCACCTGCCGCACCCCGCGCTGAGCCGGGCTACTTCTTCGCCTTCTCCCCGCTGGAGCCGGCCCCGTCGTTGGTCAGCGCGGCCACGAAGGCCTCCTGGGGGACCTCGACGCGGCCGACCATCTTCATCCGCTTCTTGCCCTCCTTCTGCTTCTCCAGCAGTTTGCGCTTGCGGGTGATGTCACCGCCGTAGCACTTGGAGAGCACGTCCTTGCGGATCGCGCGGATGTTCTCGCGAGCGATGACCCGGGCCCCGATCGCTGCCTGGATCGGCACCTCGAACTGCTGGCGCGGGATGAGGTCCTTGAGCTTGCCGGCCATGGAGACGCCGTAGGAGTACGCGCCGTCGCGGTGCACGATCGCGGAGAAGGCGTCGACGGGCTCGCCCTGCAGCAGGATGTCGACCTTGACCAGGTCGGCGGCCTGCTCGTCGGCGAGGTGGTAGTCGAGCGAGGCGTACCCCTTGGTGCGCGACTTCAGGAGGTCGAAGAAGTCGAAGACGATCTCGGCCAGCGGCAGGGCGTAGCGCATCTCGACCCGGTCCGCGGAGAGGTAGTCCATGCCCTTCAGGGTCCCGCGCTTGGTCTGGCAGAGCTCCATGATCACGCCGATGAAGTCAGACGGTGCCAGCAGCGTGGCGTCGACGACGGGCTCGCGGACCTCGGCGATCTTGCCCTCGGGGTACTCGCTGGGGTTGGTCACGGTGTGCACCGTGCCGTCCTCCATCGTCACCTCGTAGCTCACGCTGGGTGCCGTCGAGATCAGCTCGAGGCCGGACTCGCGCTCCAGGCGGTCACGGGTGATCTCCATGTGCAACAGCCCGAGGAAGCCGCAGCGGAAGCCGAAGCCGAGCGCGCCCGAGGTCTCGGGCTCGTAGGTCAGCGAGGCGTCGTTGAGCTGCAGCTTCTCGAGCGCCTCGCGCAGGTCGGGGTACTGGTCGCCGTCGATCGGGTAGAGCCCGGCGAAGACCATGGGGTTGGGGTCGGCGTAGCCGCCGAGCATGTCGGTGGCGCCGCCGTGCTGGCTGGTGACCGTGTCACCGACGCGGGACTGGCGTACGTCCTTCACGCCGGTGATCAGGTAACCCACCTCGCCCACGCCGAGCTCCTTGGCCGGGTCGGGCTCCGGGCTGATCACCCCGACCTCGAGCATCTCGTGGGTCGCGCCGGTCGACATCATCTTGATCCGGTCGCGGTGGGTCAGGCTGCCGTCGATCACGCGGACGTAGGTGATCACGCCGCGGTAGGTGTCGTAGACGGAGTCGAAGATCAGGGCGCGGGCCGGGGCTGCGGGGTCGCCGACCGGCGGCGGGGTCTGCTTGACGATCTCGTTGAGCACCGACTCGACGCCGACACCGGTCTTGGCCGAGACGCGCAGGACCTCCGAGGGGTCGCAGCCGACCAGCCCGGCGAGCTCGGCGGCGTACTTGTCGGGGTCGGCGCTGGGCAGGTCGATCTTGTTCAGCACCGGGACGATGTGCAGGTCCGCACCCATCGCCAGGTAGAGGTTGGCCAGCGTCTGGGCCTCGATGCCCTGCGCAGCGTCCACCAGCAGCACGGCCGCCTCGCAGGCCTCGAGCGAGCGGGACACCTCGTAGGTGAAGTCGACGTGGCCAGGGGTGTCGATCATGTTGAGGATGTAGGTGCCGGGCTCGACACCCTCCTCGTTGTCGACCGGCACGGTCCACGGCAGGCGCACCGCCTGGCTCTTGATCGTGATGCCGCGCTCGCGCTCGATGTCCATCCGGTCGAGGTACTGCGCCCGGGACGACCGCTCGTCAACGACGCCGGTGAGCTGGAGCATGCGGTCAGCGAGGGTCGACTTGCCGTGGTCGATGTGCGCGATGATGCAGAAGTTGCGGATGATCGACGGATCGGTCGAGCCGGGCTGAGGCGCGTTCTTGGGGCTCACGGACTGCTTTCGGGAGTACGACGACGGGGTCCTGCCATTCTCCCACGCGGCTGTGGCGGCGCCGAACCGACGACGGCCGCGTGCCTGGCCAGCGCTAGCGTGACGGGGTGACCTCTCGTGCCGGATCAGGGCGACACCTGCCGCTCCTGCCGGCGGTCGCCTTCGTGCTCGTGTGGTCCTCGGGCTACATCTCCGGTCCCGCCGCGGTCCGTGCCGCCGCCCCCTTCTCGGTCCTGGGCTGGCGCTTCGTGCTGGCCGCCCTCCTGGGTGCCGGTCTCGCCCTCGTCCTGCGCCGCCCGACCCGGATGGACCGCGGCACGGTGGGTCGCGTCGCGGCCGTCGGCTTCGTGATGAACGCCGTCCAGTTCGGTCTGATGTACGTCGCGTTCGACCTGGGCCTGGGCGCCACCCTGGCGTCCCTCTTCCACTCGCTCAGCCCGGTGCTCACAGTGCTCCTGGCGGCCGCGCTCCTC
>JBKJPE010000200.1:0-16787 GCA_046595185.1 Nocardioides sp.
ACATCTCGCGCAGCGTCTCGCCGCGTCCGGCCTCGCGCGCGGCAGCCAGGCCGCTGCCGACGCCGTACCAGCCGGGCAGGATGATCCGCGACTGCGTCCACCCGAAGACCCAGGGGATGGCGCGCAGGTCGTCCAGGCCACCGGCGCCGTCGGGGCGCTTGGCCGGGCGGGAGCCGATGTTCATCCGGCCGAGCTCGTCGACGGGCGTGGCTGCGACGAAGAACGGCACCAGGCCGGGGTCGCGCACCAGAGCGCGGTACGCCTCCTGGCCGGCCGCCGCGACCAGGTCCATGGTCGCGTTCCAGCCGTCCAGCACGTCGGGCGGCAGCAACGAGGTGCGGTGCAGCACCGACGCCTCCAGCACGGCGGCGAGGGCCTGCTCGAGGTTCTCGCGGCCGAGCTGGGGCAGGGTGTACTTGTCGCTGATCACCTCGCCCTGCTCGGTGATCTTGATCGGCCCGTCGAGGCTGCCGTACGGCTGCGACATGATCGCCTCCCCGGTGGGTCCGCCGCCGCGTCCGACCGAGCCGCCGCGGCCGTGGAAGAGCCGCATCACCACGCCGTGGCGGCGACCGACGTCGCGCAGCGCGCGCTGGGCGCGGTGGATCTGCCACTGCGACGCCGCGATCCCGGCGTCCTTGGAGGAGTCGGAGTAGCCGAGCATGATCTCCTGCACGTCGCCGCGGGCCGCGACGACGCGGCGGTAGGCCGGGTCGCCCAGCAGCGCCTCGAGCAGCGGCTCGGCGGCCTCCAGCTCGGCCACGGTCTCCAGCAGCGGTGCGAAGCCGATCCGGGCGGTGGCCGGGGTGTCCGCGGTGCCGGGGTCGACCAGGCCGGCCTCGCGGGCCAGTACGACCACGGCGAGGAGGTCGTCGACGTCGTGGGTCATCGAGACGATGTAGGTCTCCACCACGTCGGGCCCGTAGGTGTCCAGCGCCTCGCGGACCGCGTCCATCAGGCCCAGCGAGGCCGTCACCGGGCTGTCGGGGTCGTCGCGCAGGCCGGGGGTGCGGGCGCCGGTGAGCGGGCGTCGCCCGGCCAGCTCCGCGGACAGCAGCCGGATCCGCGCGGGGCGGTCGAGGGAGCCGTACGGCTCAGGGTGCTCGCCGAGCCGGTCGACCAGCACCTCGAGCGCCGCGTGGTGCTTGTCGCTGTGCTCGCGCACGTCGAGCGTGGCCAGGCCGAGGCCGACCGCGGCGGCGGTGCGCAGCAGGCGCAGCACGCCCCCGTCGGCGGTCAGCCGGTCGCCGTCGGCCAGCATCGAGTCACGCACCAGGCCCAGGTCGGTGAGCAGGCCGTCCAGGGACAGGTAGTCGCGACCGGGCTCGTGCGGGCGGTCCCCGGCCAGCCGGTCGCGGGTGCGCAGCAGCCGGACCCGCGCGAAGCTGAGCTTGAGGCGGTAGGGCTCCTCGGCGTTCAGCCGCCGGATGGTGGAGTAGGTGATCGGCAGCGCCGCGGCGTCGGCCTCGAGGCTGGCCACGAGGTCGTCGCTGGGGGTGACCACGCGGGTCGACGACGACAGCTCGCCGAGGAGCTCCTCGACGCCGCGGACCAGCTCACGCAGACCCACGTCGTGCTGCAGGCCGAGCACGTCCAGGGTCACCTGCGGGGTCACGTGGGGGTTGCCGTCCCGGTCGCCGCCGGCCCAGGTGCCGAAGCGCAGCGGGCGGGCGGTGGCGGGCAGGTCGACGTCGAGGGTGCCCAGGCAGCGGTCGAGCTCCTCGAGCAGGCCCGGCACCACCTCCGCGGCCAACGACTGCAGGTAGTGCAGCAGCGTGCGGGCCTCGTCGGCCGGCTCCGGGCGGTCGGTGCGCAGCTCGTCGGTCTGCCACAGCAGGTCCACCAGCTCGGCCAGCCGACGCTCGCTGCGCTGACGGTCGGCGGGGCGCCCGCGCGGGTCCTCGGCGGCGTAGGTCTCCTCGGCGATCTTCTGCAGCAGCACCAGCACCGAGCGCCGGCTGGCCTCGGTCGGGTGGGCGGTGAAGACCGGGCGGTACTCCAGGCGCCCGAGCACGTCGGTGACCAGCGCCCGGTCGATGGTGCCGGCCTCGAGCGCAACCCCGATCCGCCCGACGGTGTCCGCGAGCGGGCCGGACTCGCGGGAGGTCAGCTCCTGCCAGCGGTGCAGCTGCTCGGTGACGTTGACGAGCTGGAAGTACGCCGTGAACGCCCGCGCGAGCACGATCGCGGTCGCGTCGTCGGTGCCGTCGAGCAGTTCGTGCAGCGCCCCGTCGTCGGGGTCGCGGCTCAGCGCCCGGACCTGCTCGACCAGCGCGAGCAGCTCGGGTCCCTCGTGGCGCGTCAGCGCCTCCCCGAGCAGCCGGCCGAGCTGGCGCACCGAGGACCGCAGTGCGGCGTGGTGCTCGTCGGAGGACACGCCCCCCGCGAACGTCGCCACGTCCGGGTCGCGGCGGTCGGCGGCGATCATCTGCTCGGTGCTGAGCGGGGTCCGGTCCGGGCTGGTCATGGCGGTCAGTGTGGCCCGCGGCGGTGACGGCGTCGTGGCCTGTCCACCGGCGGTGCACAAACCCCTTGATCGGCGCCCGCGACCGACCTACGGTGATCGCACACGGGAAAGGAGGTGGTCCGGAGAATGCATTCTTCTAGGACGCGTGAGGTGGCTGCCCGCTAGCAGCCCAGCATCACCGTCGGTCCAGTCGACCGACCGGCTGCTGGCGAATCCACAGCAGCCACCCGGCCCGCAGGTGCCCCGGTCACAGAGTGACGTCCACCGGGGGCGGTCGCACCGGTTCCCGTCTCACGGGACCGGGTGCGCCACACCTGCGGGTCGCGCGCATCCCGGGCGCCGACCGGTGGTCCGGGGCATCGGGTGAGGCGCGATCAGCGGTGCGGCCCGCGCCGACGCCGGCCCGACCAGCCGCCTCAGACGCGGGAGACGAAGATGTGGTCGGCGGCCTCGGGGACGATCTCGGCGGTCTCGCCGCCGGAGCCGATCAGCACTCCCGCGGGGGTGGAGATGACGGTGATGGTCTTGTCGGGGGTCGCACCGGCGCGACGCAGGGCGCTCATCAGGTGCTCGTCCTTCTGCATCTCCTCCGAGATGCGGCGCACCAGCACCCGGCCCTCCTCGGCCACCGCGACCGAGGACAGCGACTCGACGCCGGTCATGAACTCCTCGCCGACGCTGCTCTGGCCGAGCTCGTCGAGGCCGGGGATCGGGTTGCCGTACGGCGACTCGGTGGGGTTGCCCAGCAGCGTCAGCAGGCGGCGCTCGACGGTCTCCGACATCACGTGCTCCCAGCGGCACGCCTCCTCGTGGACCAGCTCCCACTCCAGGCCGATGACGTCGACCAACAGCCGCTCGGCGAGGCGGTGCTTGCGCATCACGCGGGTCGCCAGGCGACGGCCGTCGACGGTCAGCTCGAGGTGGCGGTCGCCCTCGACGGTCAGCAGGCCGTCGCGCTCCATGCGGGCCACGGTCTGGGAGACGGTCGGCCCCGACTGGTGCAGGCGCTCGGCGATCCGTGCCCGCAGGGGCACGATGCCCTCCTCGTCGAGCTCGTAGATGGTCCGCAGATACATCTCGGTGGTGTCGATGAGGTCGCTCACCTGACCATTGTGACGCATGGCCGGGGCGGGCCCGCGCGGGTGAGGAGCGCTGTCGGCGGCCGGTGGCACAGTGAGGCCGCGATGACTTCCGTGATGTGGTTCCGTCGAGACCTCCGACTGGCGGACAACCCCGCCCTGGCCCGGGCCGCCGACGACGGTGAGGTGCTCCCGCTGTTCGTCCTCGACCCCCGCCTGTGGGACCCCGCCGGACCGTCCCGACGTGCCTACCTGGCGGCGTCCCTGCGCTCCCTCGACGCGAGCCTGCGTCAGCGGCGGACCCGCCTCTCGGTGGTGCGCGGCGACCCCGCTCGCCGCGTGGTGCTGGCCGCGAAGGCCGTCGGCGCCGACGCCGTCCACGTCGCGGAGGACTTCGGGCCGTACGGCCGGGCCCGCGACGAGGCCGTCGAGAGGGCGCTCGCCGACGCCGGGGTCGAGCTGGTCCGCACCGGGTCGCCCTACGCCGTCTCCCCAGGACGCGTGGTCAACGGCAGCGGCTCGGCCTACAAGGTCTTCACCCCGTTCTCCCGCGCCTGGGACGACCACGGCTGGCGCGGCCCGATCGAGGCGCCGACCGGGGTGCGGTGGCGCGAGCTCGCCGAGGACGACGCCGGCGGCACCACGGCGGTCCCCGACGTCGACCTGCCCGAGGGCCTGGAGCTGCCCGGGGCCGGCGAGCAGGTCGCGCTCGACACCTGGTCGACCTTCCTCGACAAGGTGCAGGACTACGACCAGGACCGCGACAAGCCGGGCCTCGAGGGCACGTCGCGGATGTCGCGCCACCTGAAGTACGGCGAGGTGCACCCGCGCACGCTCCTGGCGGGGCTCTCCGGGCGCCGCGGCACGGGCGTGCAGACCTACCGCAGCGAGCTGGCCTGGCGCGAGTTCTACGCCGACGTCCTCCTCCAGCGCCCCGATTCCGCGCGGGAGTACTACCGCCCCGAGTACGCCCGGATGTCCTACGACGACCCGGGTGAGCAGCTGGTCGCCTGGCAGGAGGGCCGCACGGGCTTCCCGATCGTCGACGCGGGGATGCGCCAGCTGCGGGCCACGGGCTGGATGCACAACCGGGTCCGGATGATCACGGGCAGCTTCCTGGTCAAGGACCTGCACCTGGAGTGGCAGCACGGCGCGCGGCACTTCCTGCACTGGTTGGTCGACGGCGACCTTGCCTCCAACAACCACGGGTGGCAGTGGGTGGCCGGCAGCGGCACCGACGCCTCCCCGTTCTTCCGGGTCTTCAACCCCACCACCCAGGGCCGCAAGTTCGACCCCGACGGCGCCTACGTGCGCCGGTGGGTCGAGGAGCTGGCCGACCCCGACCGCGTGCCGGACCCCCACGAGCCCGACGACGACACCCGCGACCTCGTGGGCTACCCGCGCCCGGTGGTCGACCACAAGGCGGAGCGGCTCGAGGCCCTCGCCCGCTACGAGCACGTGAAGAACTAGCAGCGGCCGTCCCTCGGTAGGCTCGCCGGCATGAGCTCTTTGAACGATCCAATCCCCGCCTCCGGGCCTGGTGTGCGCTGGTGGGAGCACGCCGTGGTCTATCAGGTCTACCCGCGCAGCTTCGCCGACGGCGACGGCGACGGGATCGGTGACCTGCCCGGGATCACCGATCGGCTGCCGTACCTGCGCGACCTGGGGGTGGACGCCGTCTGGCTCTCGCCGTTCTACCGCTCCCCGCAGCACGACCACGGCTACGACGTCGCCGACTACCACGACGTCGACCCGCTCTTCGGCGAGCTCGCCGACGCCGACGCGCTGCTGGCGCGGGCGCACGGGCTCGGCCTCAAGGTGATCGTCGACCTGGTGCCCAACCACACCTCGGCGGCCCACGCGTGGTTCACCGCGGCGCTGGCCGCGGCGCCCGGCAGCCCCGAGCGCGCCCGCTACCTCTTCCGCGAAGGTCGCGGGCCGGGTGGCGACGAGCCGCCCAACAACTGGGCCTCGGTCTTCGGAGGAGCCGCCTGGACCCGCGTCGAGGAGCCCGACGGCACCCCCGGCCAGTGGTACCTGCACCTCTTCGACCCCACCCAGCCCGACCTCGACTGGCGCAACCCCGAGGTCGGCGACATGTTCGTCGACGTGCTGCGGTTCTGGCTGGACCGGGGCGTCGACGGCTTCCGGGTCGACGTGGCCCACGGTCTGGTGAAGGAGGAGTCCCTGCGCGACCAAGTCGTCGCCGAGGGCGAGGTCCCCGACAGCGAGTCGATCAGCTCCGCGGGTGGCACCGGGTCGATGGTCGAGCGCACGCTGCGCGACGAGCCGATGTGGGACCAGCCCGAGGTCCATGACGTCTACCGCCGCTGGCACGAGGTGCTGGCGGCGTACGACGGCGACCGGATGACGGTGGCCGAGGCCTGGACGCAGACGCCGGCGTCGATGGCCGACTTCGTGCGGGCCGACGAGATGAGCCAGGCCTTCAACTTCGCCTTCCTGCTCGCGCCCTGGGACGCCGCGGCCTTCGCCGAGGTCGTCACCGGGTCGATGGAGGCCGTCGGTCGCGTCGGCGCGCTGCCGACCTGGGTGCTGAGCAACCACGACGTCGTCCGCCACGCCACGCGGTACGCCGGGGGCACGCTCGGGCTGGACCGGGCCCGCGCCGCGACGCTGGCCATGTTGGCGCTGCCCGGCTCGGCCTACCTCTACCAGGGCGAGGAGCTCGGGCTCGAGGAGGTCGACGTGGCCCCCGAGCACCGCCAGGACCCGTCCTGGTCGCGCCGCCGGGAGCAGGGCACCGGGGGGGTCGGTCGCGACGGCTGCCGGGTCCCGGTGCCGTGGTCGGGGGCGGCCCCGCCGTACGGCTTCGGGCCCGGCGAGGGCCAGCCGTGGCTCCCGCAGCCCGACGACTGGGCCGCGCTCACCGTCGAGGCCCAGCTGGGTGATCCCGCCTCGACGCTGACCTTCTACCAGGCGGCGCTGGCCGCGCGACGCCAGCACGCGCTCGCCCTGCCGGACGCCGTCGAGGTCGCCGTCGAGGGCGACGTGCTGCGCGTACGCCGCGGCGACCTGCTGGTCGTCCTCAACTGCGGCGACACGACGGCGGGGCTGCCCGCGGGGGAGGTGCTGGTCTCCAGCGGCCCGCTCGACGGGGTGCTGCCGCCGGCGACGTCGGCATGGCTGCGCTCCTGAGGTGGGGCCGCATCAGGGCTGTCGGGTGGCGTCACGCTCGGCGCGCGCCTGCTCCAGGGTGCGGTTGTAGCGGCTGAGGCCGGCGGCGAACCCGGCGAGCTCGTCGTCGTCCCACGAGCCGAGCGCCTCGCCGAACCACTGGCGCCGGTGCTGGTCCACGGCCGAGAGCCGCCGGGCGCCGTCCTCGCTCAGCGCCAGCAGCGTGGCCCGGCCGTCGTCGGGGTCGGGGGTGCGGTCGAGCAGGCCGAGGTCGAGCAGGTGCTGGACGTGCCGGCTGACCGCGCCCTTGTCGAGCTCGAGGTGCTCGGCCACCGTCGCGGCCCGCTGCGAGCCGTGGTGCTCGAGGTGGGTCAGGATCCAGTAGGCCGCCGGCTGCAGGTCGGGGTGCACCTCGACGGCCCGCTCGGCCACGACCCGCTTGAGGCGCCGGATCAGCGTCGACAGCTCGCGCTCGAGCGTCCGGGTGGCGGTGGTCCGGTCGGTCCGGTCGGCGATACGCGTGGTCATCGCGGTCCATCCTCCCCGGCCGGGGACCGGTGGTGGCCCACCGGGGCAGCGTCCGCCGGGTCCGCGCCCTCGGGCAGGTGGCCGACCTCGCGGGCCCCGGCGGCCTCGTCCTGCCTGTCGACCGGGGTGGCGACGGGCTCGTCGTCGCGGTCCACGGTGGTGCGCAGCGGCACCTCCTTGATGGCCAGGATGCACAGCAGCGCGATCGCGGCGAAGGGCACGGCGACGAGGAACAGGTGGCCCGTGGCCTCGCCGAACGCCTGCTGGTAGAGCTCGCGCACCGGCGCCGGCAGGGTCGAGACGTCGGGGATCGACGATCCGTCGCCGCCCTGGCCGACGTCGTCGATGCCGAGGCGGGCCAGGCCCGCGGTGAGCCGGTCACCGACCTGGTGGTCGAGCAGCGCGCCGAGGGTGGAGACGCCGACCGCGCCGCCCATCGTGCGGAAGAACGCGACGGTGGCGCTGGCCGCGCCCATGTCGGCCTGGGCGGTGTTGTTCTGCACGGCCAGGACGAGGTTCTGCATGGTGGCGCCGATACCCAGGCCGATCAGGGCCATGAACGCGCCGACGACCCACAGCGAGGTGGTGTCGTCGATGGTGCCGAGCAGGGCGAAGCCGACGGTGGTCACCAGGGCGCCACCGACCAGGTAGCGCTTCCAGGACCCGGTGGCCGTGATCACCCGGCCGGTGACGATGCTGGTGACCAGCAGCCCGCCGACCATGGCGATCGACATCAGCCCGGCCTCGGTCGGGCTCATGCCCCGGGCGAGCTGGAAGTACTGGCTGAGGTAGACCGTGGAGCCGAACATCGCGACGCCGATCATGGCCGAGGCGACGGTGGCCAGAACGGTCGTGCGGTCGCGGAAGAGGCGCAGCGGGATCACCGGCTCGGTGGCCACGCGGCCCTCGACGTAGAGCGCGGCCGCGACCACGAGGACGCCGGCGGCCACGAGCAGGCCGCTGGTGGCCGACACCCAGTCGTACTGCTGCCCGGCCAGGGAGACCCAGACCAGCAGGACGCTCACGCCGCCGACGATGAGCAGCGCGCCGAGCCAGTCGATGGACACCGGGCGCGTGGTGCGGGGCAGGTGCAGACGGCGTTGGAGCACCACGAGCGCCAGGGCCGCGACCGGGATCGGGACGAAGAAGCAGCCGCGCCACCCCAGGGGGCTGTCGACGATCACGCCGCCGATGAGCGGGCCCGAGACGGTGGCCAGGGCGAAGACGGCGCCGATGTAGCCGGAGTAGCGGCCCCGCTCGCGGGGGCTGACCATCGAGGCGATGACGACCTGGACCAGGGCCGTGAGGCCGCCGACCCCGACGCCCTGGACGGCGCGGGCCCCGATCAGGACCTCCATCGAGGGCGCGGCCGCCGCGATCAGCGAGCCGACGGTGAAGATGACCAGGGCCGACTGGACCAGGAGCTTCTTGTCGTAGAGGTCGGCGAGCTTGCCCCACAGCGGGGTGGTCGCGGTCATCGTGAGCAGCGTGGCCACCACGACCCAGGTGTAACCGGTCTGGGAGCCGTCGAGGTCGGCGACGATGCGGGGGAGCGCGTTGGTGACGACGGTGCTGGAGACCATCGCGACGAACATCGCGAGCAGCAGGCCGCTGAGCGCCTCGAGCACCTCGCGGTGGCTCATCTGCTCCGCCGCGACCGCCGGCGCCTCGGACGCGGACGAGTCCGCGGCCGGCCCGGGTCGCCCGGGCCGCGAGGAGGGCGGGTCGGCCAGCTGGGTCACGTCGTCTCGTCTCACGTCGGATCAAAAGGTTGCTGACGGCAACTTTATTCCAGATGGTGGTGGGCGGCAACCGACGGGGTGCTTGCGGGCCGGCCGGGCTGCCGTACGGACTGCGTACGGGCGGGCCGGGCTGCGTACGGGCGGGCCGGGCTGCGTACGGGCGGGCCGGCCGGGCTGCCGTACGGGCGCAATCGTGGACTTGGTGCTGAACGCCGGACCGAAAACCAGTGTCAAGCCGACAATTGCGCCGGTCCGGCAACCCACCGCCCCACGGCAACCCACCGCCCCGCGCCCCCCGACCCGCCCACCGCCCCACCGCCTCACAGCAGCGCGGTCAGGAACTCCGAGCAGCCGACGTCGACGGCGTACGTGGCCAGGTCGTCGCCGCGGGTGGCTCCCCGGTTGGCGATCACCACCGGTGTCCCGGCCGTGGCCGCGCGCCGCACGAACCTCAGTCCGCTCATCACCGTCAGGCTGGAGCCGACCACGAGCAGCGCGCCGCCCGCAGGCGTGCCGGCGTCCCCGCCGCGACCGCCGCCGAGCCCGTCCACGGCGTCGAAGCACCGCTGCACCCGCGGCGTCGGGACGTTCTCGCCGAAGAAGACCACGTCGGGCTTGAGCACCCCGCCGCAGGTGCGGCAGGCCGGCACCACGAAGCCCGCGGTGTCCTCGAGGTCGACGTCGCCGTCGGGCCGGGTCTCGACCGCGCCGTGCACCTGTGCCCAGCCGGGGTTCAGCTCGTCCATCCGGTCGTGCAGCGCCGCCCGGGAGGTGACCTCGCGGCAGGCCAGGCAGAGCACCTCGGAGACCCGGCCGTGCAGCGCGACCACACGGCGTGAGCCGGCGCGCTCGTGCAGCCCGTCGACGTTCTGGGTGATCAGCAGCTCGGGGTCGAGCGCGACCAGGGCCCGGTGCCCGGCGTTGGGCTCGGCGCCGCGCATCCGGCCCCAGCCGAGGTGGCTGCGGGCCCAGTAGCGCTGCTGCGCCGCCAGCCCGGAGACGAACTCCTGGTAGGTCATCGGGGTCCGCGCCGGGGCGCCGGGGCCGCGGTAGTCCGGGATGCCGGAGTCGGTGGAGAGACCCGCGCCGGTGAGCACCACCAGCGGCCGCCCGGCCAGCAGGTCCAGGGCACGACGCACGTCGGCGTCGCCGCCGCGGCGGGCCTCGGTCGGCGCCGTGGCCGACCCCGGGGCACGCACCGTCATCGGGCGTAGCGCACGGCCGCCCGGGCCCGTGCCTTCTCGGCCTCCACCTCGCGGTCCCTGGGCGGCGCCGTGGTCACCAGCTGCGCCAACAGGTGCCGGGTCGCGTGGGTGACCTCGGCCACCGCGTGGTCGAAGGCGGCCTGGTTGGCCTGCGACGGCTTCGTCGCCCCGCTGACCTTGCGCACGTACTGCAGCGCCGCCGCCTCGACCTCGTCCTCGGTGGCCGGCGGGGCGAAGTTGTGGAGCGGACGGATGTTGCGACACATGCGGCCAGGGTACGTCGGCCCGCGCTGCTGGGTCAGGCCCCGAAGAAGCGGGCCCCGTCGCCGGTGACGAGAACGACCCGGTCGTCGGGCAGCGGCACCAGCCGGACCCGGTCGGCGTCCGAGCCTCGGTCGACCCGGGTCATCGTGCCGTCCATCCGCCCGCCCCCGAGCGCCAGGGTGGAGACCCACGCGGTGGGGGCCCGCCACCCGCGCACGACCACGGTCAGCACCGTCCGCACGCGCGGCAGCCAGGTCAGCTGGCGGGGGTCGGTGGCGGCCCCGGCCCGGCTGCCCGCGCCGTACCCGACGACGTCGAGACGCCGCACGTCGGTGAGGTCGGTGACATCGAAGAGCCCGGCCTGCGCCCCCCAGCCGAGGCCGCGCGGTCCCTGCGGGCCCTCGCCGACCCCGACCAGGCGCTGCGACCCAAGCGGGTGGAGGTAGGAGGAGAAGCCGGGGACCTCGAGCTCGCCGAGCGCGGCGGGGCGGGCGGGGTCGCTGAGGTCGACGGTGTGCAGGGGGTCGACCTGGCGGAAGGTCACCAGCACCGCGAGGTCGTCGAACCACCGCACCGAGGTGAGGTCCTCGCCGCGGCCGAGCCCGTCGAGCCGACCGATCTCGACCAGGTCCCCGGCCCGGGTCCCCAGGGTCACCACCGAGGTGGCGTCGGCGGTCCCCGTGCCGGCCTCCAGGGCCAGGCGCAGCACACCGTGGTGCTCGTCGAGTGACCAGCGGTCGGCCAGGACGCCGTCGACCTCGGCGCTGCCGGCGGGGGTGGTCGAGGTGCTGTCGAGGGCGAACCCGACGACGTAGGTGGTGCCGTCGGGGAGGGGTGGGACGACCGGGTCGAGCCCGCCGTCCAGCCCGTCGAGCCCGCCGTCGAGCATGGAGCCGCACGCGTCGAGGCAGAGCGCGTCGAGCCACGGGGTCTCCTGCCGGCCGGCGGTGGCCAGGTACAGGTGGTCGGGCGACTCGTACGCCAGGGGCAGCCGCGCCGCGACCGCCTGCGCCTCGTCCCCGCCGGTGAGGTCGTCCACCGTCGTGGCGAGCACCGTGGTCGTGCCGGGCTCCAGGCCGTCGTCGGGAACGGCGACGTCGGCGCAGTCCAGGAAGCCCTCGGCCGCGGACCCGTCGACGCTGCGTCCCGGCAACCAGGCCTCGAGCGGGGCCTCACGGACCAGGTCCTCGTTGGCCTCGCGCGCCGACTCACGTCCCAGGTACCCGCTCGGCACCCGGAAGTCGAGCGTGGGCAGCCCGGTCGCCAGGACGAGACGCGCCACGTCACCGTGCAGCCGCGCCGAGACCAGGCCCGTGTCGTAGACGACGTGCTCGGCCACGACCGGGTCCGTGGGGTCGGCGACGTCGAGGGAGACCACGTGCGTGCTCGTGGTGCTGTCGGCGACGACCAGGAGGGTCGTCCCGGCGAGCAGCAGCTCGGCCCGCCCGGCCGCGACCGGACCCAGCTCCAGGCCGGGGGCCGGCGCCGCGCCGCCGAGGTCCTCCAGGTCCAGCAGCGACACCCGGGCCGTCTCCTCGACCCGGTCGCCGGACACGTCGGCGAGCACCAGGTCGCCGTCGTCGGTGCGCGCCAGGATCGTCCCGTCGGTCTTGACGGAGTCGGGCTCGTCCACGCCCTCCTCCTGGACGGTGGTGCCGGTGGCGCTCGCGGTCGACCGGGTGGTGCCGGGGGTGCCGGGGGTGGTGACGCCCGACCGGGCGGCACCGGCCTCGTCGCCCGCGGCCCGCTGCTCCACCGGGAGCGCGTCGAGGAGGACGCCCGGCCGGGGTGGGCGCGACCACCCGCGCGGCCCCACCTGCGGCAGCGCCGCGTCGACGTAGTGGTCCAGGAGCTCGTCGCAGGAGCGTTCCGCCGCGACCGGCGACCCCGACTCCGCTGCCGGGACGACGGACCGCAGCGACGACCCCGACGACCCAGGCGACCCCGCAGAGACCGGTCCGGGGCCGGTCAGGGCCGCGCCGGCGGCGAAGGAGCCGCCGAGGCCGAGCAGGGCGGCCGGGACGACGACGAGCCGGGAGGTCGTCCGACGTGCGGCGCGGGCGGGCGGGCGGTCCATGGAGGTGTGACGCGCCTGGGCGTGCCCCGGTTCCCTCTGCCACGATGCGGGGATGGCAGAGACACCCGGCAGGCGTGCGTACGACCTGGTCCTGGTCGGAGCGACCGGCTTCACCGGCGGCCTGACCGCGGAGTACCTCGCCCGCAGCGGGCCCACCGGTCTGCGCTGGGCGCTTGCCGGACGCAACCAGCAGAAGCTGGAGGCCGTCCGGGAGCGGCTCGCCCGGATCGACCCGGCGCTGGCCGACCTCGACCTGCTCCCGGCCGACGTCGGCGACCCGGCGTCGTTGGCCGACCTCGCGCGCCAGGCCCGCGTGGTGATCACCACCGTGGGGCCCTACCGCCAGTACGGCGAGCCGCTGGTCGCGGCGTGCGCCGAGGCCGGCACCGACTACGTCGACCTCACCGGGGAGCCGGAGTTCGTCGACCGGACCTACCTGGCCCACCACCGCACCGCCGAGGCCTCGGGCGCGCGCATCGTGCACGCGTGCGGCTTCGACTCGGTCCCGCACGACCTCGGGGTGCTCTACGCCGTGGAGCAGCTGAAGGCCGCGGGCCCGGTCACCGTGCGCGGCGTCGTCCGCGCCGGCGGGTCGGCCTCGGGGGGCACCTTCCACTCCGCGATGGACGCGATCTCGCGTCCGAAGCAGGCCCGTGACGCCCTGGCCGCCCGCCGTCGGCTCGAACCCCGTGACGGCGAGCGCTCGTCGCGCGCGGTGACCGGCCGGCCGCACCGCGACAAGACCCTCGGCTACTGGCTGCTGCCGCTGCCGACCATCGACCCGCAGGTGGTCGCCCGCAGCGGGGCGGCGCTCGAGGCGTACGGCCCGAGGTTCCGCTACAGCCACTACGTCGGCACCAAGACCCTGCGCTATGCCGTGGGCGGTGCGGCCGGCCTGGCCGCGCTCGTCGCGGGGGCCCAGGTCAAGCCGGTGCGCGGCCTGCTGCTGGGTCGGCTGAAGCAGGGCGAGGGACCCGACGAGGCCCGGCGGGAGCGGTCGTGGTTCACCGTCGACCTCGTCGCCGAGGGCGACGGCCGCACCCTCCACGCCCGGGTCAGCGGCGGCGACCCCGGGTACGGCGAGACGGCCGTGATGCTCGCCGAGTCCGCCCTCTGCCTGGCCCTCGACGACAACCCGCCCACGGCAGGCTGCGTGACCACCGCCCAGGCGATGGGCCACAACCTGACCGGCCGCCTGCAGGCCGCCGGGATCACCTTCGAGGTCGTCACCTAGACCCCGCACCGGGTCGGGGGAGGTGGCTGCTCCTCGCCTGGTGCCGCGGGGGACGATGGGGGCGACCCGTTCCGGGCTCGCGCCCCGGAGCCCCCGACCGGAATCGAGCACCTCGTGCGTCACCCCTCCCGCCTCGCCCCGGCGGCCGCGACCCTCGTCGTCCTCGCCACGCTGGCCGCGTGCGGCCAGGCCGACACCTCCGAGGAGGACCCCGGGTCCTCGACCGCGCCGAACCTGACGCCGACCCCGGGGTCAAGGGGTGGCGGCGGGGGCGGCGGTCCGGTGACCTCGTCACCGACCCCGGCCCCGGAGGCCGACCTCGCGGTGGAGATCGCCGGCGACGCCGTCAGCCCCAACGCCGCCGAGCTCGAGGTGGGCGTGGGCGACCCGATCACGGTGACCGTGGCCTCGGACCGGGCCGGTGAGCTGCACGTGCACTCGACACCCGAGCAGTACGTCGACTACGGGGAGGGCGACACCAGCCAGGAGCTGACCTTCGAGACACCCGGCACGGTCGAGGTCGAGGACCACGACACCGGGGCGGTCGTCGCGTTCGTCGAGGTGCGCTGACCTGAGCCGGCGACCGCGGCGGCTGCGGGAGTCGGTGTCGTCGCCGCGGGCGGCGACGATGTGGGACACGGTGAAGGCGCGCATGTGCAGCCGGACGCACACGGCTTCCTCCTCGAGGATGCCGCGGCCGTAGCCGTCGAGGAACGCCTCGCGGAGAAGCCGATCACGCTGAGCTGCTCGGTCTGCACGATCAGGTGTGTCCCGCGTCGTCACCGTGGCACGGCACCCGTGGGCGGTCCGCTGCACGACGACGTGGCTCCGACACGGCCGCGAGGTCGAAGTCGCGCTCCTCCGGGCTCAGCGTCTCCTCGTCGGACTACCGCCTGGCGTTGGTCATCCGGACGGGGCGGGGGTGCGACGTAGCCACCACTCGCCGAAGGCGACGTGCATCGTGAACGCCAGCCAGAATGCGACGCCGAACATCGTCGGGTCCGGCGTGGAGGGCGTCGTGCCGCCGGAGAGGCTCTGCTCGACCCCCTCGAAGATTCCGACCCAGAGTCGGATCGTGCCGACACCGATCCCGACGGCGAACGCGCGGACCATCCAGCGCCGGTGATGCCGGACGTCGTGTCGCCGGATCGCCCGGAACGCGAGTACAAGGCAGACCAGGAACCAGCAGCCGAACACCAGCGTCGCTGCGGCCTCCGGAGCGCCTCCCCAAGCGTGCGGGACACCGAAGAGAAGCGCGAAGAGTCCGGCGCCCAGCGCGCTGGTCAACAACACCCGCCCGAGGCGCCGGTGCACGGCGTAGTGCCGCGCGCGGAACCGCCGCGACAGCTGCAGCGGCGCTCCGACGAGATAGACGACCCCCGGCGCGATGTGAAGGTACGCCAGCCACGGATGAGCGACGTACCGCTCGGAGAAGTCGTCGCCCCTCGTGCCCGCCAGGATGTGCGGCCCATCGACCACCACCCGGATCGTCGCGAACACCAGCACGATCGCGACCAGCAGGCCGATCGCCACGGCGACACAGCGCACGAGCCCCGGCCCTGGTGTCGCGGCCGACTGCGTCATCACGAAAAAGTCTGGCACAGCGCGGCTGTTGCCGGGGTCGGCTCGGCGCGGCGTCCATCGCAAGAACGTGGGCGAGCGCCGCGGGCCCCTCGTCATGGGGGCACCCTCCGCACGGTGCCGCTGTGAGGGGAGGTCCGCGAAGGGCAACCCGTTCCGGTCGCCGATCATCACACGGAGCGTGCCGGCAGCCGGTGGGCACACGGTGCGTGCCGGTGACCGATGGGCACCCCTCTACCGACGATCAGCTCCGATCCTCTCGAGGAACCCTGCGATCGCGGCGTTGACAGGTTCGGGGTGGGTGATCGGCCCCATGTGGCCGAGGCTCTCGAAGGTGACTACCTCGACGTCGGGCAAGACGGATGTCAACAGCTGCGCGACGCCGAGGGCGGAGGGGCGCGAGCGTCCGCCGACCATGTACAGAACCGGGATGTCGAGGGCCCGAAAAGCCGACAACGGCGTTGGTTCGGTGAACAACGCGTGGCCCCACCGCCGTACGTTGGCCACCGATGCCGCGGTGGCGGGCTTGCGCTCGTCGGGAGTTCGGTCCCAGCTGCCCTCACCCATCCAGTAGTCGATGAAGAGGCGCGCGGCGGTGTCGCGATCGCCTGCGTCGAGCGCGGAGCCGGCCGCCACCACGACCTCACGTATCCCGTCGGCAGCGTTCGGCGGAGGCGAGTCCTGGTCGACGACTGCGAAGAGGACCGGCTCGAAGAGCGCCATGGCCCGCACCCGTCCTGGATCCTGCAAGGCCGCGACGAGCGCGACCGCGGCGCCGTAAGAATGACCGACGAGGGTCAGTGGTCGCCCCGCTCTCTCGAGCACCGGCTCCATGAACCTGACTTCGTCGGCCAGGCTGATCACCCTGTCCGAGGACCAGTCGGCGCTCCTGCCCGAGCCGTAGCAGTCCGCCGCGAGCACGAGGAAGCGCGACGCCAGCTGCGCTGACAAGCCGCGCCACTGCGCCGATGAGCTGGCGTTCGCGTGGATGCAGACGACGCCGTCTCCGGCACCGGCCTCGCGAACGAATGGACCACCGCCATGAGTGCTCATCAGGCCAAACTAGACCTGTTGACAGGTCGACTGAAGGCGGCCGAGCCCTTGGAGCATGGGGCTTGCCCCACCGGTGCAGGCTGTGGCGCCAGCCGGTCCGAGAGCGCCGTCGAGGGGGGGACGTGCTCGACGAGGCGACCGAGATCCGCGAGTTCCCGCTCTGCCCCGACGACCTGTCTCGGCGCCGTCAAAGCCTGGCTGGTCGGCCCCGACCCAGCAGGCGGCGACGGGGCTCGCCCTTACCGCGCGGTCGCTGACCCGAGGTAACCGTAGGTCCATGGGGTGCGTGGGCCGGGGAGGTACTGCGCTCGCACCGGGTTCGGGACAAGCCCGGATGCCTTCACGAGGGCTGGTACGTCGCGGGTCAGGTGGCACCCTCCCGCTACGCGACGTTGCAGTGGGTCCAGTCGGTGCTGCCACCG
>JBKJPE010000045.1:0-15359 GCA_046595185.1 Nocardioides sp.
TCCGCGGGGTAGACCACGGGGTCAGTGGAAGAGCCGTAGACCTGGCCCGGTGAGCACACCCACTCCTCGTTGAGGGCTGAGGGCCAGAAGTCTTCGGCTGCGGCGCAGGTGTGACCACGAGGACAAATATCTGGTGCCGCCGCAGAGCATCGAGGACAGCCTGGGGGTGGACGCGGAAGAACCCCGCTCGCGGGCGGTGGAGAGTCGTTTGTTGGCCGAGGCCGGGTTACCGGCCCTGACGGTCTTGATCGCGTTCTCCGCCTCGGCGTTGTCGTGCGGGCCGCGCCGTTGTCGCGTCCGGTCGAGACATCATGCGCACGACCGCGGGGGTCAGTCCTCGCGGTGGCTGCCCGAGGTCAGCCCGTCCGCGGCGCCCGACCCGCCGGTGACGTGTCGCGGCACGCGGTGGCCACCGCCGTACCCGAGCTCCTCGCGGGGCGGTCGCGCCACCAGGTCGGCGACGAACATGCGACGCGCGACGCTGACGAGCAGCGCGGCGACCACGAACAGCGCCGCAGCGATGCGCCAGGCGGTGGCGTACCCCGTGAGGTCGACCAGGTAGCCGAACGCGAGCGGCCCGGTGGCTCCTCCGAGGAAGGCACCGGCCTGGACGAGGCCGGACGCCGTGGCCGGTGAGTCCCGCCCCAGCCTCACGACGGCGTAGAGCATCAGGCCGGGCCAGGACCACCCGACGGCGAAGGCGAGCACCGCGGCTGGCACGAGGACGTCGACCACCGGCACCGACAGCGCCACCAGGGCGACCGCCCCGGTCAGCATCTGCACTGCCACGACCGGGAGGTTGCGTCCGTGGCGGCGGTCGGCCAGATGGCCGGCGAGCAGCCTCGCCGCGATGTTCAGGGCGCTGCCGACGGCCATCAGCACGCCGGCCTGCGACGGCGACAGCCCTACCTCGAAGCTCCACGAGGCGAAGAAGGCGCCGAGGGCGTTCGCCGCCGCACTGGCCAGGGCGATCGCGGTCATCGCGACGAGCAGCGCCCGCAACGGCGGCGCGTCCCGTAGGCCCGGCCCGATCGGAGCGGCGGTCGCGGTCGACACCCGGCGCCTCAGCCCCGCCACCGCCACCAGCACCCCGGTCGCGCCGCAGGCGACGAAGGTCGACCGCCACCCGAACGCGGCGGTCACCGTGGGCACTGCGAGGCCGGCGAGCACGATCGCCAGCGGGATGGCGGCCTGCTTGACCCCGAAGCCGAGGCCGCGCCGGTGAGCTGGCACGGATCGCGCCATCGACAGGTTGGCCGTGACCTGGCAGGCGGCGTTGGCGACGCCGAGGACCACCATCAGCGCGAGCAGCGACCACCAGCGGTCGACCCCGAGACCGATACCGAGACCTCCGGCGGCCGCCAACGTGCCGGCCGTCACGGTGCTCACCCGGGGCCCCACCCGGTCGGCGACCATCCCGCCGAGCACGGCGGAGATCGCGGCGGCGGCGAAGAAGGCGCCGACCGCCAGGCCGAACGCGCGTGGCCCGAACCCGAGATCGTCGCGCACCAGCACCGACTGGGAGGCCAGCAGGAAGACCGGCAGCGTCCCCAACGTCGTCAGCCCGCTGGCGGCGGCGATGGGAACGAGGGTGGCGCTGCGTCCGGGCACCCCTCAGGCCGGGACGAGCGTGCTGACCGCGGTCACCACACCGCGTGCGTCACGTACCTCCGCACCCGCGGCCAGACCGTCCGCTCCGGCGAGGACGCTCATGGTCTGCGGTCCCACCATCGGAGCGACCAGGCGGTAGCCGAAGGTCTGTCCGAGGAGACCGCCGCCGGCCCGCCGCTGCAGCTCGCCCATCATCAGGGCCTGCAGCGGGCCGTGCACGACCAGGTCGGCGTACCCCTCCTGGCGCGCCCAGGCGTGGTCGTAGTGGATCCGGTGGGCGTTGTAGGTGAGGGCTGAGAAGCGGAACAGGAGTGCCTCGTCGACCGCGAGGTCGAGGTGAGCCGCGCGCGTGGGGGTCTCACCATCGGGCTGGGCCGGCGGCAGCGAGCCGGAGTCGGCGGCGCGGTAGACGATGTCGTTCTCGTCGACCACCAGGAGATCGCCACCCTGCGTGATCTCGTGGCGGACGGTGACGAAGCTCAGCGGGCCGGTGCGCCCCTGCTTCTCCTGGGAGGCCACCACGCGCGTGGTGCGGGTCGCCTCCGCTCCGAGGCGCAGTCCTCCGTACGTCGTCACACGGCCCCCCGCGTACATCCTGCGACGCCCGGGACCGGGTGGGGCTGGCAGGCCGGAGGTCGGGTGGCCATCAGGGCCGAGGTCGCCCTGCGGGCGCCGCTCCAACAGGTGGACCCAGTGCCACAGTGGTGGAAGCGTCGAGGTGGGCACATCAGCACCGATCACTCCTGCCAGGGCTGCTGCCTGCTGGGGGACGAGGAGCTCGGTGACCACCACCTGCTCCGACGCCGCAGCAGTCTGCTCGGTCTCGTTCATCGGGTCCTCCTGGATCGCTCGAGGATCCGCTCGGCCCGGGCCACGACGGGCGGGTCGACCATCTGGTTGTCCACACGGACGGCTCCGGGCCCGGCAGCCAGCACCCGCCCGGCCCACGCCACCTGCGCGTCGGTCGGGCTCATCGCGTCGTTGACCGCGGCCACCTGACGCGGGTGGATGCAGAGCTTGCCGGTGAAACCGAACGCCCGGGCTCTCGCGGCATCTCGTTGCGTGGCTCGGGCGTCGTCGAGGTCGGTGGTGACACTGTCGACCGGCCCAGCGACACCGGCGGCGCGGGAGGCCACGACCAGCGTGCTGCGCGCGTACGCCATCGCCTCGGGCTCGGGTGCCGCGTCGACGTCGACGGCGAAGTCGAGGTGACCGAACGCCAACCGCACCACACCGGGCGCGGACGCCAGGTCGACAGCCCGCAGGAGCCCCCGAGCGGTCTCGACCTGCGCGACCACAGCGATGTCGGGACCCAGCTGTTGGTGGACTCGCGCGAGGGCCTCGACCGAGTCGGCCATCGGCACCAGCACCGCCCGCAGGCCGCGCAGGCCGACGAGTGCCGCGAGGTCGGCCGCATGGTGTGGGCTGTCGACGGGGTTGACCCGCACGGCCGCGGTGCCCTCTCCCGCCAGCCAGGCGGCTGCCTCGGAGCGCGCCTCAGCCTTCTCCTCCGGAGGTACGGCGTCCTCCAGGTCCACGACGACCATGTCGGCACCGCTCGCGGCGGCCTTGGTGAACCGCTCCGGACGGGTGGCCGGGACGAAGAGCCAGGAGCGGGCGACCTCCGCGCCGACCGTGCCCGCGATCAGCGGTGCCATGCCTTGCCCCGCTTGACCAGCTGGCGGGCGATGACGTTGCGCTGGATCTCGTTGGTGCCCTCGCCGACGATCATCAGCGGGGCATCGCGGAAGTAGCGCTCGACGTCGTACTCGGTGGAGTAGCCGTACCCGCCGTGGATCCGCACGGCGTTCAGCGCGACCTCCATGGCGGTCTCGGACGCGAAGAGCTTGGCCATCCCCGCCTCCATGTCGGAGCGGTCGCCCGCGTCGTACCTCCGCGCAGCGTGCAGAGTCAGCTGGCGGGCGGCGGAGAGCTTGGTGGCCATGTCGGCGAGGTAGTTGCCGATCGACTGGTGCTTCCAGATGGGGACCCCGAAGGACTCACGCTCCTGCGCGTACACCAGCGAGTCCTCGATCGCGGCCCGAGCGACGCCGAGGGCACGGCCGGCCACCTGGAGGCGGCCGATCTCCAGCCCGCGCATCATCTGCGGGAAGCCCTCGCCCTCGGCGTCACCGAGCAGGGACGACGTCGGCACCCGCAGTCCCTCGAACACCAGCTCGCAGCTCTCGACACCCTTGTAACCGAGCTTCTTGAGGTCCCGCGAGACGGTGAGGCCGCCTCCGTCGGCGTCCGGCTCCTTCTCGACCAGAAGGATGGAGACGCCCCGGTGCCGCGGCTCGGCCTGCGGGTCGGTCTTGCACATCAGTGCGATCAAACCGGCCTTGCGGGCGTTGGAGATCCACGTCTTGGAACCGCTGACGACGTACTCGTCACCCTCGGTGCGCGCGACGGTGCGCATGGCCTGGAGGTCCGAGCCCCCACCGGGCTCGGTGAGCGCCATCGTGGCGCGCAGCTCGCCGGTGGCCATCCGCGGCAGGTAGCGGTCCTTCTGCTCCTGGGTGCCGTAGTCCTGCAGCAGCTTGGCGACCACCGAGTGGCCCCCCATCGCTCCCGCCAGGCTCATCCAGCCACGCGAGAGCTCCTCGGTGACCAGGACGTAGCAGGGGGCGCTGACTTTGGCCTCGCCCCACGGCTCGGCGATGGACAGGCCGTAGATGCCGAGCTGCTTCATCGACTCGATCAGCTCTGCGGGGTAGGTGTTGTGGTGGTCCAGCTCCTGGGCGACCGGTTTCACTTCGCGGTCCACGAAGTCGCGCACGAGCTCGACGATCGCGAGCTCCTCCTCGTTCAGGCCATCTATCACGACGTGTCCTCCGGGTGCCTTGTGGTTCGTCGGGTTGAGGTGATCGGTGATTCAGCGGGTGAAGGCGTGCCGGAGCAGGTCCGCCGAGCCGTCCCAGGTGATCGCTGCAGCATCGATGCCGCTGCCGGCCAAGCAGATGGCGAGCTTCTCTCCGAGCTCGTCCTCGGTCGGCGGCCGCTGCGGTGAACCGGGCGGGTAGGCCAGGGTGGCCTCGTGCGTGCCGTCGGCGGTGCGTACGACGACGTGCACCTCGCCAGCGAGGAGCCAGTCGCCCGACTGGTCGAGGGTGGTGTCGACCAGGCTGATCAGGCGCTGCGCGGCGGGGCGACGCACAGCGTCGTCGGAGAACTCCTCGAACCCGTGCCGCTGGTCCAGCAGTGCTGTCGCGGCGGCGTACTCGAGAGAGAACTTGCCCTGCAACCCGTCCTGCGGGGCGTGATGGATGAGCGGCTGCACCGACGAGGCAGGGGTGTGCACCTCGATCGCCTCGACGCCCGCCGGGTCGAGATCGACCCCGGCGACGGCGCTGCGCAGCGCACTGATCGGCCGCTGCAGGGCGTAGCAGGCGGGGTACAGCTTGATCGCCAGCCCGCCCGGCACGGCCGGACCGGTGACGTCGACCGCTGTCGGGTCCCCGCCGAGCAGGCGCAACCAGGCCTCGACGACGCCGAGGTCAGCAGTGGCACCGGCGGCGGCTAGGGCGGCGGCGCGGACGCCGGCCTCGGCGGCCATGCCGATCTGCAGCGACTTGGCGTCGGTGCCGAAGGCGCGCTGCATGCCGCCTGCGGCGGGGACGGCCAGTGCCATCGCCCGCGCGAGTCCGTCGGCGCCGAGCCCGCGTGCCGCTCCGGCCACGACCGCCGCACCCAGCGCGCCGGCGGTGGTGCTGGCGTGCCAGCCGGCGGCGTAGTGCTCCCACCCGAGCGCGTTGCCGATGCGGGCCATCACGCCGGCCCCGGCGAGGTAGGCATCCGGTCCGCCCCCGGTAGTCAGCGCCACGGGGATGCAGACGGTGCTGATGTGGGTGGTCGACTCCATGTGCAGGTCGTCGAAGTCGATGACGTGGGCCAGCGCGGCCCACTGCCCGACCTCGGTGAGCGGCGCGAGCACCGGCCGCACCGGGTGCTCGCGGGCGGCGACCGCGACGGCCACCGTGTCCTTGAGCGCTCGCTCGGCCAGGACCAGGTCGTCGGTCGTCGGAGCCAGGTCGTGGGCCCATGCCGCCAGCTCGGCGGCCATGCCGGTCGCGCTCATGCCTCGACCTCACTCTCGTGCGGCACCGGCACCGTGCCGGTGACGGCGGGGTCGTGGTCGGTGGAAGCAGGGGTCAGCCCCAGCTCGGCGAGGATCGCCGCCGTGTGCTCCCCTACTCCCGGGACCGGGTCGAGGCGCGGCTCGTCCCCGTCGGGCATCGCAGGCGGCAGCAGCTGGCGCAGCGTGCCCACGGGGGAATCGACCTCGCGCCAGCGGTCCCGCGCCGCGAGCTGGGGGTGCGCGGCCAGACCGGCGACGTCGCGCAATCGGGCGTTGGCAATGCCTGCGGACTCGAGTCGCTCGAGCAGCTCGTCGGCTGCCGCGTCGGCGAAGGCAGCCTCGACCAGCGCGGTGAGGTCGTCGCGGTGCCTGACGCGCAGCGGGTTCGTGCTGAACCTGGGGTCGGCGGCGAGGGCGGCGTCGCCGAGCACGGTCTCGCAGAAGACCGCCCATTCACGCTCGTTCTGGATGCCGAGGAACACCCGTTCCCCGTTGGCACACATGAACGGCCCGTACGGCGCGATCGCTGCGTGGGAGGCACCCGAGCGCTGCGGCGGGCGACCGCCGTACGTGACGAAGTTGAGGGGGAACCCCATCCACTCGGCGAGCGCCTCGAGCATGGAGACCTCGATCGTGGCGCCTGCGCCGGTGCGCAGACGGCGGATGACCGCGGACAGGACGCCGCTGTAGGCGTACATCCCGGCGGCGATGTCGGCGACCGAGATCCCGACCTTGCTCGGTTCCTCGGGGGTGCCGGTGATCGAGACCAGGCCCGCCTCGCACTGCACGAGGAGGTCGTACGCCTTCTTCGACGTGTAAGGCCCGCCGTCGCCGTAGCCTGAGATCGACGCGTGCACCAGCGCGGGGTGCCGGGCGCGCAACGTGTCGGCGTCGAGACCGAGCCGGCGTGCCGCGCCGGGCGCAAGGTTCTGCACGAAGACGTCCGCCCGGCCGACCAGCTCCCGCAGCGCGGTGCTGCCTGCCTGACTCTTGAGGTCGAGGGCGATCGACTCCTTCGAGCGGTTGAGCCACACGAAGTGACTGGAGAGCCCGCGCACGGTCTCGTCGTAGCCCCGGGCGAAGTCACCTGCACCAGGTCGCTCGACCTTGATCACCCTCGCGCCCAGATCGGCGAGCTGGCGGGTGGCGAACGGCGCGGCCACGGCTTGTTCCAGCGACACCACGGTGATCCCGTCGAGGGGCAGCACGAGCGGCGTCTCCTTGCGCTTGGCGAATTTGTACGGCCATTGTGCGATCTGGCCGGACATGGTGTCAACGGTCGCGCAGCGTCAGCTGCGTCTGGGTGACCACCGCGGCGAGCCGACCCTCGCCGTCGTGGACCGAGGTCTGCCAGACCGACGTCGTGCGCCCGCGGTGCAGCGGCACGCAGGTGCCGCGCACCGTCGTGCCGATCGGCACTGGACGGAAGAAGTTGGACTTGCTCTCGACCGTGGTGGTGGCGGCCCCTGCAGGCAGGTTCAGGCTGGCTGCCGTGCCGCCCAGGTTGTCCGCGAAGGCCATGATCGCGCCCCCGTGCAGCACGCCGTTGCGGTTGCCGAGCTCCGGCACCACGTCGAGCTCGGCGACGACCTCCTCACGGGAGTGCCGCACCAACCGGAAGCCGAGCGTGCGGGCGAAGGGTGGCTGACGTTCGGCCACCGCGCGGAGCAGTGCGGCCTCCTCGGTCCCCTCATCTCCGGTCAGCGGCGTCTGCTCGGTCATCGTTCCTCCTGACGTCAGGGACGCTGGGCGTCGAGTACAGCAGCAGGCCGATCACTATCAGCGCGAGGAACTGAAGACCCACCACGAAGCCCACGAGGCCCGGCCACCCAGCCTGCTCCAGGGCGAGTCCACCGGCGGTGCCGCCGATGCTGCTGCCGGCGTAGTAGCAGAAGAGGTAGAGCGCGGACGCCTGGGCCGGCGCGGTCGTCACCCGGTCGCTGAGCCAGCCGCTCGCGCTGGAGTGGGCCGCGAAGAACCCGACGGTGACCAGCACCAGTCCGCCCAGCACGAGCGGCAGCAGGTCCGGCAACGAGACCAGGGCGCCCACCAGCAGCAGCCCGACGCCGCCCGCCATCACTGGCAGACGGCCACGGCGGTCACCCAGTGCGCCGGCGGTCGTGGAACTCACCGTGCCGAAGAGGTAGACGAGGAAGACCAGGCCCACCAGGGTCTGGGAAAGACCGAACGGCTCAGCCAGCAGCCGGAACCCGACGTAGTTGTAGACCGTGATGAAAGCTGACATCAGCAGGAAGCTGATCGCGCAGACGCGTCGGACGCCCGGGTCGGTGAGGTGCCCGAGGAGCTGGCGAAGGAGGACCCGCACCGGCTCGCCGGTCGGTGATCCGCGGCGCGGATCAGGCAGGGTCGCCCGGAAGCCGAGCACACAAACGAGGGACACCACGCCGACCGCCGCCAGTGCCCACCTCCAGCCGGCGAGGTCTGCCACGGCGTTGGCGATGAGCCGACCCGACAACCCGCCGAAGGTGTTGCCGGCGATGAGGATGCCCATCGCCCGCCCTAAGGAGCGTGGATCGACCTCCCGGGCGAGGTGGGCCATCGCGAGGGCCGGCACCCCGGCCATCGCGACTCCCTGCAGCGTGCGAATCACCAGCAGGGCCCCGAAGCCTGGGGCGAAGGGGGCGATCAGGCCGAGCACCGCCGCGGCAGTCATCGAGACGGTCAGCACGCGCTTGTGTCCCCAGGACTCCACCAGCGCGCTGACCGGCAGGATGGCGAGCGCGAGCGCGCCTGTGGACAGCGAGATCGTCAGGCTGGAGACGGTGGGCGAGACGTCGTACTCGCGGGCGAACGACGGCAGCAGGCCCTGGACCGCGTAGAGGAGGACGAAGGTCCCTACGCCGGCACACCACAACGCCGCGCTCAGCCGTCGGAACTCAGGGGTTCCGGCTTCGATGCCCGGGACGCTCGTGGCGGTGGCGGGAGACGGGCTCACGTTCGCGACGCTAGGTCTCCACCTCTGATGCGTCCAATGCATCAATATGAGAATCTTCATGCTGTGATGCATGAGAGTTCACTGCACCCGCTCGTGCGCGATGTGCAGGCACTGGCCGAGTTCACCGTGGTGGCACGCTGGGAGCACGTCACCCGCGCCGCGGAGGAGCTCGGTGTGCCGCAGTCGACGCTGAGCCGCCGGATCGTCCGTCTGGAGCAGGCGGTGGGCATCGCCTTGTTCGCCCGGCGCGGCCGTCGGCTCGAGCTCACCCGGGCAGGCCGCCAGTTCACCGCCGTCGCCGAGCAGGCCCTCCTCGACCTGGAGCGGGGCGTGGCCGACGTGGTGAGGTCCCACGACGCGCATGCGGGCACGATCGCGCTGGCGTTCCTCAACACGCTCGGTGTGGCCGTCGTTCCTCGCCTCCTGCGAGAGTTCCGCACCAGCCACCCTGACCTTCGCTATCAGCTCGTGCAGGACGGCCACGACGCGGTGCTCGCCCGACTGCGAGACGGCGAGGTCGACCTCTGCCTCACCTCCCCGCTCCCCCAGGACGAGGACCTGTCCACGATGGCGCTGCACCGCCAGCCGCTGCGGCTCACCGTGCCTTCGTCACACCCCCTCACCAGGCGCCGCAGCGTGTCGCTCGCCGCAGCCGCCGACGAGCCGTTCGTCGGCTTCAAGCCGGGCTACGGCATGCGACGGATCACCGAGGAGTGGTGCCTCCGCGCCGGCTTCTCACCGCGTCTGGCGTTCGAGGGCGAGGATGTCGCCACCGTGCGCGGACTCGTTGCGGCCGGGCTCGGTGTGGCGCTGCTGCCGGCCGGGCCGATGACAGCAGACACCCGTGAGCTCATCGTGGAGGACCTGCCCGTGGCCCGAACCATCGCGCTCGTACGGGTGGCAGACCGACCGTTGCCGCCGCCCGCCCAGGCCTTCGACGGCTTCCTCGTCGCGCACGCGCCGCGCCTCGTCGCCGAGGCGACGTCAGAGGGTTGACGTCCGAAGAGATTCCCGCGCGTTGCGTTGTGATCGTTGACACACCGCTTCCGCCGGTATTCAATTGGCCGTACCAATCTGCCAATTGTCCGGCCCGCGAGGTGACATTACCCTCGGGCCGGTTCGACTCCCGCCGGAGGTGACATGACAGACCCGGCCCGTGCCGGCAGGCCCGACGTGGCCTACCGCGTGCTGGCTGAGCAGCTTCGTGACGGCATCCTGCGCCAAGCCTTCCCGGAGGGAAGGCTGCCGACCGAGGCGGCGCTCGCTCACACCCATGTGCTGAGCCGGCAGACGGTGCGGCGCGCCATGCAGGAGCTCGTCTCCGACGGCCTGGTCTACCGCGTGCCGGGGCGCGGCACGTTCGTCGCAGACCAGGCAGGGCGCTACCTACGCCCGTTCGGGTCGGTCGAGGACCTCATGGGCCTCTCACTGGACACCGAGTTCGACCTGGTGCGTCCGCTGCGTCGTAGGGTCGACGTCTCCGCCGCCGGCCGGATGCGCCTGGACAGCGACATGGTCTGGACGGTGGTCTTCCGCCGGCTTCACGAGGAGGTGCCGTTCTGCCTCACCGCGGTCCACCTGCCGCCCGACGTTGGCCGGCTGTTGGTGGGCCAGCCCGAGGTGACCGAGCCCGGCATGCGCAGCCGCGTCACCGTCATCGGCCTGCTCGACACCCGGCTCGCGGCGCCGATCTCCGACGCCGAGCAATCGATCTCCGTCTCCCCTGCGACCCCGCTCGCCGTCGAGCAGCTGCGCTGCCAGCCGGAGCAGGCATTGCTGCGTATCGAGCGGACCTACACCGACGCGCACGGCGAACCCGTCGAGCTGGCAGTCAGCGAGTTCCTGCCCGAGCACTACTCCTACCGTGTCCGTCTCCAGCGCAGCCTGCCCCGTTGAGGGTCCGCTGACGGCCCACCCCGCCGACCGATCGATCTCCGCACATCCGGTACCACCCACAGTGAAGGAAGTTCCATGCGAGTCACTCGAACCAGCCGTCCGGCCCTCGGCACCGCTGCCCTGATCTCCATCGCCCTCGGCGCCGCTGCCTGCGGCGGAGCGCGCACCGCGGACGGCGGGGAGGACGGGGCACAGACGATCCGTTTCTCCCACGTCGTCACCGCCGAGACGCCGAAGGGCCAGGCTGCCGAGAAGTTCGCCGAGGTCGTCGACGAGACCTGCGGCGACCAGCTCACCGTCGAGGTCTACCCCAACTCCGAGCTCTACGGCGACGAGGACGAGCTGCAGGCGTTGCAGTCGGGAGCGGTGCAGATGCTTGCTCCGGCCAGCGCGAAGTTCACCCCCATCGCACCGCAGCTCCAGGTGCTCGACCTCCCCTTCCTCTTCGACACCGTCGACGACATCCCCGAGATCGCCTCCCCCGACACCGCCGTCGGCCAGGCGATCTACGAGAACGAGGAGCTGGCCGAGCGCGGCATCCAGGTGCTCGGGCTCTGGGACAACGGACTCAAGCAGCTCTCGTCCAACACCCCGATGCCGGATCCGTCCGCCCTCGAGGGCCAACGCTTCCGCATCCAGCCCTCCGAGGTGCTGCAGGGCCAGTTCGACACGTGGGGTGCGGCGACCACCCCGCTGGCCTTCGCCGAGGTCTACAACGCCCTGCAGCAGGGCGTCATCGACGGGCAGGAGAACCCGTACTCCAACATCGAGTCGCAGAACATGCACACCGTCCAGGAGCACATCTCTGAGTCCAACCACGGCTACATCGGCTACGTGCACACCATCAACCGGGAGTTCTTCGAGTCGCTGTCGACGGAGCAGCAGGAGTGCGTCACCACGGCCGCGGACGAGGCCGCCACCTACAACCGCGAGGTCGCCGCCGACCTCAACGCCGAGGCGAAGCAGACCATCCTCGACGCCGGCACCACCGAGATCACCGAGCTCACGCCCGAGCAGCGGCAGGTCTTCAAGGACAGCGTGGTCCCGAGCGTCTGGCAGGAGTACGCCGACGTGATCGGCCAGGACCTCATCGACGAGCTGCTCGCCAACCAGCAGGACTGACCTACCCCCACCGGGCGCACCGGGGCGGTTCCTTCGGGGCCGCCCCGGTCGCCACGGCCGACCGGAGGACCCCATGTCAACGCTCGACTCCATCTTGCGCAAGGTGGAGAACGTCCTGGCCGCAGGCTCGTTGGGCGCCGCCGCGCTCCTCGCCATCATCGCGGTCATCCTCAGGACCTTCTTCAACGAGATCATCTTCTGGTCCGAGGAGGCGATCATCTACCTGGTCATCTTCTCGACCTTCCTCGGCGCGGTGATCACCCTGCGCCACAACGAGCACGTCAACGTCGACGTCATCGCGGCCTTCCTCGGCGAGCGCGGCAAGCGGGTCATGGCGGCGGTCGCTGCCCTTGTCACGCTGGTCTACCTCGGCGCGATCGGCTGGTTCGGCTGGGTGCTGATCTTCGAGCCCCGCTCCAGCGGCACGCTCACACCGGCGCTGGGACTGCCTCTGTGGGTCGTCACGCTGCCGGTCCCGATCGGGCTCACGTTGATGTTCGTACGCACCGTCCAGGTGCTGGTCCGCCTGGCGCGCGGGGACGACCCCTACCCCCAGGCCGCGAAGTCGCTGCTAGAGGCGGAGGGCGGCGCCCCCCTGGACGAGACACCGGCACCCGACGACCCACGCCACGGCGACCGTCGAGACGGTCCTCTGGGAGGCACCCGATGAGCACCGCCGCGCTCGCCCTCTTCGTCATCCTCTTCGTCCTGCTCTTCTCCTCCGCGCCGATCGCGGTGGCCCTCGGACTCTCGACGTTCGTCTACTTCTTCTACTTCACGACCATCCCGCTCACGCAGGTCCCCGAGACGCTCTTCAACGCGCTCAACACCTTCCCGCTGGTGGCGATCCCGCTGTTCGTGCTGGCGGCGACCATCATGAGCCGCGGCGGCATCAGCGCTCGTCTGATCAAGGCGGGCCTGGCCGTGGTCGGCCACTTCCGGGGCGGCCTGGCCATCACCGCCGTCCTGTCCTGCGTCTTCTTCGCCGCGATCTCGGGCTCCAGCCCGGCGACGGTGGTGGCGGTCGGCACCCTGCTCATCCCCGCGATGATCAACAACGGCTATGGCAAGGAGTTCTCCACCGGGCTCGTCGCCACCTCGGGCTCGTTGGGGATCCTCATCCCGCCCTCGATCCCGCTGATCGTCTACGGCATCGCCACCGAGCAGTCGATCGGTGACCTCTTCATCGCCGGCATCCTGCCCGGCCTGCTCGCCGGGGCGATGCTGCTGCTGCTGGTGGTCGTCATCTCTTGGCGTCGGGGTTACGGCACCGGTGAGCACGCCATCGACATGTCGCGCGCGGAGAAGGTGCAGGCGGTGCGTGACGCGGTGCTCGCGTTGCTGCTCCCCCTGCTCGTCCTTGGCGGCATCTATGGGGGCATCTTCACACCCACCGAGGCAGCGGCCATGGCGGTGTTCTACGCCTTCGTCATCTCGACCTTCGTCTACCGCGAGCTCTCGCTCAAGGATCTCGGGTCAGTGCTGCTGACCTCGTCCCGGGTCTCGGCGATGGTCATGTTCATCATCGCCAACGGCATCCTGTTCTCTTTCGTCCTCACTGCCGAGCGGATCCCCAACGAGGTCACCGAGGCGCTCATCGCGCTGGACCTCCAGCCGTGGACCTTCTTGTTGATGGTGACGATCATCCTCCTGATCGCCGGTTGCTTCATGGAGACCTCGAGCGCCATCCTGATCATCGCGCCCATCCTGTTGCCGATCGCCATCGAGCTCGGGATCGACCCGATCCACCTCGGCATCATCATGGTGATGAACCTCGAGATCGGCATGATCACGCCACCGCTCGGCCTCAACCTCTTCGTCGCGAGCGGACTGTCGGGGATGAGCGTGCTCCGCGTCGCCAAGGCGGCGCTGCCGAGCGCCGCCGTGCTCTTGGTGGCACTGCTGATCGTGACCTACGTGCCACAGATCAGTCTCGCGCTGGTGGGCTGAGGCCGGTGGGCTCAGGGGCACTCGCCGCACGATCCCGGAGGCGCATGCGCCAGGACGGCCCGATCGAGTGAGGAGCAGGGATGGACCACCGCACTGATGAGGCGACACCGCGGCTCGACCACGCTGCGGCGACACGGCTGGCTCCGGTGGTCGCGAACGCACTCGAGCGCGCTGGCGTGGGACCAGGGGCGTGGGTCGCCTTCACCGCCAGCAACAGCCCTGCCTTGCTCGGCGCCGTCTACGGGTGCCTGGTGTCCGGCAGAGCCCCCGTCGTCCTGAGCGCTAGCCTCACCGACTCCGAGCGAGACCAGCTCCTTGACGACTGCGCGCCGGCACTGACCATCGACGACGGCGCTCTGTCGAACCTCACCCAGATGCCGGACCGAGGCGGCGAAGCGAACAAGAACCCCACCGCATGGTTCCGGTGCCGGCCCGTCCATTACACCTCCGGCACCTCCGGCAGGCCGAAGGGCGTTTGGAGCGGCTGGCTCGACGAGCAGGGGGCCCGGGCGCTGAGCGAGGAGGAACGGGCGGTCTGGGGCTTTCGACCAGACGACGTCCACCTCGTCTCAGCGCCACTGTCGCACTCGGCACCGCTGCGCTTCGCCCTCTACACGCTCCTGCACGGCGGCAGCGTCGTCGTACCCCCGCACTTCGACCCGGCGCTGACGAACCGACTCATCGAGGGTGGTGAGGTGACGTCGGCGTTCATGGCCCCCGCGCACCTGCAGCGGGTGCTCGACGACCGGGGCAGCCGCCCTGGGCGCCCCGGGCCCTCCGTCTCGCGGCTCCGCCTGCTCGCCCACGCCGGGTCCAGCTGCCCGGACCGCGTACGCCGTGCCGCCGCTGATCTGTTCGGTCCCGACGTCCTGACCGAGTTCTACGGGTCCACCGAGGGTCAGTTCACGGTGTGCCCCTACCGGGAGTGGGAGCGCCACCCCGGCACGGTCGGGCGTGCCCGGCCAGGCCGTGAGCTCGCCGTGCGTGACGGTCAGATCTGGTGCCGGGTGCCACCGCACGCACGTTTCGCCTACCGGCAGGCACCGGAGAAGACCGCAGCCACGTGGGACGGCGACTGGTTCACCGTGGGCGACCTCGGGCGCCTCGACGAGGACGGATACCTGTTCCTCGAGGGGCGACGAGACGACCTCATCATCTCCGGCGGCGTCAACGTCTACCCGGCCGAGGTGGAACGCGTACTCGGTGAGATCGCAGGCGTCAGACAGATCGTGGTCTTTCCCGTCGAGGACGAACGCTGGGGACAGAAGGTCTGTGCGGCCGTGACGGGCACGGTCACCGAACAACAGGTGCGTGACCACGCTGCGGCGCACCTCGCGCCGCACAAGCGGCCCAAGGACGTTGTCGTACTCGGGTCGTTGCCAACGACCCACTCGGGCAAGATCGACCGGCTCACGCTCGCCCAGGACCTGCGGCTGTGATGATTCGATGGCTGGCGGGCTTCCGACCTTCTGCGTGGCGAGTGGCAAGACAGTGCCCGCGCATACTCGGATGATGTGGCCGGGAGTCGGCGAGGCAACGCCCGAAGAGCCCGCTTCGGTTGCTTGGCCGCAGCTAGGAGCGCCCAGGTTCGCTGCCGTTCAGGACAGGGTGTGGTTTACCCGTCGACCGCAGCGCAGCGGGCTTGCTCGTACTCGAGGGGCGGGACGACTGCCGGCTGAGCCGACCGAGGACCGGATCTCTTCGAACGGCCGGATGCTCGGTCAGTCGCGGGGACGTGTAGCGGTC